>JANXZA010000233.1 GCA_025355745.1 Rhizobacter sp. | reverse complement strand
GCCGACGCGCTGCGCTTCACGATGGCAAGCTACGCAAGCCTGGGCCGCAGCATCAACTTCGACACCCAGCGCTGCGAGGGTTACCGCAACTTCTGCAACAAGCTCTGGAACGCGACCAAGTTCGTGCTGATGAACTGCGAGGGCCAGGACTGCGGCCTGAAGGAGCACACCAAGGCCGAATGCGCCCCGGCCCGCACCGACAGTGCAGGCGTCGTCACGCCCGCCGGGCCGGCCCACGGCTACCTGCGCTTCAGCCCGGCCGACAAATGGATCATCAGCGAGTTGCAGCGCGTTGAAGCGGCGGTCGAGAAAAGCTTTGCTGACTACCGCATCGACCTGGTCGCGAATGCGATCTATGCGTTCGTGTGGGATGAGTATTGCGATTGGTACATCGAGATCGCGAAGACGCAGATCGCGGTGGCGAAGGCGGCCGGCAACGAGCCGCAGCAGCGCGCCACGCGCCGCACGCTGCTGCGCGCGCTGGAAACCGTGCTGCGCCTGCTGCACCCGATCACGCCGTTCATCACGGCCGAGTTGTGGGAGTCGGTGGCGCCGATGGCGGGCCGTCATGTGCCCGGCGCCAGCATCGTCACCGCTGCCTACCCGAAGGCGCAGCTCGAACGCGTCGATGCGGCCTCGGATGCGTGGGTCGGCAAGCTCAAGGCAATCGTCGGCACCTGCCGCGCGCTGCGCAGCGAGATGAACCTGTCACCCGGCGTTCGGGTGCCGCTCTACGCGATCGGCGAGGCTGCCTTCATCGCCCAGGCCGAGCCGCTGCTGAAGGCACTGGCGCGGCTCGCCGACATCACCGTGTTCGCTGACGATGCGGCCTTCGCGCAGGCCACCCGCACCGCCGCCGTCGCGGTGCAGGGCGAGTGCCGCCTGGCGCTGCATGTCGAGGTCGATGTGGCGGCCGAGACGGCGCGCCTCGGCAAGGAAATCGAGCGCCTGCAAGGTGAGTCGGCGAAGGCCGCTGCCAAGCTCGCGAACCCCGGCTTCGTGGCCCGCGCACCTGCCGCCGTGGTGGCTCAGGAACAGCAGCGGGTGGCGGAGTTCACGGCCACCCTGGTGCGTCTGCAAAGTCAGTTGGCAGGCCTGGCTCCGTCGGCGTGAAATCGGCGTCGGCGTCGGCGTCGGCGTCGGCGTCGGCGTCGGAGTCGGAGTCGGCGTCCGGGTCGGCGTTCGGGTCGGCGTCCAAGTCGGCATCCGGGTCAGCGTACCGGTAGGCACGGGGTGTCAGCAATTCATCGATGCGCCTGACCACCGCCCAAGCACTGCGCAACCGCGACTCGCGCGTCGTGCTGGCCAGGCGCGGCGTGACCTGAACGTTCTCGAAGCCGAACAGCGGCCGGCCCGCATCCAGCGTGCCGGGCTCCAGACTGTCGAACCACGCTGCCGCGATGCGCCCGGTGTGCAGCGCGTTGGCCAGTGCGGCCTCGTCGAAGAGCGCCGAATGGGCGATGCTGACCAGCACCTGATGCGGCTTGCAGAACGGCAGGAAGCGCTCGCCCAGCAAGCCCTGGTAGCGGCTGAAATAGGCCAGCTGCACGCACACCGCATCGGACTGTTCGAGCAGCTCGCGCAAGCCGAGCGGCGCCACGCGCCAGCGCTCGAAGACCGGGTCGCTGGCGTGCAGCGAGGGGTCGTAGCCGAACACCTTCGAGCCGAAGCCGCCGAGCATCTGCGCCATCGAACGGGCCGCCGGCGGCATGCCGATCAGGCCTACCGAAGCGCCGCCGAGTTCGCGCCCGACCCGCATGCCGTCGGAGCCGCTGACCGGCACGCGGCGCAGCATCGACAGCAGCGCGCCGATCATGAACTCGGCCTCGGCATGGGCGGTGGCGGTCGGGCTGCGCACCACCTCCACGCGGGCCCGCACGCAGGCGTCGAGGTCGATGTTCTCGGCGCCGGCACTGACCCGCCCGACCGCTCGCAGCACCGGCGCGTAATGCAGGGTCTGGGCATCCAGCGTGACGGTCGGCGGCACGATCATGGCTCTCACGTTGTACAGCTGTTGCCGCAACGCGCGCGGGTCGAAGGCCAGGTCGGGCGCGCAGCGCACCGTGTAGCGTGCCCGCAGCCAGTCCATCACCTCGGCCTCGAGGGGTTCGATGATCAGCAGGTCCATGCGCCGGCTCGGATTTCGGGGGCCGGCTTGAACGATTGTCGAGCGGGCACCATGCCAGAATCAAGACGCTTCAAAACCGCTTGCGGCCACCCGCTGATGAGCAGCCGAACACTCGAGGATTGAAAGTAGATGTTAGTCACCAAAGCGATTTTCCCTGTGGCCGGACTCGGCACCCGCTTCCTTCCGGCCACCAAGGCGCAGCCGAAGGAAATGCTGCCGGTGGTGGACAAACCGCTGATCCAGTACGCCGTCGAAGAGGCCTATGCGGCCGGAGTGCGTGAAATGATTTTCGTGACCGGGCGCCACAAGCGCCCGATCGAAGATCACTTTGACATGACTTTCGAATTGGAGGTAGCCCTCGAACAGGCGGGTAAGCAGGAACTGCTCGACGTTGTGCGCAGCGTCAAACCCGACGACATGGACTGCATCTATGTCCGCCAGCCGCAGGCGCTGGGCCTTGGCCATGCGGTGCTGTGCGGCCAGCGGCTGGTGGGCAACCAGCCGTTCGCTGTGCTGCTGGCCGACGACCTGATGGTGGGTGAGGTGCCGATCATGAAACAGATGGTCGAGCAGTTCAACGAATGGCGGGTGTCGATCCTGGCGGTGCAGGAAGTGCCGGCCGAGCAGACGCGGCGCTACGGCATCGTCGACGGCACGCCGATCAACGCCAAGCTGATGGACGTGAGTCGCATCGTTGAAAAACCGGCCCCGGAAGACGCGCCCTCACGTCTGGGTGTGGCGGGCCGCTACATCCTGACCCCGGGCGTCTTCCACGAGATCGCGAACCAGCCGCGCGGCGTGGGTGGCGAGATTCAGCTCACCGACGGGATTGCCGGGCTGCTGCGGCGTGAGAAGGTGTTCGCCTACCGCTACGAAGGCAAGCGCTACGACTGCGGCAGCAAGGAAGGGTTTCTGGAAGCCAACGTGGCGCTTGCGCTGGCCCACCCGATTCTCGGTCCGGGCTTTCGCGGGTTCCTCAAGAACCTCGAGATCTGAGGCGCTTCGGCTGCGTCAACCGCCGAGCCGGGCCGGGCCGGGTTCAGCGCCGGCGCAGGAAGTGAATGAACTCGTCGGCCAGCGTTTCCTGCTCGACCAGTTCGTTGCCGGTCTGGCGCGCAAAGGCCTGAAAGTCGCGCATCGAACCGGGGTCGGTCGACATCACCTTCAGCACCTCGCCGCTGCGCATGTCGGCCAGCGCCTTCTTCGCTTTCAGGATGGGCAACGGGCAGTTCAGGCCGCGCGTGTCGAGTTCTTTCTGGGCGTGCATGGTGGTCCTCTGGAGCGCGTTGATTCTAGGTTGGCTCGCTCTGCGCCGGCGCCGGCAGATCAACCCACTGCGGCTCGATGCCACGCCCGCGCAGCCAGTCGGCCACCGCATAGCCGGTGCCCGCGCGCCAGCACTTGATGTCTTGCGGGCGCATCAGACGGTACTCGGCCAACTCGGGCGACAACACGATCTCGCCGCGCGCCACCGCGTGGTAAGCCACGATCAACTGGTTCATGCGCTTGAACTCGTAGACGCCGATCAGCGCCAGCGAATCGACCACCAGACTCGTCTCCTCCGCGACTTCGCGAGCAATGCCTTCTTCGGGCGTTTCGCCGGCCTCCATGAAGCCGGTGATGAGCGCGAACATGCGGCCCGGCCAGGCCGCGTTGCGGGCCAGCAGCACCTGGCCGTCGCGGTCGGCCATTTCGATCACGGCTGCGAGCACCGGCGTCGGGTTGTTCCAGTGCGCCCAGGCGCAGGCCGGGCAACGCAGCCGCGTCTTCGGGCCGCCGTCTTCCTCGACGCTGAGGAGCTGCAGTGCAGTGGCGCAGTGAGGGCAGAAGTTGTGTTGGTAGTTCATCAGTGATTCGAGTCGGCGCTATCGGGCTGGGGCTTATCGGGCCAGCGCCATCAGGCAGGAAAGACGCCGGTGGACAGATACCGATCACCCCGATCGCAGACGATGAAGACGATGGTTGCGTTCGCTACCGTCTGCGCGATCTGCAGCGCGACCCAGCACGCGCCGGCGGCCGAGATGCCGGCAAACAGGCCTTCTTCGCGCGCCAGGCGGCGCGCCACGTCTTCGGCGTCGGCCTGGCTCACCGAGACGATCTCGTCGATCCAGGTCGGGTCGTAGATTTTCGGCAGGTAGGCAGTGGGCCATTTGCGGATGCCGGGAATCCGCGAGCCCTCGCTCGGCTGCGCGCCGATCACGCGCACCGGCCTGCTCTTCGGCGCGCTGCTCTGCTGCGCCTTGCCCTGCCGCGTACCGCTCTGCCGCGCAATGCCCTGCTGCGCCGTGCTCTGCTGCGCCGTGCCCTGCTGCGCCGTGCTCTGCTGCTTCAAGTAGCGCGACACGCCAGTGATGGTGCCAGTCGTGCCCATCGCGCTGACGAAGTGGGTGACGCGGCCGTGCGTGTCGCGCCAGATCTCGGGGCCGGTGGTGTCGAAGTGGACTTGCGGGTTGTCGTCGTTGGCGAACTGGTCGAGCACCCGGCCCTTGCCGTCGCGCTGCATTTGCAGGGCCAGGTCGCGCGCCGCTTCCATGCCGCCCGAGCGCGGCGTCAGCATCAGCTCGGCGCCGAACGCCTTCATGGTCTGGGCGCGCTCGATGCTCAGGTCTTCCGGCATGATCAGCAGCATGCGATAGCCGCGAATCGCGGCGGCCATCGCCAGCGCGATGCCGGTGTTGCCGGACGTGGCCTCGATCAGCGTGTCGCCGGGCTTGATCTCGCCGCGCTCCTCGGCGCGCCGGATCATGTTGATGGCCGGCCGGTCTTTCACCGAACCGGCCGGGTTGTTGCCTTCGAGCTTGCCGAGGATGACGTTGCCGCGCTGCTCGTTTTCAAGGCCGGGCAGGCGCATCAGGCGCACCAGCGGGGTGTTGCCGATGACGTCTTCGACGCTGTGGTAGCGGGGTGGTTTGTCGCTCATGAAGGCTCCTGCGACGATTGTGGCAGGGCGCCTGTGAAGAGGTGCTGCATGAGCCGGTGGTGCCTCGGGTCGGACTTGAACCGACACGCCTTGCGGCAAAGGATTTTGAGTCCTTCGTGTATACCAATTTCACCACCGAGGCCGGTGCGCGAGAGGGCGGATTCTGCCACAGCCCGGCCGCGCAGCCACGACGCGCGCCGCCATTGAAAATACCGGGCAGCGCGCCCACTTAGACTCGACGCTTTGCGCCACGGCGGGCTGGCAATGCCGGACACGCCCCGACACTTCGCGCCCCTTCCCGGCCCTCTCGCCCAATGGAACCCAACGCATGCCTGCGATGCCCCCCATCACCCAAGCCCTGCTGCTGATCAACGTCGCTGCGTTCTGCATCGACCAACTGTTCCTGCGCGGCGCGTTGAGCCAGTGGCTCGCGCTGTGGCCGCTGGGCGCCAACTTCGCGCCCTATCAGGTCGTGACATACGCCTTCCTGCACGGCAGCATCGGCCACTTGTTCTTCAACATGCTCGGGCTGTGGATGTTCGGCGCCGAGCTGGAGCGGGTCTGGGGCCCGAAGCGCTTCATGCAGTTCTACGCCGCCAGCGTGTTGACTGCGGCCGGGGCGCAATTGGTGGTGACGGCGATGCTCGGCTCGCCGTACCCGACGGTCGGTGCATCGGGCGGCCTGTTCGGCCTGCTGCTGGCCTACGGCATGATGTTCCCGAACCGCACGATCATGCCGCTGTTCCCGCCGATCCCGATGAAGGCGAAGGTGTTCGTGGCGCTGTACGGCGG
>JANXZA010000222.1 GCA_025355745.1 Rhizobacter sp. | reverse complement strand
GAACCACGATCACAAGGCCTTCGTCGAGTTCGGCGAAGCCTGGGACAAGACCATGCCGTATGCCTGGCAGGTGCGGCGCGCCGACTTCGATGAAATTTTGTTCCGCAACGCCGCCGCCAAGGGCGCGCGCACGCTCGAAGGTTATCGGGCACGCGATGTGGCTTTCGACGACGATGGCGCCACCGTGCAGGTCGAGCTCGACGATGGCGCGCGCCAGACTTGGCGCACTAAATTCCTTGTCGATGCGTCGGGCCGCGACACGCTGCTGGCGAGCCAGTTCAAGTGCAAGGAAAAGAACCCGCGCCACAACAGCGCGGCGCTGTACGGCCACTTCACCGGCGCCACCCGCCTCGAAGGCAAGCTCGAAGGCAACATCACGATCCTGTGGTTCGACCACGGCTGGTTCTGGTTCATTCCGCTCGCCGACGGCACGACCAGCATCGGCGCGGTGTGCTGGCCGCACCACCTGAAGTCGCGCAGCAAGCCGCTGCCCGAGTTCTTCCGCGACACCATCGCGCTGTGCCCGGAGCTCGCGCGCCGCCTCGAAGGCGCCGAACTGGTCGGCGACGAAGTGCATGCCACCGGCAACTATTCCTACAGCAGCACCAAGAGCAGCGGCGAGCGCTTCCTGATGCTCGGCGACGCCTATGCCTTCATCGACCCGGTGTTCTCGTCGGGCGTCTACCTGGCGATGCAAAGCGCTTTCGAAGGCGCCGAGGTGGTGGCGGCCACGCTCGACGTGCCGCGCCAGGCGGCGGCCGCCCGCGCCCGCTTCGACAAGCGCCTGCGCCACGGCCCGCGCGAGTTCTCGTGGTTCATCTTCCGCGTCACGAACCCGACGATGCGCGAGTTTTTCATGGCGCCCGAGAATCCGCTGCGCGTCAAGGAAGCGCTGCTGTCGCTGCTGGCCGGCGACATTTACGGCAAGACGCCGATCTGGGGCGCCGTGCGCATCCTGAAGGCGCTGTACTACGTCGTCTCGATCGGCAACCTGCGCCGCACCGTGCGCGCCTGGCAGCGGCGCCGCGTGAACATTCGCGATGTCGGGGCGACGGCTTCGTGACCGTTCCTGCGGCGAGCGCCGTCGCGCCTCGCACGGCCGAAGCTGTTGCAGCCCTGACCTTCCGGCGCTGTCGACTCGGCGCCGGCGCAGCCGCTGAATTCGGAGTTGACGCTGAAGCCGGCCTGGGCGGGCGCCGCTTCTGTGCTGCCGATGCCGTGCCGATGAAACTGCTCGGACCTGATGCCGCAGTGTTCGACGCCTGGTCCGGCGGCACGGCCGTCAACCAGGCGCACGGCTGCGTGCGCTACGCGACCGATGGCCACTGGCTGCACGGCTGCGCGACGCTCGACGAAGCGCACTTCGAAGGCGGCTTGCAGGCCGCGAGCCGGCAAGCCTATGCCGACCTGTTCGCCGTGCTCGCCGCGAGCCCCAGCCCGCACCTGCTGCGGCTGTGGAACCACTTCGCCGACATGAACCTGGAGACTGGCGGCATCGAGCGCTATCGTCAGTTCAACGCCGGACGCCAGCAGGCCTTCACCGCCGCCGGACGCAGCGCGTTCGTGGGCGCGCCCGCAGCGTGCGCGCTGGGCACCTCGGGCGGGCCGTTGCAGGTCTACTTCCTGGCCGGGCCGCAGCCCCCGCTGGCCATCGAGAATCCGCGCCAGGTCAGCGCTTACGACTACCCGACGCGCTACGGCGCACGCAGCCCGACCTTCTCTCGCGCGGCGCTGGCGGGGGTGGGCGGGGCACGCCAGGCGCTGTTCATCTCCGGCACCGCCAGCATCGTCGGCCACGAAACATTGCACCTCGGCGACGTGCGGCGCCAGACCGAGGAGAGTCTGGCGAACATCGCTGCCGTGCTCGACGTTGCCGCTTCTCGCGCCGCTGCACCCTGGTCCCTGCAAGCGCTGACCTGCACCGTCTATATCCGCCACGCCACTGACTTCGCGGCCGTGCGCGAGGTGTTCGAGTGCGTCGTCGGCGTGCACAGTGCGGCGGCGCGCGAGGCCGTCTACCTGCGCGCCGACATCTGCCGCGCCGACCTGCTGGTCGAGATCGAAGCGCATGGATTCATGCCCAACCGGAGCCCGACTTGAAGATCCGAATCGCCATCGCGACTGCCATCAGTGCGGCCCTGCTCGCCGGGTTCTCGGGCACCGCAGCATGGGCCGCCGGCCCGGTCGAAGCCGGCCCCGATGTGGACGCCGGCCTGAACCCCGGCGTGCCGCGCCCGCTGTGGGAACTCGGCGTCGGCGTGGCCGGTTTGCGCCTGCCCGACTACCGCGGTTCCGATCAGTCTCGGAGTTATGTTCTGCCCTTGCCGTACATCGTCTACCGCGGCACCTGGCTGAAGGCCGACCGCGACGGCGCGCGGGCGCTGCTGTTCGACTCGCAACGCGTCAAGGTCGATGTCAGCGTCGCTGCTTCCACGCCCACCCGCAGCAGCGACAACAGCGCGCGCGCCGGCATGCCGAACCTGCCCGGCACCTTCGAGCTCGGCCCGAACCTGAACCTCACGCTCGCCGCCTCGCTGCAAGACCGGTGGAAGCTCGACCTGCGCCTGCCACTGCGCGCCGCGATCTCGGCCCAGCGCTCACCCAAGTTCGTCGGCACCACGTTCTCGCCAAACCTGAACCTCGATGTGGGCGTTGTCGGCGGCGGCTGGAACCTCGGCGTTCTCACCGGCCCGCTGTTCGCCGACCGCCGGTACCACGAACATTTCTACGGAGTCGATGCCGCCTACGCCAGCGCCGCCCGGCCGGCCTACCGCGCCGCTGCCGGCTATGCCGGCTGGCAAGCGCTGGGGGCCACGTCGCGGCGCTTCGGCAACATGTGGGTCGGTGGCTTCGTGCGCTACGACAGCCTGCACGGCGCGGTCTTCCAGGACAGCCCGCTGGTGCGGCGCAGTTCGGCACTCACCTTCGGTCTGGGCGTGTCGTGGATTCTGGCCACCTCGTCCGAACTCGTCGCGAGCACCGACTGAGGTGCGCTTGACGGGCGCGCGGCGGCTCTTCCAGAGCGCGCTGTTCTATGTGCTGCTGATCCACCTGGGCGCGATGTCGCTGACCTGGAACCTGATCGCCGCCGTGCTCTATCCGTTCCTGTCTCGCGAGCGCGGCGTGGTGGTCGGGCGCGCCGCGATCTCGTCGGTGTACCGGGGCTTCTGGACCAGCGCGCAGTGGTGCGGCCTGATGCGCATCGACTACAAAGCGCTCGACGTGCTCGACCGCGATGCCGGCCTGATCATCGCCGCCAACCACCCGAGCATGCTCGACGCGCTGCTGATCGTGGCACGCGTGCCGCGCGGCATCTGCATCATGCGGGCGAGCCTGATGCGCAACCCCTTTCTCGGTGCCGGCTCGCGGCTGGCGCGCTACATCCGCAACGACCCGCCGCGCGGCATGATCCGCAGCTGCGTGGCGAACCTGAAGGCCGGCGGCCAGCTCGTGCTGTTCCCCGAGGGCACGCGCACCATCCACCCGCCGATCAACCCGTTTCGACCCGGCATCACGCTGATCGCGCAGATGGCGCAGGTGCCGATCCAGACCGTCCTCATCGAGTCCGCCTCACCCTACCTCGGCAAGGGCTGGCCGATCTGGCGCACGCCCGAATTTCCGGTCGTGATCCGGGCCCGGCTCGGCCAGCGCTTCGCGCCCGAGGCCGATCACCAGGGCCTGCTGAAGCGGCTCGAAGCGTACTTCGCGGCGGAGTTGCGGGCGTGACAGGTTCGGTGCGTACGGGGTCGGGCGCGGGGTCGGGCGCGGGCTCGATCACGAGCCCGTCATCGACCCACCTGGTGCTCATCCCGAGCTACAACGCCGGCGCCACCGCTTGCGACACCGCGCGCGCCGCGCGCGCTCAGTGGTGCCCCGTGTGGGTCGTCGTCGATGGCAGCACCGACGGCAGCACCGATCACTTGCGCGCGCTGGCCGCCGCCGACCCCGGCGTGCGCTTGTTCGTGCTGCCGGTCAACGCCGGCAAGGGCGCGGCCGTGTTGCACGGTTTGCAGGCCGCGCGCGATACCGGCTTCACGCATGCGCTGACGATGGACTCCGATGGCCAGCACCCGGCCGCACTGATTCCGTCGTTCATGCAGGCCTCGATCGCGCGGCCCGAGGTGATGGTGCTGGGCCGGCCGGTGTTCGACGCGTCGGCACCGTTGTTGCGGGTGCGCGGGCGGCGCATCTCGAACGGCTGGACCGACCTGGAGACGCTGGGCGCCGGCATCGCCGATTCGCTCTACGGCTTTCGCGTCTATCCGATCAAGGAACTGATCGCGGTGATGCGCCACCAGCCCTGGATGCGGCGCTTCGACTTCGACACCGAAGCCGTCGTGCGCCTCGCCTGGCGCGGCGTCAAGCCGATCAACCTCGACGCGCCGGTGAAGTATCTGTCGGTCGAAGAGGGCGGTGTCTCGCATTTCCGCTATGGGGGCGACAACGTGTTGCTGACCTGGATGCACCTGCGCCTGATGCTGGAGTTCGTGCTGCGCTTGCCGGTGTTGGCGTGGCGTCGGCTGACGCGTCGCCCGCCCTTCCAGCGCTGAGCGCTGGTGTCTCGTCTGCATGCGTCCTACGGAAGGGCCAACTCACGCACCGCAGAGGCGCGGAGTGACGCAGAGTTCCGCAGAGTGAATACCCATGACTTCGCTTCTCTGTGTACCTCGGCGTTCTCTGCGCCTCTGCGGTGGTGAGTTTGAATCCTCACATGCCACTGGATACCCCTGACGAAGCAGCGCCGCTGTTGCCACGCTATGGTCGGTTGTCACCACTGACGAGGTTTGCCCATGCCGAGTTCTGACCCGAGGCGCCGCCAACTGTTGCTCGCCTCGCTGGCCATCCTCCCTGGCTGCGCCGCGCCCCTGCCGGCGTTGACGAATCCGGGCACCACCCCCGCCGCGCGCGCCTTGCTCGACGAAAGCGCCGCCGCCCACGGCCTGGCTGCACTGGCGGCCATCAATGACCTGAACCTGCGCTATGTCGGCGAATGGCGGCCCTTCATCGACAAGCTGCAACCGGCACTCGCCGACCAGGGCTTTCGCGGCGGCTCCGAAGAGCGGCTGCTGCTGCGCGAAGGTCTCATCGCGCAGGCCCATACCGGCCCGAGCGGGCGCAAGCAGGTGCTGCGGCGGCCCGGCACGTCAAGCGCTTCGCAAGGCGACGTGCGCGTCTGGTTCAACGGCGACGAGGCGCGCGATGCCGACCGACCCCGCGCCGCTGCCGTCGTCATCGATGGCTACAGCCTGTTCCTGCTCGGCCCGATGCTGCTCGCGCAACGCTGGGCGGCCGAGCGCTCGATGGCACTGGAACTGGCCGGCGTCGAGCCCGTCAACGAGCACGAATGCGATGTGCTGCGCGTGCGCCTGGCGCCCGGCTTCGGCTTCTCGGCCTCGGAACAGATTGCGCTGTTCATCGACCGCAAGGAGCGCCTGATGCGCCGCGTGCGCTTCACTCTCGACGGCCTGCCGTCAACCGTCGGCGCCATCGCCGAGGTCGAGTGCTTCGACCACATCACGCGCCACGGCGTGCGCTGGCCGACGCGCTTCTACGAGCGCCTGCTGCGGCCGCTGCCGCTGCCGGTGCACGACTGGCGCCTGACCGGGCTCGACGTGAACCGCGAACTGGTCGCGCAGGATGTGAGCGGCCCCGCCTTCAGCGCCAAGGCGCTGGTGCCGGCCGCCAACCTAACGTCTTTACCGAGCGGTTGAGCCGAGGGCAACTCGATGCCGGTACGCCGAAACGCGTCGGCCCGAAAGCTGCAGACGACGAACATCGCGAACGTCATCGCCATGGCCCATTCACCGCGTCGGTCCTACACCATCGCGCCATTGATCGAGATCACCTGGCCGCTGATGTAGCCGGCCTCGTCGGATGCGAGGAACGCGACCAGCGCGGCCACCTCTTCGGCGCGGCCCATGCGCTTCATCGGCACCAGGCGCTCGATCAGCGCCTTGTCGAACGTGGCCTCGGCCATGCCCGAATCGATGATGCCGGGTGCGACCGCGTTGACCGTGATGCCGCGGCTCGCGAGTTCGAGCGCGAGCGCCTTGGTCGCGCTGTTCAGCGCCCCCTTCGCAGCGGCGTAGTTGACCTGGCCGCGGTTGCCGGTGAGTGCGGCGACCGACGAGATGTTGATGATGCGGCCCCAGCGGGTGCGGATCATCGGCATCGTCAGCGGTTGTGTGACGTTGAAGAAGCCGTTCACCGAGACGTCGAACACGCCCTGCCACTGCGCCTCGGTCAGGGCCGGGAAGGCGGCGTCGGCGTGGCTGCCGGCGTTGTTGACGAGCACCTGCACCGGGCCGGCTTCGAGCAACGTGGCGCAGGCGGCGTGGGAGGCCGCGCGGTCGGTCAGGTCGAAGGCGATGGCCTGCGCGCTGCCGCCGGCCGCAGTGATTTCTTCGACCAGCGCCGTGGCCGCGTCGAGCCGGGTGTTGGCATGCACGATCACCTGCAGGCCGTCGCGCGCCAGGCGCAGCGAGATTGCCCGGCCGAGGCCGCCGCTGGCGCCGGTGACGAGGGCGCGCTTGCCTGGCGGCGCGGCGGGTGGTGTCGAGTCAGTGGCAGTGGTCATGGTGACGATCCGGGTCAGGCCGCGAGCGCGGTGTTCAGCACCACCGCCGCGCGCCCGTCGGCAATCGGCCGGCCGGCGTGGCTGACGCTGAAGGCGTAGAGGATCTGGCGCGCGTCGCCGGCCAGGCGGGTGGCTTCGATGCGCAGCTCGTCACCTGCGCGAGCAGCCGAGGTGTCGGCCGCATCGGCCGCAGCGAACGGCAGATCGTCGAGCCGCAGAACATGCAAGCGCACCCCCCGCGCACTCGCCAAGTAGCCCGGCGTGGCCGGAGCGCCGGCGGCCTGGCCCATCAGCGCGCCGTGCAATGCCATCGCCTGCGCGGCGTACTCGATCGCGCACGGCGCGAGCAGGCCGCTGCGGGTGCGCAAAGGGTGGCCGGCGTCGCGGTGGTTGGTGGCAATGCAGACGATGCCCTGCGTGTCCCACGCTTCAAGCCGCGCCAACAGGCACATCGCGCCGCTGTGCGGGATGAGCGCGGCAATGGCGTCGCGATCAAGGGTCTGCGGCGTGTTCACTGCGCGACTGGCGCCACGTCGATCTGCAAACCCAGCGTCGGCAGGCCGTTGATCGCAATGCATTGCGGTGCCTCGGCGCGCGCCAGCGCGACCAGCAAGGGCAGGGCGGCGGCGGCCGGAATGGCGCGCCGCAAGGCCTCGAGCGAGGCGTCTTCGCAGGTGCTGAAGGCAGCGCCGTCGATGGGCACCGCACTGCCATTCGAATCGGTCAGCGTGATCGTCAATGCCGCCAGCGAATCGTCGGTCGCAGCCGGCGCGAGCAGCAGCGCCAGGCCGAAGTGATCGGGCAGCGGTCGGGTCGCGTGCAACGGCTCGGGGTAGGGTGAATCGCTGGCCACCAGCAGCACCGGCGCGCCGCTCATGCACACACTGGTCGCGGCTTCGATCAGCCCGGCGCCGAAGCTGGCATCGAACGCGCACAGGCTGGTCGACGTGGCCTGGCTCGCCACCGCGATGTGCCAGCAGCCCGAGGCCGCGTTGTGCACGGAGTTGGTGAAGCGTGTCGGCGACACGACCGGCGCCGGCGTGGCCAGCGTCTCGCACAACAGGTGGCAATTCACGCCTTCGCCGCTGCTCGATGTGAACACGGTGGCCAGCGTGCCGGCATCGACACGCGCCTGCACCACGGCCTCGTCCGCGACCGCCAGCGCCAGCTTTACGGCAGCGCCCGCGCGGCGCCGCTCGGCCGGCGGCAGACGCGCCGGTGGCGGCAGCGCAGTCGGGCGCGAGACATGGAGCGCCGCGCCGCGCAGCACATCGAGTGCGGCGGGCCACGAGCCCAGCCCCGGCCCGAGCAGGCCGATGCCCTGGACCCAGACAGTCAGGCCGCTATTGCTGTCGATGCCGGGCACGCCGCTCATTGCGTCGCTCCGAAGACCAGGACCGCATTCGAGCCGCCGAAGCCGAATGAATTCGAGGCCACACGGCGCAGCGGCGCATGGCGGTTTTCGCGCAGGTAATTGACATCCAGATCGGCGTCGCGTTGCAGCACGTTCAGCCCCGCCGGCAGCAAGCCGTGGCGCATCGCGAGCAGCGCGATCAGGGCTTCGACGCCGCCGGCCGCGCCCAGCGTGTGGCCGGTCGCGCCCTTGGTCGAGCTGCAAGGCACAGTCGGCCCGAAAACCTGCGCGACCGCGCGCGCTTCGGCCGCGTCGTTGCTCGGCGTGGCCGTGCCGTGCAGGTTGATGTAGTCGATCTCGGCGGCCTGCAGGTTCGCGTCAGTGAGGGCGCCGCGCATCGCCGCGATGGCGCCCGCGCCCTGCGGGTGTGGCGTGCTCATGTGGTAGCCGTCATTGCTCTCGCCGACGCCGAGCAGCCAACCTTGCGGCGGCGCGGGCCCGCGTTCGGCGTCGCGTTCGACCAGCGCGAAGGCGGCAGCCTCGCCGATCGACAAGCCGTTGCGCGCCACATCGAACGGCCGGCAGATGTCGGGCGACAACAGCTCCAGCGAATTGAAGCCGTAGAGGGTCGTCAGGCACAGGCTGTCGACGCCGCCGACCACGGCCGCATCGATCAGCCCGGCAGCGATCAGGCGTGCCGCCGTGCCGAACACTTTCGCGCTCGACGAGCAGGCCGTCGAGACGACCCAGCCCGGGCCGTGCAGACCGAGTGCGGCGGCGACGAACGCGGTCAGCGAGTAGGTGTTCTGCGTCGGTGCGTAGCGGAAATCGGCCGGCAGCGCGCCGCCAGGTGTGCGGTGCCGGTAGGCGGTTTCGGTCTGCAGCAGGCCCGAGGTGCTGGTGCCCAGGAACACGCCGACGCGGCTCGCGCCCCAGCGCGAGCGCGCGCCGGCCACCGCATCGAGGAAGCCGTCTTGCTGAAAGCCCAGCCAGGCCAGGCGGTTGTTGCGGCAGTCGAACTCGGCCAGGTGTGCGGGCAGGGTGACGCCATCGACGCCGGCCACTTCGCCGGTCCAGGTGGTCAGCGGCACGGCTTCAAATTGCACCGGAGCCAGGCCGCTGCGCTGCGCCTGCAAGGCCGCCAACGTGGCGGCGCAACCGGCGCCCAGGGCGGTCGTCAATGTGCCGGCAGTGATGGCCAGCGGCCTCATGAAAATGTTCTCACACGGCGGCCCTCACCTGCGCCACCAGCAGCACATTGGCGAACGGTGTGCCGGCACTCATCGGCTGGCTGCGCACTTCGAAGCCGAGCGTTTCGAGCTGCGCCGTCCAAGCGCCGAGGGTGCGGCCGAATTGGGGCAAGGCGCGATGGCCGCGCACAAAAGTGACCAGCGCGTCGACCCACTGGCTGGCGCGGAAGCGGTGCTTCGACGCCGCGTCGCCAATGCGCAGCAGCAGCCGCCCGCCGGCCGGCAGCGCGCCGCGCACGCGGGCCAGCACGGCGTCTTGTTCGGCCACGCTGATGTAGTGCAGCACGTCGAGGATGACGACCGCATCGGCCGCCGGAAAAGGCGTGTGCCGCATGTCGCCGCAGACGAACTCTGCCCCGTCGCCGAGCGCGTCGCGGGCCCGCTGCACGTCGCGCGGCATCAGCTCGATGCCGGTCACGCGCGCGGCCACCGGCGCGGCGGCCCAGCCGCTCGGCCAGCGCTGCTCGAAGCCGGCGCAACTGCGCAGCAGGCTGGCCAGAAGGCCCTGGCCGCAGCCGATGTCGAGCACATGCGCATGCGGCGGGATCAGCCCTTCGCGCAGCAGGTGGCGGAACACCGGGTCCATGCCGAGCTTGCCGCGCGCGAAGCGCCAGGCGAACGGGCCGGCGCGGCGGTAGGGTGCGCTCGCGGCGTCGAGCAGGGCGGGCCAGTCGGCGCGCGTTGCAACTGCGGTCGAGGCGGTCGATGGGGCCGTCATGGAGTGACCTCGGCCTGCGCCATCACGCAGTGACCCCGGCCCGCGCCATCACGCAGTGACCCCGGCCCGCGCCATCACCGTGCCACTGGCTTCGGCCTGCAGAGCCTGCGGCAGCGTGACGGTGCGCAGCCGCGCCTGCACAACACATTCCAGCAAGCCCGGCAGCACGTCGAGCACGACCGGCTTGCCGCCGGCCGAGCGCGCCGCGTTGCCGTCGTGCAGCAGCACGATGTCGCCCGCTGCCAGGCCATCGGTCAGGCGCGCCAGCACGCCAGCCGCATCGCTTCGCGCGGTGTCGAAACCGCGCCGCGTCCAGCTCACGAGTTGCAGGCCCTGGCGCTGCAACACCGGCGCGAGGAACACATTGCGCAGGCCGGCCGGGGCGCGGAAGAAGCGCGGCGCTTCGCCGGTGATCCGGGCCAGCGTGTCTTGTGCCTGCGCGACTTCACGCTGGACGGCGCGCGGGCCAAGCAGCGAGAACGTGTGCGAGTGATGCTGGCTGTGGTTCTGCACGCTGTGGCCGCGGCGCACGATCTCGCGGCACAGCGCAGGGTGGGCCCGGGCGCGCGTGGCGATGCAGAAAAACGTGGCGCGGGCGCGCTGCGCATCGAGCAAGTCGAGCACGGCGGGCGTGACTTGCGGATCGGGCCCGTCGTCGATCGTGATCGAGACCTCGCCGCGCGCGGCCGCTGCATCCGGCAGGCGGCGCCAGTTGCTGCCAAGCCAGGTCGAGCGCGGCCACAGGCCGGTGGCGGTGATGAGCGCGTGGTCGAGCGCGACGCTGCCGAGCGCCCACGGCCACAGCGCAGGCTGCACGGCCACCGCCAGCGCCGCACCGGCGTGACACACCACGCTGGCCTTGACGAGCGGCGGCGCGCGCCAGCGCGTCGGTGCGGATTGAATCATGGGCAACGGGGTTGGCATGTGGTCAGGGGGAGGAGCGAACACGGCGGAGCCCTGAAGTTTCCCACAGGGGTTTGGCCTTGGCGTGGCTTGGGCATCGGGTGCAGCGGGGTCGAATGCGCAACTCACCACCGCAGAGGCGCAGAGAACGCAGAGGGGCGCAGAGAATTCGAGATCTGTTTCATTTTCTGGTTCGCGACCCGGTGCAGCCAATCTGCGGGTCGCGCATTGCCCTCACTTGCAGTGCGCGTTCCGGCTTGGTGCCGGAACCGCTCGGCGGACTCGCCGAGTGCGGCTCGAAAGCCCCGTCTCGCCCCCTAGCCTCTCCCACGAGTACGCGGCAGAGGGAGCCAGCCTGCCCCTCTCTCACGAGTGCGCAGGAGAGGGTTGGGGTGAGGGTTGATCGACCTCGTACCGAGGTGGTCGAAGCTCCTTGCCATCAAGTATTGACTCTGCGCCCCTCTGCGCCCTCCGCGCCTCTGCGGTGCGTGAGTTGACCTTCTCTTTCAACCACCCCGCGAAGGAATGAACGCCGCTGACAGCACCAGGCTCAGCAGCACCCCCGGCGCCACCACCACGCCCACAGCGTGCAAGGCCGAAATGCCGGACGACGCGAGCAGGCCGAACGAGACCACGGCGGTCAGGTTGGCCAGCGCCAGCGAAGCCAGCGTGTCGGTGTCGGCCGGCCGACCCTGGTGATCATGCTCGGCGCGGATCTGGTCAAAGAACAGCGCGTAGTTGGAGCCGATCGCCACCGTCAGCAGCAGGCCGACGAGGTGCAGCACGCCGAGCGCGGCACCGCTCAGCGTCAGCCCCGCCAGCACGATCAACACCGCCGCGACGACAGGCTGGGCGATGCGCAGCAGGCGCTCCCAGGAGCGCAGGTGGGCCAGCAGCAGCACACACACTGCCAATGCGCCGAGCAGCGCCTGCAGGATCGCCTCGTGCAGGTAGCGCGCATACAGCGCGCCGAGTTCGCTGCCGATGTTGACCACCTGCGCGCCCGGCACGTCGGCCAGCGCGGCGCGCAGACGGGGCATGTCGACACCTTGACCTTTGGTGGCAGTCGGGTCGGCCGTGTCGGCTTGCAGGCTGAGCAGCGCGCGCCACGGCCTGCCAGGCTGACCGGGTACGAGCAAGGCGTCGAGTGCGGTTGCCAGCGGGGTGGCTTGGAGCGCGGCGAGGGTCAGCAGTGGCTGGCTGCGCGCGGCCTGCACGTCGTCGATGAAGCCGCCCAGGCGCCGCGCCGCCAGCGGGCCGTCGGCGGTGGCCAGCGCCAGTTGCGTGGTCAGCGTGGCGGCATCGGGCAACGCCGCGCGGCGGGCGGCCTGGGTGGCCGGGCTCGGCAGGATGCGCGCGGGCGAGTTGTAGCCCTGCAGGGCGCCGGCCTCGACCAGCGCATCCAGGCGCACGCCGGCGGCTTCGGCCCGCGCCAGTGCGGTGGCTTCATCGGGTGCGGCCAGCGCGACCAGGGTGCCGGCATCGCTGGCGCCCAGGTCGGCGCGCAGTTCTTCATCCGCCTTCAAGCTTGCGGCGCTGATCGGGCTGAGCGAATTCAGGTCGCCGCGCCACGGCGATGGCAGCCACGCCAGCGCGCCGGCCGCCGCCAACGCAACGGCGGCGAGCGGCCAGCGCAACCTCGGCAGCACGGCCGTGGCGGCCGCCACCGCACGGCCGAGCGGCCGGCGCAGCCCCATGCCGGGCGCGCCGTCGGGCGCCAGGACCGGGAAGATGCAGCGCGTCGTCAGCGCGGCGGCGGCGAGCCCGGCGACCGAGAACACACCCAGCTGCGCCAGGCCGGGGAAGCCCGAAAACATCAGCGCCGCGAAGCCGCACAGCGAGGTCCACAGGCCGAGCCGCACCGTCGGCCAGTTCTCGCTGAGCCAGCGTTGCGCACCGCTGCGCGGCACGGCGCTTTCGGCCCTAACGTCGATATCGAGCGGTATCGACCTGGCCTCGGGCCGGGCCTGGATCAGGTAGTAGATCGCGTAGTCGACGGCCTCGCCGATCAGCGTCGTGCCGAAGCCGAGCGTGATGCCGTGGACGTTGCCGAACGCCAGGCTGACGCAGGCGATGCCGGCCAGCACGCCGCTGGCCACCGGCAGCACGGCCGTGCCCAGCGTGCGCAGCGAACCGCCGAAGGCCGCCAGCAGCAGGCCGACGATGGCCACGCCGCCGGCGACGGCCAGGCGCTCGACCTCGGCCTTGATTTGCGTGCGCGAGGCGACCGCAAAACTGCCTGCACCCGACAACGTGAGCCGCAGGCCGAGCGCGGCCTGCGGGGCGAAGCCGCTGCGCACGAGTTGCAGCGCCGCCGCCTGCGCGTCGAGGTCGGCACCGGCCGCGCGCGTGGTCGCAACCAGCACCGCGCGCGCCGCGCTGCGCGACACCCACACGCCGGCTTCGACGCGCGGGGCCTGTGCCGGCAGCATGCCCTCGGCCATGCGCACGGTCTCGCCGGTCGGGTCGCGCAACAGCACCGGCTTGATCATCGCGCCGGCTGGTGTGCCGAGCAGCGCCACCGTATCGGCGATGCCGGCGCGCAGGCCGTCGGCCGTGAAGCGCTGCGCATCGACCGCCGGGCTGAGCAGGTAGCGGTGCTCGAAGAGGAATTTGCCGGTCGCCTCGAAGCCGGCGTTGTCGCCGTTGTTGACCGACTCGAACCCGCCGCTGACGCGCAGTGCAGCGGCGAGATGGCGCGAGGCGTTGCCGCGCGTCTCGGCCGTGCCGCCCTCGATGCCGATCAGCACCAGCCGCGCCGCCACGCCGCTGCGCAACTGGTCGAGCAGCACCGCCTGTTCGGGTGTCGGCGCCGACGGCAGGAAGGCCGACAGGTCGGCGACGTACTGTGTGCGCAGCGTGATCGTCGCGGCGATTGCGATGCACAGCAGCCAGAGCGCGAGCGTGTGATGTAGGGCGAGGTTGCCGAGGCGGGCGACGAGGCGGCGCATCACTCCGGTCAACTCCGGGGGCCGGAAGGCGCGGCAGCAGGGGTTGCGGGTTCGATCGTCCTCGAACCTGCGGATGCGGGTTCGATCGTCCTCGGACCAGCGGCTGCGGGTTCGATCGTCCTCGAACCAGCGGCCGCCGGTTCGATCGTCATCACCGACCGGTCGCCGTCGGCCATCGCCACCGCGACCTCGCGCACCACGGCCTGGCGGCCGCTCACGCGCACCGAGATGACCTGTTCGCGCAAACGCCAGTCGCGCGGAACCAGGTCGAGCACCCAGCTCTGTGCGGTACCGGACACCGTGGTCTTGAAATTGCGCTCCAGCGCCTCGCGGTTGCCGGTCAGCGTGCCGCGGATCGCCTCCATCAGCACGGCGGCTTCGGGCACCGAGTCGAGCGCCATCGTGCGGCTGCGCGTGCCCTGGCTCATCGTCACCGTGTTGCCGACCACCGCGATGCGCTCGCGCCCGGGTTTCAGCGTTTCGCGGGTGAAGCTGTCGGGCGCCTCGAACGAAAGTCGGCCGGAGGATTCGAGCGTGCGCTCGAGCAGCGCCACCGTGCGCGTCTCGGTGAAGCTGGCCACACCGGCCTTCACCTGCGCCAGCGAACGCATCAATTGCACCAGGTCGAAGCCGGCCTCGGCGCGCGCCGCGAAGGGTAGCGCGCAGACCAGCGCCAGCGCCGCGAGCCACTTCAACGTGTCGCGACGCCCTTCGTCTTGAAGAGCCAACTCACCACCGCTGAGGCGCAGAGTACGCAGAGGACCGCAGAGAAAGCCATTCATTGAATTCCTCTGCGCAACTCCGCGTACTCCGCGCCTCTGCGGTGCGTGAGTTGGCTTTTGCATTCAAACGCCCGGTACATCGTCAGCCCAGAAATCGAAGAAGTTGAACCAGTTGTACGGCGACTCGCGGCACAGCGATTCGAGCAGCGCGACATAGGCCTGCATCGCTTCGA
>JANXZA010000205.1 GCA_025355745.1 Rhizobacter sp. | reverse complement strand
CTATTTTGACTTTGACCCTAGAATGATTAAGCCGGCCGCAAAAATCCGCTATACCTCCGACAAAGAGTGGTTGATCGTCAAGGGGATTCGCTGGCAAAGTGACACATCCCAGCACCATAGACTTTCTAGAATGCTTCGTGCAAAGTCTCAATTTCGCGGTGATGATTCTTGGGGCGGCGAATACATCGTTTCAGCGGCAAATGGTCGCCAGAAATACGGAACCCTTGAGACTTGGGTGACGATTGACCAAAATAATCACATCACCCACACCGTGCGCCAGCTTTCTCGCATCGCTACCACCAAGGGAGTTCTGGTCTAAAGCAGTCAAGCATCGGCTTGTAGCGCGTGGCGATAGCTTGAGCTGACCATCGCCTCAAGTCGTCCAGCTCGCGAGCGCTTGCTTGACACCTTATTCCTGTAGCGTGCGATCAGCAGTGAACTTGTCCGGTCGGGCGGTCTGCGCTCCGGAATGAGTCGGCGCATCGCAGGGGGCCTGGTGCTCGATCCGCGCGGTCGACAGGCTGGCAAGGCCCAAAGCAGTCTCTCCGCAACCCTGCTGCCAAACTCACGTCTACCGGGCATGCGCCGGTTGGCGTTTGGCAGAGGTTGCGGAGACGAAAGTCAGCTAAGCTCTTGATTCGATTGAGTTCTACTGTGAACTTGAAAACTGCCGACGGGGCAACCCGTCCGTGAGTTCGAATCTCACCGTCTCCGCCAGATGCCAACCATCAGCCTGCATCCGCAGGCGGTTTTTCCGCGGCTTCACGGCGAAAGTCCGCATAGGTGGCAGCAAGCCCTTCGCGCAGACCGATCGATGCGTGCCAGCCGCAGGCATGCAAGGTGCCGACGTCGAGCAGCTTGCGGGGCGCGCCATCGGGCTTGCTGAGATCGAAGTGGATGTCGCCAGCGTAGCCCACCACCTCGCTCACCAGATGAGCCAGTTCGCGGATCGTCACATCGTCGCCGGTGCCGATGTTGACGAGCGGCGGCTCGGCTTCCAGCAGCCGATCGTAGGCCCCGTCGGGCAAGGTCATCAGATGAACGCCTGCGCTGGCCATGTCGTCGCAGTGCAGGAACTCGCGCCGCGGAGCGCCGCTTCCCCACACGACCACCTGCGGTTCGCCGCCTTGCCGGGCCTCGTGGAACTTGCGCAGCAGCGCCGGGATGACGTGGCTGTCTTGGAGGTGGTAGTTGTCGCCCGGGCCGTACAGGTTGGTCGGCATGACGCAAAGGTATTTCGTGCCGTGCTGCCGGTTGTAGCTCCAGCACATCTCGATGCCCGCGATCTTGGCCACGGCGTAGGCGCGGTTCGTCGGCTCCAGCGGGCCGGTCAGCAGGCTGGTTTCCGCCATGGGCTGCGGCGCATCCCTCGGGTAGATGCAACTCGAGCCAAGAAACAGCAGGCGCTTGACGCCGTGGGCATGGGCCGCGCGAATGACGCTGGTCTGGATCGCGAGGTTGTCGTGAATGAAGTCGGCCGGGTAGGTGTTGTTGGCATGAATGCCGCCCACTTTCGCAGCTGCCAGGAACACGTGATCCGGCGCTTCGCGCTCGAAGAATGTCGACGTGGCAGCCGGATCGGCAAGGTCGAGTTGCGCGTGCGTGCGAAGCAGCAGGTTCGAGAAGCCGCGCGCGTGCAGCTGGCGCACCAGTGCTGAGCCCACGAGGCCACGATGGCCGGCGACGAAGATGAGATCGGCAGGGTTCATCTCGGCACTGAGCGCGTCACTCGTGGTGGTCGTAGGCCTGGTAGCCCGCACGCTTGACCAGTGAATCGCGCGAGGCGGAAAGGTAGTCGCTCTCGACCATTTCCCTGACCAGCGCCTCGAAGCTCGTGGCAGGTATCCAGCCGAGCCGTTCCCTTGCCTTGGTCGCGTCGCCGAGCAGCGAGTCGACTTCGGTCGGGCGAAAGTAGCGTGCGTCAACCCGAACGATCACATCGCCGCTGCGGCACGCGGCCCGCTCGCCCGTCACCGCCACAACCCGGCCGATCTCATGTTGGCCCGAACCCTCGAACCGGAGCGTGATGCCGAGCTGCGCCGCAGCATGGTCGATGAACTCGCGCACGCTGTGCTGCTGGCCGCTGGCGATGACGAAGTCCTCGGGCTGCGGCTGCTGCAACATCAGCCACTGGGCCTCGACATAGTCGCGTGCATGGCCCCAGTCGCGCAGCGCATCGAGGTTGCCCAGGTGCACGCAGCCCTGCATGCCGAGCGCGATGCGCGCCAGTGCGCGGGTGATCTTGCGCGTCACGAAGGTCTCGCCGCGCACGGGGCTCTCGTGGTTGAACAGGATGCCGTTGCAGGCAAACATGCCGTAAGCCTCGCGGTAGTTCACCGTGATCCAGTAGGCATAGAGTTTGGCCACCGCATACGGGCTGCGCGGGTAGAAGGGCGTGGTCTCGGTCTGCGGGGTCTGCTGTACCAGACCGTAGAGCTCGCTCGTGCTCGCCTGGTAGAACCGCGCTTTTCTTTCCAGCCCGAGGATGCGCACGGCTTCCAGAAGCCGCAACGCGCCCAGGCCATCGGCATTGGCTGTGTACTCGGGCTCGTCGAAGCTTACCGCCACATGGCTTTGCGCCGCCAGGTTGTAGATCTCGTCGGGCTGCACCTTTTGGACGATGCGAATCAGGTTGCTCGAATCGGTGACATCGCCGTAGTGCAGGATGAAATTTCGGTCATCGACATGCGGGTCCTGGTACAGCGCGTCGATCCGGTCGGTGTTGAACAGCGAGGCGCGGCGCTTGATGCCGTGCACTTCGTAGCCCTTTCCGAGCAGGAACCGGGCAAGGTAGGCGCCGTCTTGGCCGGTCACTCCGGTGATGAGCGCAACTTTGCGAGTCATGGGTGGCGTGGCTGGTGCCTTGAGTCGGAATGAGATTGTGGGAGCGGGCGCGACCTTGCGGATGCAGGCGTTGCGCCTCACTGTAGCGTCTTGAACATTCGCCGGTGGTGTCGGCTTGGCGCGACTCGCAAGTCGATCAACGCAACTGCACGACCGCCATTCAAAACCCGCGCATCTGCTGGCTTCGGTCAGGCGTCGATCTTGCGCCGAGCGACCCAACCGATCACCCCCAAACCCAGCAGCATCAGACCGTAGCTCGCCGGTTCAGGCACTGCAGCAGGGACCAGAGTGCCGACTGCGCCGAGGTAGTACCCCGCACCGGGGCCGTGAGTGACAGCCCCGCCGGTGATGACCCGATAGGTTCCGGCTCCGGGCAGATCGGCGAACACGAGCCAGCCGTCGGCGCCATTGGTGTCTACCGAAAAGCTGCCGAGCAGCGGGACGTTGGCGCTGTCTGCCAATAGCACCGTGTTGAACTGGAAACCGACGCCGTCATCCCCAAAGCCGGCGTCTGAAAACTGGGCCAAGGCAACGCCGGGACCGGTCACCGAAAACTCGAAAATGTCGATGAACCCCAATTCATCGGTCGTGTGCAAGCCAGCCAAGATGACGGACCTGTTGTCCAGCACTCCGGCGGAATTGCCTTGAGTGACGATCTGACCGAATGAAGCGGCACTGGCGACCAGCGCAAAACCTCCCAGGGCATGCTTGATGTTCACGGAAACCTCCATCTGGTTGCTTGACTGTTGGACAAAGTAGTTTACGACGGCGGGACGGCAATGCGTCCCCAAACCGGCAGTCGAGCGCTACCACCCCCCAAGACCGGGGGGGGTGTCAACGCCGCACCAAGGTCGGCAGGCGCCCCACTGAAATCGAGCTTGCTGCATTTACGACAAGCCCCTTAAAGTCGTTGCAATCAATACGGACCAGAGAGGCAGGTAAGGTGAACCGCATGGCAGACGGAAACGAGGTCTCGCGCCGCGCGCCATTGCTGGACCGAGGGTTGCGGTGGCTGGGGCATCAGCGATGGCTGCGCTACGGCGTCAGGGACCGGTTGTTGCGCCTGTTGCGGCACCCCGAGCGCGTCAGCGGCCGCGAGTTCGAAGTACCCTTCGCAGGGTATGTCTACCCTGGTCGAATGAATTGTTGGATCGACTGGATCGTCTACTACTACGGCGCCTACGAACTCGACGAGCTCGAACTGATGCGCACGCTGCTGGCAACCCGAACGAGGCCGGTCGCGTTCGACATCGGCGCCAACGTCGGCCACCACGCTCTGTATCTGGCCTCGTTCTGCGCCGAGGTCCATGCGTTCGAGCCTTATGACACCGTGTCGATGTGCCTCGATGAAAAGGTCCGTCGCAATGGCCTGGCGCACGTCCATCTTCACCGCGTCGGGCTCAGCGAGCGGGACGAGGAACTGGAGTTCTTCGCCCCCCAAGGCAGCAACACGGGCACCGGAACATTCGTCGCCAGCCATGAACCACAGAACAACCGGCCGGCAGGGCGCCTGCGGCTCGTGCAGGCCGATGGCTATGTGGCCCGGTTGGAGCTTCAGCGCGTCGACCTCATCAAAATCGATGTGGAGGGTTTTGAGCTTTCGGTGCTGCGCGGGCTGCAGGCCACTCTCGCCAGGTATCGCCCGATGGTCATGATGGAGCTGTCGGACCAGACTCGGATCGGACTGGCCGGCACTGCAGAGCTAATGGCCTTGTTCCCGCCTGGCTATGAGGCTCGGGTGATTCGCGGCCAGCGCAATCGGCTGGGCCTGCTGGGCAAGCGCGGCTGCGCCCTCGAAGCCCTGCGCTGGCACCACGTTCCCGCGCCCGGTGGCTACATCAATCTCCTGCTTTGCCCCAGAGAGCACGAAGTGCCGCAGGCCGCGGCGGGCCTTGCACAATGACCGATTCCCGACCTCTCTCGCGCCACCGCCGGTTGATCGCAGCGCTGGCCTGGGTGGCTCTAGCATTCGCCCTGCCTTCGCCGGCCCAGGCCGCGCCGCAGGCCGTCTTCAAGCCTGAGCCAGGCGCCTGGAGCGTGCTCGGCGCGGGTGCCCAAGCCGGCCCGACGCGCGACGCCGGCTGGACGCGCAGTCAGGAACCAGCGCTGGACTATCGCTATCAAGCGGGCAAGGGTCAGGTCAGCGTGCTGGTCCTGCCGATCGAGCGCGCAGCTCTGGCCCGCGCCGGTGGCTTGAGCTTCGCCGCAAAAGCCAGCCACATGACCAACCTCACGGTCTCGCTGGAGGAGCAGAGCGGCCGACGCTGGACCGCTTCAGCGTTGCTGAATGCCGATCAGTGGCGGAACGTGCAAATTTCGTTCGAGGATTTTGTCCTGGCCATTGAAGGCGGTGCGTCGGCCGTCAACAACGGCCGACTCGACGCGGAACGCATCCAGCGCCTGACCATCGTCGATACCGGTGCCATGCTGGCTTCGGCCTCCGGCGACGTGATGCGCCTGTTCGGCATCGAGGCCGGATCGCGCAGGCTGGTCCTGGACGAGTTGATGTTCACAGGCATGCCAACGCGCGACGCCACGCAGGCCGGCGCGCGAGCGCTTGATGGCTTTGACCGACCGACATTGCCATGGTCTGCGTTCGGCGCCAACCGGGCCGAGCCGAGCACCGCGCCGCCGCTGACCCAGGCCGGCCTGGTGGTCGACTACCGCAAGCAGACCGGCCTGGTCACAAGCCTGTTACGGCAATTGCCTTCCGGAGCGCTGGCCGGCGCCGACGGCGTGGAACTGTCGCTCGCCTCGCGGGTAAAGACCAGCCTGGTGCTCAAGCTCGAGCATTCGGACGGCGACAAATTCGAAACCGGTTTCGACCTGCCTGGCGACGGCGCACTGCACACGCTGCGGCTCAAGCTGGCCGACTTCAAGCGCTCCGACGACAGCCGCTCGCGCAGCGCCAAGGTCGATGCGGCCAAGGTCTCGACCCTGATGATTCTGGACATCGGCGGGCTGTTCGCGAGCAAGGGCGAGAACCGCCTGTGGCTGCAGCGGGTGTCGGCCATCGGCACGCCGGCGAACGCAGTGGCGGGCGACACGCGCGCGCCGGCTGCGGCGCTCACCACCCGCGCCGACGTGCCCGGCTGGGCGAGCTGGAACAAGCGCGTGCTGCCAGTGCACGCCGGGCCGTCCTCGCTGGTCGGAGACCCGAGCGTGATGCACGACGGTGCGATCTATCGCATGTTTTATTCATGCTACGACCCGCGCCGCAAGGGGCCGGCAGTCTGTCAGGGCACGTCGATCGACGGCATCGACTGGCGCGACGTGGCGGTGAGCGGTCCGCTGCCCGGGCGGATGATCGAAACCCGCCCCGGCCAGTGGGACGACACGCACGAAACCCCGTTCGCGATCAAGTTCCGCGGTGAGTACCTGCTGTACTTCTCGGGCTACCGCAACCGGGGTGGATTCTTCAAATCCTTTCCGGCGTTTCTCGGCCTGGCGGTGTCGCGCGACGGCGTCAAATTCGACCGCGTTGGCGACGAGCCCATTCTCAAGGGCACACCGGGCGGCTACGACAGCGACGCGGTGTTCAGCCCCAGCATCGTCGAACACGAGGGCCAACTGGTGATGCTTTACACCGGCTATTGCTTCGACACCTGCAAGCGGGAAAAAGGTGTCTATCTGATGGCGGCGACGTCCAGCAACGGCCGCGACTGGATCAAGCGCGACAAGCCGGTGATGAGCAAGGCAGACCTGCCCAAGACCAAGGACGGTGCCGCCGAGGCTGAGATCGTGAAAGGCCCGGACGGCCTCTTCTACCTCTTCATGAGCCTGCTGTATGGCGAAGAGGGGCACGAGATCGGCGTCGCCCGCTCGGCTTCTCCGTACGGGCCCTGGGACATCGCGCCAGAGCCCATCGTGCGCAAGTCAGCCAATGGCTTCGACGACATCGGGCCGATCGCGCCCTCGGTGTTGATCGAAGGCGACAAGGTTCGGATGTGGTACCACGGCTTCAGCAAGCGCAAGACCATCCAGATCGGCTACGCCGAGGCAGCGTGGCCGCTGCGGTGGAAGTGATGAGCAGGCGCACCCGGCCCGGCCGATCATGCCCGAACCCGGTCCGCGTCGCCGGCGTGACAGCGTCGCGCGCCACCCTGTCGCTTGCCTCATGAGGCTGCGTCCGCAACCGCCCGAGCTGTGTCGGGGCATCGTTCGATGAACGTCGTTGTCGTTAATGACCACCTCTACCCCGATGGCGGCGCCGACATCGTGGCCCTGTCGAGCGCCGACGCGCTCGCGCGCCTCGGGGTCGACGTGTCACTCTTCGTCGCTGATCGGCAGCGCGCCGACGATGCGCTCGCGCGTCCGTATGCCGTCGTCTGCACCGGACAAATGGACCTTGCCAGTGACCCGAATCGCTTGCGCGCAGCGGCCCAGGGGCTGTGGAACCCGCTGGCCGCCGCGGGTTTGCACAAGCTCTTGAGCGCCCTCGATCCAGCGGCCACGATCGTGCATGTGCACAGTTGGACGAAGGCCCTGTCCAGCAGCGTGTTCCGGGCCGCGAGCGAGGCCGGGTTCCAGGTCGTCTGCACCTTGCATGACTACTTCTCGGTCTGCCCCAACGGCATGCTGTTCAACGCGCAGAGCCGACAAAACTGCCAGCTTCGGCCGATGTCGGTCGCCTGCGTCGCGAGCCACTGCGACGCACGTTCCTACACGCACAAGCTGTACCGCGTGGCGCGTCACGCAGTGCAGCAACACATTGGCCGGTTGCCGGGTCACGTCGACCAGTTCGTCACGGTGTCCGGTTTCAGCGAAAGGGTGAACGCTCAGCACCTGCCGATCGACAGCCGCTACGCCAAGGTGCGCAATCCGGTAGATGTCGGCGCGCGGCCACTTCCGGCCGATCCGGGCGCATCGCGCAGCTTCGTGATGGTCGGGCGGATGTTCGCGCTGAAGGGCTGGGAACTGTTTCTCGAGGCCTGCGATCGTGCCGGTGTGTTGGCGGTTGCGGTGGGTGATGGCCCCGATCGCGCGGCGCTCGAGCGAGCGTACCCGCGCGCGCGATTCCTCGGCCAGCTCGGGCGTGACGGGGTCACTGCGGCGATGCGCTCGGCACGGGCGCTGGTGATGCCAACGCTGGGCTACGAAACCCAGGGCCTGGTCATTTGCGAGGCCGCCGCGCAAGGCGTTCCGGCCATCGTCTCCGACGCCTGCGGCGGCACCGAAAACGTGAAGCCAGAGTGCAGTGGCCTGCTGTTTCGGGCGGGCAGCGTCGAGCAACTGACAGCGGCGATCCGCCGCCTGGCCGATGACACCGACCTCGCGCGTCGGCTGGGTCTTGCGGCCTCGCAACGCTTCTGGGCCGACCCGCCCACCCCGACGGCGCATGCACGCGAACTACTCGCTGTGTACAGCCGGGTGCTGGCGCGTGCGGCGACCCACGCCGAGGGCGGACTGCGGTGCTGAGATTGATCCGCTCCGCAGCGATCCGGTTGCTGAAGCGTCGGGCCCATCCGCTGTTCATGGTGGCGCGCCGGCTGCGTGACGACTTCAGCTACCCGCGATTGCTCGAGCCCGGCGCCAGCGACCGCGTACTCGTGCTCGCGCCGCACATGGACGATGAAGCGATTGGCTGCGGAGGCGCCGTCTTGCGCCACCGCCAGCTCGGCAGCCCGCTGGCCGTGACTTATCTGACCGATGGTGCCGAAGGCGATGCCCGGCTCGCCGACCCCACCATCAGCTCGACCGAAGCCACCCGCCTGCGTCAAGCGCTGCGTGGCGAGCGTCGCCTGGAGGCCCGGGCGTGGTGTGCGGCGGCGGGTGCCGAGCGGGTCGACTTCCTCGACCTGCCGGACGGCCGGCTGGCGGCCCATGCCAATGGCCAGGCCGTGCAGCAGCTGGCCGACATCATCATGGCCTGGCAACCTTCCATCGTGTACCTGCCCTCGCCGCTGGACGCACACCCGGACCACCGTGCTGCCAACCGGCTCGCACTGGCCGCGCTGCGTCGTGCCGACCCTCGTATCGCGATGCGGTTGCGCGGCTATGAGGTATGGACACCCGTGCTGGCCAACGCCGTGATGGACATCAGCAGCGTGCTCGACGCCAAAGCGCGACTGCTCGGCCTGCACGCGTCGCAAATGCGCGATATCGACTATGCGCGCCATATCACGGGCCTCAACGTCTACCGCGGGATCCTGCTGCCGGGGCGTGCTGGCCACGCCGAGGCGTTCATCGACCTGGCGCCAGAACGCTACGCCGATCTGCTGACCGGCTGACACAGGCGTTCGAGCGCTGCCTCGAAACGCCCCAACACCGCGTCTCGCGCCAGCTCGCTGCGCACCCACGCCTGGGCGTTGGCGCCCATCTGTGCGGCGCGTTGCGGGTCGTCGCACAAGGATTCGATGGCTGCGGCAAAGGCCGGTGCGTCTTCAGGGGGAACCACCAGGCCCTTGTCCTTCAGCACCGCCGCCACCTCGGTGGCCGGCTGCGCCCCGGCGACGGTGGCCCGCGCACTGGCGAACATCCCGCCGAGCTTGGAGGGCATCACCAGATCGGCGGCGGCGGCGCGCTGCGGCAGCAGATGGACATCGGCGGCACGCAGCAGGGCGCCCAGATGTGACAGGGGTTGCAGCGGCAGGAAGTGCACTTGCGCCAGGCCTTGCGCCACCGTCTGCAAGGTCAGGCGCGCCGGTCCGTCGCCCACCAGCACAAACCAGATGTCCGACCGGTGCTGCAACAGTCTGGCCGCTTCGACCACGGTCTCCAGGCCCTGCTTGCCCGCCATGTTGCCGGCGTACATTGCGATGCGATGCCCGGCGGGAATGCCCAGCATCTGTCGGAAGTCGACCCCCGGCGGGTCGACCGGAAGCTCGTCGGCCCAGTTCGGGAAGAACAGCACCCGCTCGGGCGGCAGGCCCTTGCCGCGCAGGCGCGCACCCATGGCGGCGGAGATTGTGGACACACCATCAGCGCGGCGCAGCAACGCGGCTTCGAGCCGCAACGCCGAGCCGCGCGCACGCGCGCCGCCCAGGATTCCCAGGTCGAACGCCGCATCGACTTCGAGGTCTTGCACATGCAGCCAGGTTCGGGCGCCGCAGGCCCGGGCGGCGATCAAGGCCGGCAGGAACGACAGCAACGGCGGCTCCACGGCGATCACGATGTGTGGTCGCCACAGTGCCTGCCACAGCAGCACCGGCAGGCTGGACAGCGCGTGGCTGAGAGCGTAGAGCGTGCGCGCCGCGCCGCCGGGCCGCCCGGGAATCCAGGCCGGGCAGCGCCAGACGGCCACACCCTGCAAGGTTTCGCGCGAATAGCGCGCGGCGCTGTAGCCTTGGCTGACGCGCCAGCCGGGGTAGTGCGGCGCGGCCGTCACGACCCGCACTTCATGCCCGCGCTGCGCCAGCCACTGCATCATCACGGCGTTGTACTTGCCGATCGAGATCAGCTCCGGTGCGTAGTAGGGCGAATGCAGGAGGATGCGCATGCGCCGGCCGGGCGCCGTCAGGCGGCCGCGCGTTGTCGGTCGGCACGCATCCAGCCCACGGTGCGTTGCACGCCTTCGTCGACATTGAACGGCAATGCGCCGCAGACCTCGCGCAGCGAACCCGTGTCGTGCAGCATTTCGGTCACCAGGTTGTCGAGCCGGAAGTTGGTGAGCGGCACGTTCTTCCAGCCGAGCCAGGACAGGCCGTCGCCAGCACCAGCCACCAGACGCAGCGCCGACATTGGCACCTGGCGGATCGGCGCGGCGCCGAATGCGGCCTGCACGCGCTGGCCCCAGTCGAGCACCTCGATCGGCTCATAGTCGGCCAGATAGAACATCTGGCCATGCACGGCCTCGCGCGGCGCCTGAGTCAACTGCAGGAGCTGATGCACCGTGTTGCCGACATAGCCGAACGACTTGCGCACGCGCACGCCGCGTGGATGAAGGTAGCGCCCGTCACGGATCGCATCGAAAAAGTTGCGGTAGGGGATGTGGAACCAGGGCCCCCAGATCGAGGTGGGCCGCACGATGGCCCATTCGAACGGCGCATCGACTGCAGCGCGCACCAGTTGCTCGCCCAACACCTTGCTCTGGCCATAGGGTGTGGTCGGGCAGAAGTCGAGCGCTGACTGCGGCTGATAACCGATGCGGCAGACCAGCCGCGACGATGCAAACAGCACCCGCTTGACCGAGGCCGCAGCGGCCGCGTCGATGAGGTTGCGCACTCCGGCGGTGTTGGCGTCGTAGTCGGTCATGCTGCCGCCGTTGAGGTCGGTGCGCGCCGCCAGGTGGACGACGATCTCGGGTGCGAGTTCGCCCAGCAGGGCCAGCAGCGCCGCGCGGTCGCGGATGTCGACTTGCCGCCAGCGCACATGCTCGGTCACCGCCGCCGGCGGCTTGAGATCGAGGTTGAACACCTCGTGCCCGGTTCGACTCAGCAACTCGATGAAGTTGGTGCCGATGAAGCCGGAACCTCCGGTGACGACGATCCTGCGGCTCACGCCGCTAGCTCTCGAGTGAGACCAGCGGCTCCGGCCGCTTCGCGAGACGCGGTCTGGCCGCGCTGTCTGCCGTGCTGCCGTAGTCGGCCGAGCGGATGCATCGCGCCAGACCTTCATCGAGACTGATGCGCTGGGTCCAGCCGAGTTGCTTGAGCTTGGTGCTGTCGATCGACTGCTCGCGAATTTCCTGGAAGTTGCCTGGCTTGTCGACGATCGAGATGCCGTCCTGGTAATTCATCAGCTTGCAGATCTTCTGCACCAGGCCTTCGATCGAAATGGTGTCGGTGCCGCCGATGCAGTAGGCCTCGCCGTGGCCGGCCTTGCGGTTGATGAGGAGCATCGCGTCGACCACGTCGTCGATGTACACGAACTCGCGCACGTAGTCTTTGACGCCGGTGAAGATGATGGGTTGCTGGCTGCGGTGAATCGAGCGGATGGCATTCGGAATGATGCGCGTGAGGTTCGGGTCGCCCGGCCCGTAGACGTTGGACGACCGGATGATGTTGATCGGCAGCGCGTAGTTGTGAAGGTAGTTCTGCGCCGCGATGTCCTGGCAGGCCTTGGTCGCCTCGTAGGTGTACTTCGGGATGAACGCGGTGTTCTCGTTATAGGGCGGCGCGGCATGCCCATAAACCTTGTCGGACGTGAACATGAGGATGCGCTCGATCGTGTTGATGCCCGCGTTGCGCACCGCCTCGAGCAACGTCACCGTGCCCATCACGTTGGTGAAATAAGCGTTCATCGGGTCGTTGGCGCACTTGCGCACGATCGAGTTCGAGGCGAAGTGATAGATCGTGTTGACCTCGTAGCGGCTGATCAGGTCGGATACGAAGTTGTAGTCGTTCAGGCTGCCGCGCACGGCGATCGCGTTGCGCTGCCTGGGGGCGCGCAAGGGGTTCGACTGGTGGTGCAGCATGATCACGCGGGTGTTGCCGTCGTCGCTGCATTCCAGCAGACGTTGCACCATTCCCGAGCCGATGAATCCGGCGGCTCCGGTGACGAGTATGGTGTGCGATTTCATGAGCCCTTCCTCCGTGTTGGTTGATAGTCTTGGGGTGCGATTTGCAGTGCCGGGCTAGCCGCCTGTCGAAGGCCGAGCAGCCACCGTGCCGATGGGTGCTGACTCAGCAGCGCCAGAAAACCGAGGTAGACGGCGGCCACTGCGCTCCATCGCAGCATCGGCGGCAGCCAGGGCAGGAGCAGCGGCGCAAACACGCCCAGCAACCCGGCGAGCACGCCGCACAACAGCACCAGCAAAGTCATGCCCGGCTTGACGAGCCGCCAGGGCATGTGCTCGCTGCGATGGACACCGGCCAGAGTGATGAGGCATCCGACGAGCATGGCAAACATCATGACTGCGTACAACCCCCTGTATGAGGTTGTCGGCCCCCACGATGACGCCAGGACAGCGCTCAGCACCAGGGTGACGAGGTGACCGCCCATCGGCCAACCCATGCGGCCGCTGGCCAACGAAAGGTTGATCGCGGGGTCGGTCAGGCTGTAGGCCAGCCAGGGCAGCAGAGCGAACATCAGCGCCTCGATGAAGACCGGGTCGCTGCGCCCGACCATCAGCCAGGCGATGCCATGGCTCGCCGCCAGCAGCCCGGCGAAGATCGGCAGCGCAACCACCAGCAGGGCGTCGAACGAGCGGGCGTAGAGCGACCAGCGCAGCGCCGAGCCGTCGATCGACCCGCCGCTGGGCGCCAGGCGCGGCACCAGCACGCGCAACGCCGACGCCAGCAGCCCGCGAATCCCTTTGGCGATGCGCACGCTCAGGTCGAAGTACGACACCGCCGTCAGATTGCCGCTGCGTGCCAGCGTTAGCTTGATGCCGCTTTCGAGCACCAGATAGCAAAGCACCAGGGCCTGGATCGACAGGCCGTAGCGTGCACCGTCGCGCAGCACGTCCAGGCGCCAGCGCGGGCGCAACCAGCGCAGGCCAGGCAGGCCGGCGGTCAGCAACATGAAGTTGGCGCTCGCCAGCAGCGCGTTCTGCACCACGAAGGCGGCGGCCAGACCGTCCATGCCCCAGCGTGGGACCCACAACACGCTGAGCACCAGGCCGGCCAGCAAGGTAGCCGTGCCGGCCATGCTGCGCTCGACGAAGCGCTGCTGGCCGTCCAGGCAGCCGCCAAGCGCGTCGGCAATCCGGTTCAGCCACAACCCGGTCAGCATGAACGGCAGCCAGCGCACGGCGTCGGCGTGCACTTCAGGCTTGAGGTTCAGCCAGCCCGACCAAAGCGGGAACGCAAGATCGGCGGCGAACAGGGTGGCGCCCGTCAACAGCACCACCGCCCAGACCAGCGTCTCGACCGTCTCGTGCGCCGATGGCCCTTCGGTGTTGTGCTGGGTCATCGCGAGACCGCGCACGAGCGCGAAATTCAGACCGAGGTCGGCCATGCAGGCAAGCAGGCCGGCGGCCATCAACGAGACCCAGACTCCCACCGTCCCGGCACCGAAATGGCGGATCAGGTAGGCATACAGCACCATGCCGATCAGCGTTTGTGCCGCAGTGGCGAAAACCGCAGCGCCGGCGTTCACCGGCAATCGGCTGCGCCCGGGCCCTGCCGGCGCGGCCGGCGGGTTCATCCGGCCACCTCTGTGCCTGGTACTGCGCTGAATTCGCCCCGGGATCCGACAGTACCGCTGCGCAGCCCATGGCGACCCGACGGGCTCATCAGACAACCTCCGTGCTGCGCACTCCGGTATTCGCCTTTCGGGCGGCCGTGCGGGCTCATCAGGCAACCTCCGTGCGTTGCACTCCGGTATTCGCCCTTCGGTCGGCCGTGCGGCTCATGGCACGTCGGCCGTGTGCCGGTCGAGCAGCAGCGTCGCGATGTCGTCGGCGACCCAGATGCAGTGGTCGATCTTGCCGGTGAAGGCAGTCACGTAGCCGGGCTCGTGGCAGCGCACGATCGAGGGCCGTGCATCGGTGTGGTGGCGGTGCGCGAGCACCATGCGCGGCCCCTCGAGGAAACCGACCAGGCGCACCGACGCGAGCGCCGGCACGAACTGGCTGCAGGCCTGGCGCATGCGTTCGAACAGGGCCTGACCATCGACCCGCCGGGCCGGCGCCGTGGCCTTGTCGACCCAGCTCGCCGGCATGTGCCGCCCGATGTGTTCGGCGACGACCGAATGGGCCACGTGGTACAGCAGGTAGCGCCCGGTCTGGCCGAACGGCAGGACCGTCATGAACGGGCCGTCCATGATGGACACGCCGACGGCGGCATGGTCCCATTCGACGATCGGCACCATCGTGTATTCGTACTGGTACTCCGGCACGTCGTGGCCGAGTTGCTCGGTGAATGCGTTGACGTTGGCGTAGGTCGCGTTGACCACCGCATCGAAGTCGCGCGCCGGCTGCCCGGCCACGTGCAGGCGAAAGCCGTCGCTGCGCCGCTCGATGCGCTGCACGTCGGCATTGAAGTGGGGCTCGATGTGAGCGTCGGTGAGGCGTTGCAGCACCAGCGTGCTCAGCACCGCGCTGTCGTAGACGACCTCGTCGCACAGCACGCCAAGGTCAACGTCGCGCACCACGGGGTCGAAGGTGGCCGGGTCGATGCGCTCGTGGCGCAGCCCCATGCGCTGGCAGAAGTCGAGGTACTGTTGCGCCGTGACGAGTGAGCCCTCGCTGGCGACGAAATACGCGTTCGGGAACCCGCCCAGGATGCAGGGCGCGAACTCCTCGCGAAAGCGCACGAAGCCGCGAATGCTCTGGCGCGCCGTTTCGTCATCGCGTGGATAGTGAAAGCCCAGGTGCAAGCGGTTCTGGTTGTTGTACGACGCGCCTTGCAACGGTGTTGCCTGGCGCTCGTACACCGTCACCAGCGCACCGCGCGCGGCCAGGCGCAGCGAGGCCATCGCGCCGAAGATGCCGCAGCCGATGATGGCGACCGAGATCGAGTGGGGATGTGTCATCGCTGGCGTGCCTTCGGGCATTGGGTTCGAAGCGCGACCACCGGGGCACGCCACAGGCGCCCAGCCGCGCGCATGCAGACGTTAGACATGCGCTCCCCCATTGATGCGAATCACCTGGCCGTTCAGGTTGGACCAGGTGGGTTCGCACAGGTTAACGATGACCGCCGCGAGTTCGGCCGGTGTGCTCAGTCGGCCGGTCGGTGTGCTGGCGAGGTGATGGCTGCGCCGCGCGGGCGCCATCGCCTCGAACATCGCGCTGCCTTCGATCAAAGCCGGAGCGAGTGCGTTGACCCGCAGCGCCGGCGCAAGCCAGGTGGCCAGTGACTTGACGAACGCGATCAGCGCTGCCTTCGACGCGGCATAGATGGGGTCGAAGCTGCCCCGGTCGCCGGAGATCGACGACAGCATCCAGACCTGCGCGCCCGGCTTGAAGTGCGGCAGCAGGCGGCGCAGCAGCGCGGCCTGGGCGGTGAAGTTGCTGCTCATCACCTGCTGCATCAGGGCGTCGTCGTAGGCGGCGAGCGCCTTGCCGGGCAGGATGCCGGCCAGGAAGACCGCCACGTCGAGTGCGCCGAAGGACGGCAGCACACGCTCGGCGAGCCGGTCCTGCGACGCGGCATCCAGCAAGTCGAGCGACTCGACCCGCACGCCGCCGCACGCGCCCGCCAAGGCGCCGCTGCGCGTGGTGGCGAGCACATGGTCGCCCAACGCACAGAAGCCCTCGACAACGTCGGGCCCGAGCGAGGCCGACGCACCGATCACCAGCACGCGGCGGGGCGGGGCTTCGTCGGCAGCGCGCTCAGTACGCGTTTTCATGGACGAAGCCTTTCACCACGGTAAGGGCGACGATCTTCAGGTCGAACCAGATTGACCAGTTCTCGATGTAGTACAGGTCGTACTGAACCCGCCGGTCCATCTTGTCCGGCGTGTCCAGCGCGCCGCGCAGTCCGTTCACCTGAGCCCAGCCGGTGATGCCCGGCTTGACCTTGTGGCGCAGCATGTAGCGGTCGACCACGTCCTTGTAGGCGTCGTTGATCTCGATCGGGTAGGGGCGTGGACCGACGATCGACATCTGGCCCTGCAGCACGTTGAAAAACTGCGGCAACTCGTCCAGGCTGGTGCGGCGCAGGAACGCCCCCACGGTGGTCACCCGCGCGTCGTCGCGCGTCGCCAGCGTGTAGGTGTTGGGCGCCTGGTAGTGCGGGCGCATGGTGCGGAACTTCCAGACCTGGATGGTCTCGTCGCGCAGGCCGCGGCGGCGCGATTTGTACAGCACCGGCCCGGGCGAATCGAGCCGCACCGCCAGCGCCACCATGAGCATCACCGGGCTGACGAGGGCGAGGATCAGCAGCGCCAGAACGCGGTCTTCGACCGCCTTGATGAAGCGCGCAGTGCCGTTCATCGACGATGCGTTCAATGCCACCAGCGGGATGCCGCCGACCTCGCCGAGCGACTGGTTCAGCACGAAGAACTGGAACAGGTCGGGTACCAGGGAGACGTCGGCCGTGCTGTGCTTGAGCGCCTGCAGGATTTCGCGGATGCGTGCCTCGGCGCGGAACGGCAGCGCGACCCAGACTTCGTCGATGCGCTTCTCGGCCACGAAGTCGCACATCGCCCGCACCGTGCCGAGCACCGGCAGCCCGTCCGACGACGGCAGGCGCTGCGCGTCGCGGTCATCGAAGTAGCCGACCACCGAAAACCCGAGCTCGGGCCGCGCGCGCAACTGCTCGGCGACCTGCCGGCCGAGGTCGCTCACCACCGCGATCACCACGCTGCGCTGGTTGAAGCCGTGGCGGCGCAAGACGGTGAGCGCAGCGCGCGTCAGCACCCGCAGCAGCAGCGTCGCCAACCAGCCCAGAACAAGCCAGAACGCCAGCCACTTGAGGGCCTGACCGTCGAGGTGGTTGCGCAGCCAGAGGTAGCCGCCCAGCACGACCAGCGACAGCAGCCAGCCACCCGACAGGGCCTGCACTTCGGAGGCGACGCGGGTGCTGCGCGTGGCGCGGTACAGGCCGAGCTGCTCGAACGAAAACAGCATCGTCACCATCACCAGCAAGACCGCCTCGCGTGCCAGCACCAGGCCGGTACCGTCGGCGTAAGCGATGTGATAGGACAGCGCCGCGCTGGCGAGCACCAACGCCATGTCGCCCAGGCGCTTCATCAGAAGCACGGTGCTCGGGTGGTCGCGCAACAGACCGCGGCGGTTCATCGTCATCTCACTGACTGCGCCGCGCGATGACGACCAGATTGTCGCCGCGGCACGCGGTGCGCCGCTGCGACCGGGCGTCGTCGCTCGACAGATAAGTGTTCAGATCAGCGTCGCTGTGGTCCAGCAAGGTCTGGGCCGAGACCGGCCGGTCGGCCAGCGCGAGCATGCTGTCGCGGGCTCGCCGCGCCACCGGCAGCAGGCCGCTGACATGAGCCACCGTGCGCACCGCGTGGCGCATGCCGCTCGACGGTTGCGGCGCCGGCGGGTCGCCGTTCGTATAGGTGTAGGCCTGCACCACGTCGAAGCCCGCTTCCTGCAGCAGGCGGGACAGTGTTTCGCGCGTGAACAGGAAGATGTGGAACGGGTTGAAGGCGAGCCAGCTCGCCTGGTGCGCGTGGCGGTGATCGGAGTCGGCGTTAGGCGTGCCCAGCACCAGCCAACCGCCCGGCGCGACGGCGCATCGCATGGCCCGCAGAAAGGCCGGCGGGTCGTTGACATGCTCGATCACATCCGTGCTGAGAACCATCGGCCTCGGCGCGAAGGACGGCGCTGCAACCCACGCCTCGAGCGTGCCGGTGAACACATCAACGCCGAAGCGCTGGCGCGCAAACTCTGCTGCGCTGGCAGCGATCTCGACCCCGCGCACCGACCAGCCGCGCGCCTGCAGCAGCGCCATCAAATAGCCCTTGGCGCAGCCCACCTCGAGCAGGTCGCGCGCGTCGCTGAATTGCTGGGCCACACCGATGGTCTGGCTCGCAAGCAGCGCGACGCGGCGCACAGCGTCGCGCTCGCGCTCGCGGAACACGTAGTAGCTGGCGTCGTAAAGGCGCTCGATCTGCGCGTCGGCGAGCCGTGGCGAATTGAAGAGCAGGCCGCAGCCCGTGCACTCGCGCACCTCGAAGCTGCCGGGGTAGCCGATCCGTGGAAAACGCAGTGCGTGCAGCAAGCGGCTTTCACTGCCACCACAGACGATGCAGGGCCGGTTGACGTCGTGCTTCATGGCAGGGCGGATCGGGCCGACAGGCACGACACGGGCATCACGGCCTCGAGCAGCGCCGCCGCCGCTGCGACCACCTCGTCGACGCTGATCAGGCGCATGCACAAGCGATCGTTCGCGTCGCAGCGCACCAGCATGCAACCAGCGCACGGCACTTGCTTGCGCAGCACGCGGTGGCCTTCGCCCATTGGCTCCCACTTGCCGGGAACGTCGCGCGCCGAGAACAAGGCAATGCAGGGCACGTCGCACGCGGCCGCGAGGTGCATCGTGCCGGTGTCGTTGCCGACGAAGAGCCGGCAGCGTTCGAGCAGCGCGGCCGACTGGCGCACCGGCAAGACGCCGGCCGCGCTGACGCCGCGCCCCCAGGCGTGCACCAGACGGTCGGCCAGTTCGGTGTCCTCGGGGCCGCCGACGACCACCGGCCAGATGCCGAAGCGCTCGATCAACGCCTGCCCTGCGGCAACGAAACGATCCTCTGGCCACAGCTTTGACTGCAGGTTGGAGCCGGGCGCAAACGCCACCCACGGTCCGGCGTCGGAAGGCGCCCGCGGCCGATCGGCGAGCCAGCGATCGATGGCGCAATGATCCGCCGACGTCAACGCAAGGTCGCGCCGGGCACGCTTCAGCGCGGCCGGTTGGACCAGGGTGCCGACAAGACGCAACAGCACCCGTTCGGCTTCGAGCACGGCGCCGCTGCCACCTGGGTCTTCCGGCGTCTGCGATCCGATCACCCGCCGGATGCCGGCCAGCCGAAAGAAGAGCTGGTCGCGCCGGACCTGCACTGCGTCGCGGGTCGAAGGGGCCAGGTACACCGCCAGGTCGAAACGACCGGCACGCAGCTTTCGAATCAGGTTCAGCGCGCCCAGCCACTTCCGCCAGCGTGGCGGGTTGCGGCCATACGCATGGTGGTCGCCCTCATACAGCAGATAGTCGTCGAACAGCCCGCTGCCTTCGAGGATGTCGCGCCCGACCGGGATCGCGTCGCGCGCCGGCCGTTTGGTCAACATCACGCGCCGGGCTTGCGGAAAGGCATCGCGCACCGCCCAGAACGATGGCAGGGCGACCAGCGTGTCGCCCAGGCTGCCAACGTGAAAGACCAGTACACGTTGCGGCGCTGCGGGCGCCTGGACGCGGGCCGGCACGTCGCGCTGCAATGCGGCCGGCGTCGGCGTGCGCATCAGGTCACCACCGAGCGGGGCGCGGCGTGCGTTCGGGTCGGGTCGTGGCGCCTCGCCCACTTCAAGATCGGCTTTTCGATGTGCAGGAAGATGGCGTAACCCAGAGCCAGGGAGACGCCGAGCGAGGCCGCCAGAAACGCCAGGTGTGCCGGCATGCCCGGCACGCCGAATGTTCCCCACAAACGGCCCATCACCACCAGCACCAACAGGTGGATCAGGTAGATCGAATACGCACCGTCGCCGATCCACGCGAGCCTGGGCCAGAACACGCGGCCCTGGTCGAGTTCGCGCACCACGATGGCGTAGATGAATAGCGTGGCCGGGAGCCCGAAGACCGCGACTCGCCAACCGTCGCTGACCCAATAGTTGCCGGTGACGGCCAGCCATACCGAGTAGGCCACGGCCACCCACAGCAAGGCGCCCCACAGGCACGTCGTGGCGCCGCGGCGCGGCCCGAAGGCCACGGCATACGCGGCCGTCATGCCAAGGATGAAATCGAGGTTGATGGCGTTGAACAGCACCCGTTCGAACGCGCCTTGCTGTGGCCTGGGCACCTGCTGACCCCAGGCAATCAGGGCCGCCGTGACCACCAGCCACAACAGCATCGCCTTGGGCAGGTGGCGCTCGGGCAGGCACAGCATGAAACCGAAGACTAGGTAGAAATACACTTCGTGGTGCAAGGTCCACGCCACCGGGATCAGCGGCAGACGCACATCGGGAATCAACAGCAAGGATCGCCACAGGTTGACCTGGTGGCCTTCGGCCGCGTTGATAAGTTCCGGCTGTGACAGGTAGACCGGGATCAGCAGGGCCGTCACCAAGACATAGATTGGGTAGACACGCGTCACGCGGGCGTAAGCGTAGGCTCTGGCGTAGCTTGCTTGTCCGATGTGGCCGAAGGCCAGGTAGGTGAGTACGAATCCGCTGACGACCAGGAAGATGTCGACGCCAGAAATTCCAATCGGATTCCAGGCACCCAGCAAAATCGGTCCGTGCGAATACTTTCGCTCGGTGTGGTGCAGATGCACCATGATGACCAGCAGCACCGCGAAGCCGCGCAGGCTCTGGATCCCCACGAGCCGCACCGGCGTTGACGATGGCTTGGAGGGCGCCACGACGCGTTCTACTTCATGTGTTCGCAACGCCATCACCTCTCGTGTCGGCACGCTCTTTGGCGAGTATCGAGCGCACGCGTGCAAAGTTCGCATGGTCTCGTTCCGAACGAGATTAGCATGGCGACTTAGCGAGTTGAGCGACCCCGAGGCACTCGTTCACGGGATTGACGCAGTGCATCGATGCTTGCTATCAACGCGTTGTTGCGCCGCGGGGCGCCCGACCGTCAAGTGAGCAGCCGAATTGTTGGAGCCGATGCAACCACCGCCAAGCCCTGCCGCGCCCTACCGTCCCGGGACGCCGCGCGTTACCTTCTCCGCACCGAGCCTCGACTGGCTGATGGTCATCCTGCTGCAACGCTGGCGCTGGATCCTGGCGTCCACGGTGCTGGCGGCTGCCGGCGTGCTGCTGGCCCTGCCGTTCCTGCCCCGGCAGTACGAGATCTCGGCAGCGCTGTTGTTCAAGCTCGGGCGCGAACAGGTGGCGCCGGCGGTGGCGGGCACGGCCGCCGTGGCGGCGCCTTACAAGCGCACGGAAGACGTCACCTCCGAAGCCGAAATCATCACCAGCCAGGCTCTGGTCGAGAACCTGGTCAAGGCGTTCGGCACCGACTACTTCCTCGTTCGCAAGCCGCCGCAGACGCTGTGGGAGCAGATCAAGGATGTCGCTCGGTCCATCGTGCGCGGCGTTCGAGAGGCCATCACCGAGGTCATGATCCTGGTCGGTCTGGAAAAACGATTGACGCCGTTCGAAAGCGTCGTGTCGATGCTGCAGGGGTCGCTGCAGGCTGAGACCGTGAAGCGCTCCGACGTGATCGATGTCAAGCTTCTGATGGCCGATCAAAAGGCCGGCATCGACGTGATGAGCAAGCTGATCGATCTCTACCTGGCCGAGCACATTCGCGCGTTCCAGACGCCTGGCGCCACCAAGTTTCTGGCCGACCGCGTCAACGCGATGAAGCTTGAGCTGTCGGGCCTGGAGGTGGAGCGCAACGAGTTCAGCAGAAGCAGTTCGCTGTGGGACCTCGACGAACAGCGCAAGTCATTGCTGCAGCAGCAGCGCGAGCTTAGGCAGTCGCTGGCGCGCAGCGTCGAAGACATCGGTCGCGTCTCGGCCGAGATGCGTTTCGCCGAGACCACGCTGGCCGGTCTGTCTCCGGAGCGCCGCGTGTCGCGTGTGGAACAGTCCAATCCGGTCGCGCAGGCGCTGCAGATGCGCATCGTCGAGCAACGCGGCAAGCTGGAGCGCCTGCGGCTGGTCTACGGCGCCGACAGCCGGCGCATCGAGGATGAGGAAACCGAGCTGAGCCAACTGCAGAAGCTGCTCGCCGGCCAGGCCAAGTCGCTGACGCAAAGCGAAACCTTCGAGGTCAGCGAAGGCCAACGCGAGGCCGAGCGCACCTTGGCAGATCGGCGCGGTCGGGCCGCCGGTCTGCAGGCCCAGGAGCAGCGTCAGCGCGAACAAGACCTGCTTCTGGTCGCGGAGCTGTCGCGGCTGGACAAGCTGGGCGAGCGGTCGCGCCGGCTGAATCGCGACATGTCACTCGCGGAGCAGAACTACCAGCTCTATGTGCGGCGCCTTGAAGAGGCGCGCATCGCCGACGCCCTGGGTGTTGCGGAGATCTCCAATGTCTCGGTGATCGGCCGGCCCACCGCCAGCATCTCGCCGGTCCGCCCGCGCGCCAAGCTGCTCTTCTTCGGCGCCTTGGCAGCCGGGCTGCTGGGCAGCTTTGGTTTCTTCTTGCTGCGCGAGGCCTTGCGCCCGACCGTGCATTCGCGCGACAAGGCAGCCAGCATCCTGGGCGCGCCTGCCCTCGGCCGCCTGCCGGAGGTGCGACGGTGAAGCTTGCCGACCTGGTTCAGTCGCCGGCCTTCGCCGACGAATTCGTGCGGCTGCGGCGCGATCTCGGCGCGCGCCATATTGCCGTGACCGGTGCGCATGGCGCCGAGGGCGTGACCAGCGTCGCCGCGCGCCTGGCATGCAGCCTGTCTGGCGAGGGCCGCGTGCTGCTTGCCGAAGGCAATCTGAGGCTCCCCTCGCTGGCCAACGGGTTGGGCCTGAGAGGCCCCGGCCTGCTCGACTGGGACCTCGAGGGCCCGTTGCCAACTCAGGTCATGCCGAACCATCCCGAGCTGGCCGTTCTGACGGCCGGCAAGACCGGCGCGAGGTTGGGGGTCGATGACGCCCAATCTTTGCCGGCGCGGCTGGGTGCCGCCGCACGCCGCGCCCGCGAAGACTTCGCGTTTGTGGTCTGGGACACCCCGGCCGCGACACGTTTTCCCGATGTTCTTTCAGTGGCCAGCCATTGCGACGGGGTGCTGGTGGTGGTCGAGATGGACCGCAGTCGTGTCGACGGCCTGCAATTCCTGCGCGATACGCTGGAGCGCGCCCAGGTGCGTATTCTCGGCTGCGTGCTTAACCGCAGCGGGCGCTACTGGCCCCCGCAGACCCGCTACCAGCCTGCCGCCATGTAGGGGCTGCTGTCGCGCAGCGGATCGTCATGGCAGAGCCTCTTCCCTCAAGCGGCGCAGCCCGCGCGACGCTGGCATGGCGAACCCTGTCGGGCTGGGGCGCCATGCTGGCCCTGGCAATTGGCCTGACGGTTGTCTCCGGTGGGCGCCCGGTGCTGTTCGCAGTGCCCGGGCTGGTGTTCGCGGTCGCGGTTGTGGCCGCACCCTTGCTCGGCCTCGTGTTGACCGTCATCACGCACATCATCTGGCTGCTGGGTGCGTATGCGCCCGGCGGCATCGGCCTGCTGGCCCTGTCCAAGGTCTTCACCGGCCTGACGTTCGTGGCCTGGCTGCACGCGGCGTTGCGCGATCACAAAGCGCTGACCTATGCGCCGCACATGCTGGCACTGGCGCTGTTCGTGCTGGTCGTCGTGCTCGGCCCGGTGCTGACACCAGCGTTCGAGGACTCCATCATCGGCATCGGCAAGTACGCAATGATGGTGCTGCCGTACTTCCTGGTGGCCAACCTGGCGACCTCGCGCCGCGCCGTGCGCGTGACGGCCATTGCCATATCGGCGGCGGCCACGCTGGCGGGGCTGTTGGCTCTGGTGGAGTTTTTCCTGCCGGGCACCGACCTCAACTTCGGCCAGGGAATCGGTCTCGGCGCCCACTTCGAGGGCGGCACGCTTGAGGGCGGCCTGGCGATCAAGCGCGTCACCGGCGGCATTGGCGACGCGAACTGGTTCAGCTACACGATGGCAACGGCGCTGCCGCTGTGCGTTTACTGGTTCCTGGCTTACCGGTCGTTCTGGATCAGGCTGCTCGCGGTCGGCATGGCCTTGCTGTTTGCGGTGGGCATCGTTCTGTCGTACACGCGTACGCCGCTGCTCGGCCTGGCCGGCGCCATCGTCTTCCTGGTGTGGAAGCGGCGCATTCCGTTGGTGCCGGTGGTCCTGCTGGCGGTTGTGCTCGGCGCGACTGCCCCGGCGTGGCTGCCGGCGGGCTTTCTCGACCGCTTCTTCTCAGAGAAATACCTGCGTGAAGGGAGCACTCCGATGCGCCGCGAGATCTTCGGCATGGCGGTGGACCTGATCTCGAAGCGGCCGGTCCTCGGCCATGGCTATCAGCAGTTCGGCCCGCAGTTCATCAAGAATTCCAGGACCGAAATGGGCCTCGAGTGGGAGCGCCGCGACGAAGACGGCAGCGAGCCCGCGCGCTTGCTGCGCGCCCACAACCTGTACTTGGACGTCTGGGTGATGCACGGCCTGGTCGGCCTGCTACCACTGGTGATGATGTTCCTGCTGCTGCTGCGCGAGCTGAACCAGGTGGCCGGTGCCGGCCCGCCCGAGGAAGCTGAGTTGGCCATAGCTTTGATGGCCTGCCTGATCTCGTTCTACCTGTGCGGCATGGGTGGCCATTCGCAGGAGCTGAAGATTTTCTGGATCATCGCCGGCCTGGCCGCCGGCCTGCGCCGCGTCGTCTTTGGCAGCGGCGGCGAAGGCGACGGCACGCTCACGGCGCGATGACGCGTGCGCTGTTGGTGTAATAAATCATGCTGAAGCCCAGGTTGCGCCACAGCGGAACGATGTTGTTGACATAGCGGGTAAAGAAATCCGCCACGCTGGCGATCCGGCTCTGCGGAACGAACACCACGTCCATCGGTTGCAGTGCGACATCGCTCCCTTTCAGCGAGCCGGGCCCGCTGCCCGGTTGCCGCGCAACATCGTCCATGTTGGTACTGCGCTCGCCATCCATCATGGCCTTCATGTCGAGCAGGATGAACTCCGGGCCGTTGCTGCCTTTGTAGCGCAGCACCACGACATTGCGCGCTTCGGCATCACGCGTAAAGAAGCCGGCGTGGGCAATCGCCTGCAGCGCCGTCATGTCGTCCTGGAGGGCAACCTCTCCGGGGGTGCGCACCTCGCCCGAGACGAACACACGCTGCGCCTTGAACTGTTTGACCACCACCGTCACCGCCGGATCGCGCAGGGCCTTGGCGTACAGCGTGCGCAGCTCCAACTCGAGCTCACCGGGGCTGCGCCCGGCGGCTTGCACCTCGCCGGCAAGTTGCAGCGAAATCTTGCCGTCGGGGCGCACCACGACGCTCTCGTTAAGCTCCGGGCTGTAGAACAACTTGACATCGAACGCATCGCCCGATTGCAGCAGGTACGAGCGTGGCGCGGTGGGTGCCGAGGCCGGCGCGGCCGGCATGGTGGCCACCGGCAGCGACGCCGGCCCGACCGGGAACGAAGTCGTCACGCAGGCGCTGCATAAAAACGCCCCTATGGTCGCGATGGCGAAAAGTCTGATCATTGTCATCATCGTTGCGGCCCTCCCAAGCCTGAACCGATGTGCAAGCGTGTCGCCAGTCTAGCTTGCAGGCACTACAAGAAGCCGAGCTGGCGCCGGGTGCCGAAGTTCTTCAGGTTCGGCAACACCGTGTCGAGCTGCATTTCGCTGACGCCGAACCAGCCGAGCAGCGTGGCCGCGTACTGGTCGACCGAGCTCGTCGGGATGCAGCGCCCCTGCCGTTCCCACGCTTCCACGCCGACGTCGTCGGTGCCTCCGAGCACCAGCTCCGGGCCAATGCCGTAGGTGGCGCCGCCCTTCACGGCCCCGCCGAGCACGAGGTGGTGATTGCCCCAGGCGTGATCGGTACCGAGGCTGTTGTTCGGCAGCAGCGTGCGGCCGAAGTCGCTCTGCGTGAAGGCCGTGACCGCGTCCCCGAGACCGAGGTTTTTCATCGCCGCATGGAACGCCGCGAGCGCGTCGCCGAGCTGCTTCAGAAGACGTGCATGCTCGCCCTCGGTCGGGCTGCCGGTCACGACCTGATTGGCGTGGGTGTCGAAGCCGTCGAGCTGGGCAAAGAAGATTTGGCGGCTGCCCTGCACCGTCGCGTTGGCGTTGACCAGCTTGGCCACCTGGTACAGCTGCGCAGCAATCCCGGTTGCAAAGGCGCCACCCGAATACAACGCTGCAAATGCGCTGTCGATCGCTGCCGCCGAGCCCGATTCGCCGGGCAAGGTCTTGACCACCGCTCCGAGGCGCTGCGAGATCGCAAAGGCGTCGCGCTGCATCAGCGTGTAGGCATCGCCGAGCGCCAGTTCCTGAGACGGCGCGTAGAGCGCATCGATGGCGGCCTTGCGCGCCGCGTACACCGGCCACTGCATTTCATCGGGCTGCAAGCCGTAGGCACCGAACACCGCACCCGGCGGCGGCAGGACCAGCGGCGTCTGCCGCTCGGATTGCCCAAAGCGAGTGTTGCCGGCCACCGAGATGACCGGATTCACGGTCGCCAGAAGCTGCGATGCGCGGCCACCCCAACCGGTGCGCTCCAGCGCGTCGGCGCCGGCAGCTTCCCACAGCACCTGCTGGTCAGAGTGGGAAAACAGGTTGTCCGGTACTGCAGCCGAGTTGGGCAACGCGGCGCGGAACTGCGCTTTGGTCAGCGGCTCATGCAAGGGGCCGACATTGAGCACCGGTGCCAGTCTGCCCGCGTTCCACGCCGGGGCCAGCGCCGCCAGCGATGGATGCAAGCCATAGGCAGTGCCGACCATCGGGACCAGTTCCGACTTCGGGATCGCCAGCCCGCCGCGCACGCCTGCGTACTGGTTGTAGCCCGCTGCGTCGGTCGGCACGATGGTGTTCAGCCCGTCGTTGCCGCCATGTAGGAATACGCAGACCAGTGCTTTGTAGTCGGCCGCGTGGGCGGCTCGTGTGCCCAGCAGAAGGTTGCCGATGCTGCCGACACCGAGGGCTCCGGCGAGTGCGGCACTGCGGCGCAGGAACGACCGGCGCTGCACGTCGGAGACAGATATTTGCAATATATCCGCCCGCAACTTGACTGGCCCTGTTTTGTGGTTCGTCATTCGGTCCCCTCAACGCTGCATGTGGTAGTTCGGCGAACCGAACACGAGGTAGGCCGCCGTCTTCACCCGGTTGACCTGCCAGTTGTCCTTGTCGATGGCCGGTGTCCACAAGGCGACCGCCTTGATAACCTCGTCGCGCGGTGTGCCGCCCAGCGGCTGACCAAACGCGAGAACGGCGATGCGGTCAACAAGTGCCGCCGCATCGACCGCAGTGGCGACAAAGGCGCTCAGGTCGGCCCGGGTGCCGACGGCACCGGGCACGCTGGCGTCGGCAGCAGCACCGCCCCAGTCGATCAGCCAGGCCAGGTAGTTGAGTCGCTCCAGCGCAGCGCTGGCGTTGTGCACGCCGAAGGCCGGGCCGGCGAGCGCGGTGCCGGGCACCGGGTAGTCCTGTGGGTAGTAGTTGAAGACCGAAGGCGGGCGGAAGGCATGTTGGCGCAGGCCTTCGCCCCACCAACTGAACACGTCGCCGTCGGTCTTGCCGTTCAGCGCCCGCAGCACGCCGGTGAACATCAACACCGGCTCGCGCAGCTTGCCGGCGTTGCGCGCGCCGACGCTGCGAGCCTCATTGTCAAGCAGCACGGCGGCGACGGTGGCCGCGAGGTCTCCGGCCTTGCCGCTGCCGAAACGACGGCCGCCGCCGCTGTAGCTGCCGCTCGCAAAGGCTGCCGCGACCCGGCCGACGTAGCCCGCCGACGGGTTGCTCGCGACCAGGTTCTGGATCAGCCGCTTGGCGACGAAAGGGGCGGTATTGGGGTGCGCCATCAAGCTGTCGAGCACGCGCTCCAGCGCGACCTCGCTGCTGTGACCGGCCGCCAGCGTGACGCCCGCCAGCAGCGTGCGCGCGGCGCGATCGTGGTAGCTCGCGAACGGCGTCATGTCACCGCCGTAGAAGCGGCAATTCGCGCCGGCCGGCCAGCAGCCCCAGGCGGTGCTGCCGCCGGCCGGATAAGTCCAGCCGGTCAGCGCGTAGGCGTAGCCGCGCACCGTGTCGTTGTCGTAGGTGGGGCTGCACTTGCCGCCCTTCAGTGTGCCGTCGAGGTTCAGATCGCAGGTGCCGATGGAAAAGAGCTGCAGCAGTTCCCGCGCAAAATTTTCGTTAGGTGCTGCCTTGTCGTTGTTGGCGTGGTTGAGATAGTCGCCCATCACCGGGCTCAGCGCCACCTTCATCAGCACCTGGCGGTAGTTGCCGAAGGCGTTGTCGAGCAGGTTGTTGTGATAGTTGCGAAAACCGTAGGTGCCGGTGACTTCGACCCCGCTGACAACGACGATCTGCTGCAGTGCGAAGGCGACTCGCTGGCGCAACTGGTCGGGCTGGCGCACGGCATTGCGGTAGAAGTCCCACAGCAAGGGCTGCGTCGACAGGTTGTCGCGCCAGCAGGTCGCGCTCTGGTGAGCCGGCAGCGAGCAGTACGCCGTCGGCGCGCTCACCTGATGGACGGCGGCGTCGCCGCCGCTCAGGTAGCGCGATGAACTCAGCGTCATCTGCGACGCGATCCACGCGCCCGCTCCCTGCGCCTTGATGTCGGCGACCAGGCCCTCGGTCGCGCCGAAGCTCGCCTGATCGGCGAGCCGGTTCGCGTCGCGCACGCTCAACCCGGGGTCGGGCGGCACGCGCGTGACAGCTTGCGCCACCGATTGTTCGGAGTCACTGCTGCCAGCGCTCCCACTGCCGCCACAACCCGTCAGGGCGACCGTGAAAAGCGTGGCCGCCAGAGCACCGATTCGCATTGCAAATTGCATGAAGAACTGTCCCGCGTTTTGTTGCTGTTGCCGCTGTGTAAGCGACCCGCTGCACGACCGGTCCGGGCGTTGACCATCGGGGCGCCGCAGTTCATGAGGGCTCGATGGCTTGGCGCATCGATACCCGGCTGCGAGTCGATATCGTCGCTCGCAGCGCGCCAACCGAAGGTCGGAAAAGCCGGGGACTGACAGCGCAATTCGACGCGAGCGCACCGCAGCCGTGATGCGTCCGGCGAAGGACAAGGTCGCCGAAAGACACAGGGTTTTGTTCTGCCTTACACAGTCCTCGCCCTGTCCTACGTACCTTCTGCGTGAATCCGAAATATGCTCGCGCGTGGCGAAACTTCGCCGATTACTCGGGACACAAGCATGAGCCGTACAACGGTCTTTGGTCGGTCAGCAAGCATCAGCGCCGCAGTCATCTTCCTCACCGCGTGCGGCGGTGGTGGCAACCTTGCCACCGCTCCCGCCACGGGGCAGCAGACTTGCGCCAGCCTGCAAGGCAAGACGATCTCCGGCGCCATCGTCTTCAAGACAGTCGCCATGGCGGCCAACGCCGGGGTGCCCGCCTACTGCAAGGTCACCGCGCTCATCGAACCGAAGCTCACGTTCGAATTGAGGCTTCCGGAAGCCTGGAACGGCAAGCTTCACTACGGCGGCGGTGGTGGCTACAACGGCTCCATTCCCGACTTGAGCGGCGCCAACCTGAACGCGCTCAGCCGGGGCTATGCCAATGTCAGCAGCGACAGTGGGCATCAGGCCGACGTGCTCGATGCCTCGTGGGCGCTGAACGATCCGCAGGCCGCGCAACTGTTCGGCAGCCTGTCGGTGCCCACCGTGATGGCCTCGGCTGCAGCCGTGGTCAAAAGCGTGTACGGCGCGGCGCCGTCCCGGTCGTACTTCGAAGGTTGCTCCGGCGGCGGCCGGGAAGCACTGATCACCGCACAGCGCTTCCCGACGCTGTTCGACGGCATCATCGCGCGGGCGCCCGCCTACAACTGGACCGGCTTGATGGGCGCGTGGAATCGCGTTGCCAAGACGGCTGCGGCCCCTGGCGGCCAACTCAATGCGGCCAAGGTCGCCACGCTGGCAAGGGCGGTTCGCAACGCCTGTGATGCCAACGACGGCATCGTCGACGGCGTGGTCTCGAATCCCGCCGCCTGCGCCTTCAACCCGGCGGTGCTGCGCTGCGCCGGCGGTGCCGACACCGGCAACAGTTGCTTGTCCGATGCGCAGTTGGCGGTGGTCAGTTCCCGGACCAGCACCTCGATCTTTGCTGGCAGTGCGCAGTACCGGAACGCGGGGTGGAATCTGTCGGGCAATGAAGACGAACCCGACAGCTGGGTGGTCTGGGTGACTGCCAATGGGAACGTGAAGAGCGGCTTGCAGTACCTGTTCCAAGACACCACCGTCAAGACCTACCTGGCACGCAACCTGGCTGCCGACTCTCTCCTGTACATCCCGTATGACCGGGACAAGGCGGCACTGGACTTGCTGGCCGCTTTGAACGACGCTACGAACACGAATCTGGCCGGATTTTCCGGACACGGCGGCAAGCTGATCCTGTGGCACGGCGGCAGCGACCCGGCGCTCAGCGTCAACGCGACCTCCGAGTACTACAACGGCGTGGTGACATCGATGGGTGGGCAAGCCGCCGCCGACGCCTTCGTGCGCTACTACGTTGCGCCGGGTGTCAACCACTGCTCAGGAGGCCCGGGGGCCGATGACACCGACCTTCTCGGCTCACTGGAAGCCTGGGTCGAGAAGAACACACCGCCCGGCACGCTGACCGCCAACAAATTGGCGGCTGGAGCGATCGCCTTCAGCCGGCCGCTCTGCACCTATCCGAAATACCCGCGCTACACCGGCCCGGCGAACGATGCGGCCGCCGCGAAGCTGGCGTCGAGCTACGCCTGCAGCTGAAAGCGCACTCATAGAATAGCGAGTCGCTTCTACCCGTCGCCCATGCGCCAACTCTTCGAGTACCACCCCACCGTAGCCTATCGTTTTATCCCCGGTCTGCGGCTGCGCGTGGAGCACGAGGCGGGTGGCTATCTCGTCCGAACCAACGGCTCGGGCTTCCGCTGCGAACGGGAATTCACGCTGCCAAAGACTGCCGGCAAGCGCCGCGTTCTGGTCTTCGGCGACTCGATCACCGCAGGCGATGCCGTTTCCAACCCGAAGCGCTATACCGATGCGCTCGAACGCCTCATCCCGGATCTCGAGGTTTACAACTTCGGGTTGCCGGGCACCGGCACCGACCAGCAATACCTCGTTTGGCGCGAGTTCGCACGGTCTATCGAGGCTGACGCCGTGGTCCTGACGATCCCCTTCGAGAACATCCGGCGCGTCAACTCCCGATCACGTCAATTCATCGACGACCAGGGGGTTCACCGTGTCCACGCCAAGCCTTACTTCGAGCTGAACGAAGGGTCTCTCACGCTGTGCGGGATCCCGGTCCTGCGGGACCCTGTGCGCGCCGAGGAGGCCGAGCCGGCTGGCGTCGCCAAAACGGGGCGCTTTCGACCGCTGCGCGATCTGGTCAACAAGCTGGGGCTGCGCGACACCGCGCAGAAGTTGACCGGTTATCAGCCCCTGCCTGAATACGACGACCCGCTCTGCAAGGAATGGAGGCTCATGAACGCGGTCCTGCTGGAGTGGATCCGCCAGATCCCCCAGCCCGTTCTCCTGGTCCCCTTTCCGATCTTCCAGTACATCGAGGAAACCGCCGACCCGGCGGCCTGCCTCGCCCGGTTCCGCGAGCTCGCCGAAGAAGCCGGCTGCCACCTGCATGACATGCTCCCCGACTTGCGGCAGTACTCGCCCCAGGAGCGACGCGCGTTCCGCTTTGCGACCGACGTTCATCCGACCCAAAGCGGCCATGAGGCCGTGGCCAGATCGATCGCGCCCGTGCTTCGGGGCCTGCTCTCCGCCGTTCGGTGATCCGCGCCCGCATTGCCTAGTGATGGCCCCGTCGTCCACCCCCGTCCTCTCTCCAACGGACTCTGCATGAGCCACACTGTCCTCGGCATCTCGGCCTTCTATCATGACTCGGCCGCAGCCATCGTCCGCGACGGCGAGGTCATCGCCGCCGCCCAGGAGGAGCGCTTCAGCCGCAAGCGCCACGATGCGCGCTTCCCCCGCCATGCCATCAACTATTGCCTTGGCGAAGCCTTCGTCGAAGCCGACGACATCGATGCCGTCGTGTTCTACGACAACCCGCTTCTCACCTGGGACCGCATCGTTCAGAACACCATGATGGCCGGGGTTGCAGGCGCCGAGCAGTTCGAGATGGCCTGCCAGTCGGTGCTCGGGGTCAAGCTCTGGGTTGATGACCACGTCAAGGCAGCGATCGGCGGGCTGGGGCGGGAAGGTCGTGTGCTCTTCAGCGAGCACCATATGTCGCACGCTGCGTCGGCGTTCTACCCGTCGCCGTTCAAGGAGGCCGCGATCCTCACGCTCGACGGGGTCGGCGAGTGGGCGACGACCTCGCTGGGGCGCGGCGACGGCGCGCGCATCGAGCTCACGCAGGAGATCACTTATCCGCATTCCCTTGGCCTGCTCTATTCGGCCGTCACGTATTTCACCGGCTTCAAGGTCAACTCCGGCGAGTACAAGCTCATGGGCCTGGCCCCTTACGGCGAACCCGTCTACGCATCGATCATCCGCGACAAGCTCATCGACGTGAAGCCCGACGGCTCGTTTCGGCTGAACACCGAGTACTTCGGTTTCATCGACGGCCTGCTGATGACGAACGACAGGTTCGCGTCCCTCTTCGGCGGCCCCGCCCGCACGCCCGAGAGCCGGATCACCCGGCGCGAGATGAACCTGGCCGCATCGGTGCAGGCGGTGCTCGAAGACGTCGTGCTCAGGCTCTGCCGTACCGCCCGCCGCGAGACCGGTTGCGAGAACCTGTGCCTCGCGGGCGGTGTGGCGCTGAACTGCGTTGCCAACGGCAAGGTGCTGCGCGAAGGAATTTTCAAGGACCTCTGGATCCAGCCTGCCGCAGGGGACGCCGGCGGCGCACTCGGAGCCGCACTGCTGGTGGCACACACCTACTTCGACGCGCCTCGGCAGATGAACCCGACCGGGCGCGATACCCAGAAGGGCAGCTACCTGGGCCCGACCCACAGCAGCGAGGAGATCAGAGCCTTCCTGACCCGCAAAGGCGCACCCTTCGAACGCGTCAGCGATCCGACCGAACGCGCGAGACGCCTCGCCGGCTATCTCGATGAGGGCAAAGTCGTCGGCTTCATGTCCGGGCGCATGGAGTTCGGGCCGCGCTCGCTCGGCGCTCGATCAATCATCGGCGACGCCCGCCGCCCCGATACGCAGGCGACGATGAACCTGCGCATCAAATACCGCGAATCCTTTCGCCCTTTTGCCCCGGCGGTGCTGCCCGAGATGGCCGCAACCTACTTCGAACTCGACACCGAGAGTCCATACATGCTGCTGGTCGCCCCGCTGCGCAAGGAGCGCCTGCTGTCGACGCAGGGCGATGCTTCAAGCGAGGCCGACTCCGACGACCTGCTGCAGATGATCAACCGCCCGCGTTCGGATCTTCCCGCCATCACCCATGTCGACGGCTCGGCGCGCGTGCAGACCGTGCATGCCGACGACCACGCAGATTTCAACCGCCTGCTCAAGGCCTTCAAGGACCGCACCGGCTGCGGCGTGCTGGTCAACACATCCTTCAATGTGCGCGGCGAACCGATCGTCTGTACCCCGCAGGACGCCTACCTGTGCTTCATGCGCACCGAGCTTGACATCCTCGTCATGGAGGACTGCATCCTGCTCAAACCAGAGCAGCCCGAGCCCGACGCCAAGGATGACTGGAGAAAGACCTATGAACTCGACTGAATCGGCCAAGGCCGAGGCCAAAGCCCAGGCCGTGCACGACTTCTTCGACCAGGAACTCATGCCGCTGGCCACGCGCTTCAAGGCGGCCGGCCGGCCCCTGTTCGCGACCGCCGCCGACGACGCCGTGACGAGCTACTTCAGCGCCCGTGCACGCACGGTCATGGGACGCGATGACTTCATCCTGAAGGGAGTCGGGTCGCCCGCCGCCTTTGCCCAGGCCCTGCGCGACCACTGGCAACGTTCCCGGTTCCCGGAGATGGTCACCCTCGGCGCGACCCTCGGCACGCTGGCCGAACTGCTGCGAGGCGAGCCGGAGAAGGACGAAGCGCTTTCCCCGTTCATGTACGTCATGTTCTGAACCTCTCAGCCCTGTGGCCGTGGCAGGCGTTCGCGGACAAGCCTCGCTGCGACGCTGTGATCTCCCAAGCGGCTCGACCTGCCAGACCGCACGCCGAACCACACGGCCAACGCGGCATGAGTTGAGCGGTTGCATGTTGCAACGCGACGGGCCATGCGTCACGATCCGAGGCCACCGCGGCGCCAGGTCACGGCGCGGCATGCCTGCCTCACCGCAGACGCCTGCTGGCTCTGGGTCACCAAGCGTCAGGTCGCGGCAGCTGCAGGACTGGCAAGTTGGCCGGCGGCAAGCCAGCGAAAACAGGACGCCGGTGCCGCCATCGTCCGGTTGGCCTGGCTTCGTCCGCAACGCGTCGAACGCTTCGCGTGGGTTTTGGCTCGATAGCCGGGCAGCAGATCATCCGCAGCCTTGAACGTGGCGCGGCGCAGGATGGCAAGCATTCGTCGAGCATGGTGTCATCGGCCGGGCCGCTGCAGGCTCGCACCATTGACGCGTCGGTCATCGCCGCACTGCCGTTCACCTTGTCGCCCAAGTCCGTTTCTCCGCGAACGCCTGCTGCGGCCAAAGGGTTGGAATGCTCTTGAGCCATCGTTCTCATCAACTCGCTCGCCGCACTCAAATAGAACATCCTGAAGACGCCGTCCACGCTACCCCACCCGGATCGAAACAGCGGCGCAGATGCTGCACCGCGCGGCGCAGCGGCACGCGCGCCTGGGCGGCGCTGGTGGCACCCTGCTCAGCCGCTTCAGCGGCCCCCAGGCCGCGGTACAGCACCAGGGCAACGGCCTGGCGTTCGGCCCGGCCGAGCGTGTGCATCGCCTGCTTCAGCCGGCGCTGCAAGCCGGCGTGATGGCAGGCCTGCTCGGGGCCGGGGGCCATGCAGGCCACCCGGTCGGCCAGTGCCGTGTCCATCGACTCGGTCAGCCCGGCTTCGACGCGCCCAGCCCGCAGCTGATCGATGGCGGTGTTGCGCACCAGGCGCAGCAGCCAGGTCATCGGCTGCGCCAGGCGGGGGTCGTACTGCGCTGCACAGCGCCAGACCTTGACGTAGGCGTCTTGCAGCGCATCTTCGGCAGCTTCGCGCAGCCGCAGCACCTGCATGGCCTGGACCAGCAACCGCGCGCAGGTGGCGTCGTGCAGGGCACGAAAGGCGCGGCCGTCGCCCTGGGCAGCGGCACCCAGCCACGCGGCCAGGCGCTGGCTGGCGGCGTCGGCGTGGGGTCGAAGGGCTGCGGCACGATGGGGGGTGTTCATCGGAGCGAACTGTAGGCGCGGTGCGCTCGCGTGTCGCGTGACACCTGCCCCGGGCCATGCCGACGATTGCCCTGCGGCGGGCCCGCGACGGGACACCGGTCCCGACCCGCGTCCGTCAAGTTAGGGAGTTGTTCGCATCTGTGAGCAAGGGTGGCAGCCGATACCTCGCGGTGCAAGAATCGTCGGCGCCACCGGCACCGAAGTTCGATGTCAGCTCCCACCCAGAAAATCCGCTTTGTGCGCGGCCACGATGGCATTCGCCTGGCCTGTGCGAGCAGCGGCACTGGCGTTCGGGGCCCTACTGTCATCAAGGCTGCGACCTGGCTGTCGCATCTGGAGTACGACTGGGAAAGCCCGGTCTGGCGCCATGTGCTGACCGCGTTTTCAGCGCGCTGGCAATTACTGCGCTACGACGAACGCGGTTGTGGCTTGTCGGACTGGGCCGTGCCCGACCTGAGCTTCGAGAGCTGGGTCCAAGACCTCGAAGCGGTGGCCGACGCCGCCGGCATCGAGCGCTTCGCGCTGCTCGGTGTGTCGCAGGGTGCATCGATCGCCATCGCCTATGCAGTGCGGCACCCGGAGCGGGTCACGCACCTGGTGCTGCAAGGCGGCTATGCACGCGGTCGACTGGTTCGCAGCGACTCGCGCCAGGCGGCCGAGGAAGCCGAGATGATGTGCCGCCTGGCCGAATTGGGCTGGGGCCGCGAGGACCCTTCGTTTCGCCAGTTCTTCACGACCCAGTTCATCCCCGGCGGCACGCCGGAACAGCATGCCTGGTTCAACGAACTCGAGCGCGTTTCGACCTCGCCCGCGAATGCGGCTGCCTTCATGCGCGAGTTCAACCGCATCGACGTGCAGGCGCTGCTGCCGCAGGTGCGTTGCCCGACGCTGGTCCTGCACAGCACGCATGACGTGCGCGTGCCGTTCGAAGAGGGCCGCCTGCTGGCGACGCACATTCCCGGCGCCACGCTCGTGCCCATCGACAGCCGCAACCACCTGCTGCTCGAAGGTGAACCCGGCTGGACCCGCGCGCTGGCCGAGATCGAGGCCTTCCTGCCCCGCTCCGGCAACGCACCGGCCGAAGGCCCGATCGCCCAGCTGACGCCACGCATGCGCGAGCTGCTGGAGCTGCTCGCGCAGGGCCGCGACAACGCCCAGATGGCGGCCACCCTGGGCTTGTCCGAGAAGACCGTGCGCAACCAGGTCTCGATGTTGTTCGACCGGCTGGGCGTGGAAAACCGCTCGATGGCGATCGTCACGGCGCGCCAGCACGGGTTTGGCGATGCGGCTTGATGCGGCCGGAAGCGGCGCCGTTTGAGGCGCACTCTTCAAACGTCCATCAGCGCAAGATCAATCAAGCGGCATGGCGCCGCCGCCGCGCCATGCCGCCCACCACGGCCAGGCCGGCGAGCATCAGCGCATAGGTCTGTGGCTCGGGCACGGCCTGCACTTCACCGGCGAGCGAGAACGCGCCGTTGAAGGCGCCGGCGCCGACGATGTCGGTGCCCACGCGGAGCCAGTCCGGGGCCAGGTTCTCGTTGCGAATCCAGGCCTGCAGATCGCCCACGAACGGGCCGGTGCCGCCGACGATGGGCTTGGCCGCCGACAGCCACAGGAAGTTGCCCTTGTCGCCCAGGTCGACCTGCGGGATGAAGAAGTAGTGACCGGCGTCCAGGTCGATGGCGTTGTTCAGTGCAACATCGAAACGCACTTCATAGCCACTCACCGCGCCTTCGCCGCCAGTCTTCACATTCGGCAGCGGGTTGATGCCGTTGACGACCGAATTGGCCACCGTGTAGTTGGCGTTGATGAGAGCGCTGGTGAAGCTCAGATCGGCGCCCTGGCGCTCGGCCAGCGCCACGTCGGCGGGCGAGTTCACGCGGGTCGGCACGCGGCCGGACGGCGGGTTGTTCGAGTCGCCGGGGAAGACCTTGTAGATCTCCAGACGAATGCCGGCCACGTCGGCGGCGCTGACTCCGGCCGGCAGCAGGCCGTAGAACGAGGCGCTGGTGATGCGCGTCTGCTGGGCCAGGATGAAGTCGTCGGCGGCTTCGATCTCGATGCCCCCCGCGCCGCTGGGGCGGCTCGCCATGCCCATCAGGCCGTCGGCATTGCCGGTGCTGAACGTGAATGACGGCCCGGCAGCGGCCGCGCAGAACGAGACGGCCGAGAGCGCGCAGGCCAGCGCGGTGCGGCGTTGAAATGAAGAAGTCATGATGAGGTCTTTCGGTGTATCGGGTTGGAAGGGTTCGGTGACTTGAACGAGGCCGCCGAAGCAACCCTGCCAACACTTACGAGCTCAACCCGCCGAGTTGACGCGCAGGCTGTGCGTGCTTTGTTTCCACGTGTAATCCGGCGGAGGCGCCGATCAGTGCGTCAGGGCGCGGGCTGCGACACCACCGGCCCGGACCGCGTGAACTCGGGCAACCCCAGCTCGCGCAGGATCGCCTCGCGCAGTTCCTGTGCCGCCGGGCTGGCCAACTTGCGCGGGTGCGGCAGCGACACGTCGTACGTGGCCTGGATCGTCGTCGGTCGCGCCGACAGCACCATGACGCGATCGGCCATGTAGATCGCATCCTCGACGTCGTGGATGATCAGCAGCACGGTGTGCCGCTCGGCCTCCAGGAGGTCGAGGTGATCGACGGCAAGCACCTTTGGTAGCCAGGCGCGCGGCCGGCCAGGCCGAGCCCTGACAATCCCCGGCCAGACCGGGAGCCCGCATGATTGTCCGCATCGAAATCCATCGCGACGGCGATGTGTATGAATACCGCGTCATCGCCGAGGGCGAGGTGCTTTACGACGACGCGGGTTTCACGTCGGTGGTGCACTGCCTGGTCGGTGCGGTGGAAGGCCTGCCGCCCGAGGTGCGGGCGGTCGAGGTGGCCTGCGGCGGGATCGTCTCGGGCACCTACCCGCTGACGGTGCTGGCTGCGAACGCGGAGCAGGTGGCCCTGCATGCCGTGAACACCACGGCAGCCGTGTTCGAGGCGATGCAGGATTGAGGCGAGGCCGGTCGTGAGGTGTCGCGTCAGCGCGCCCAGCCGCCGCCGTGCAGGTGCCAGCGCCCGCCTTGATTGACCCAGGCGTGCGGCCGGTAGTTGTAGCCGGGGCGGCCCCGGTCCCAGCGGCCCGGCACCCAGTTGTGGCGGCCGCCATTCCAGCCCCAGTAGCCGCCGATCCAGATCGCGCCGACATAGGGCATGACGGGCACGACCTCGACGTACGGAGCCGGTGGCGCCACATCGACCACCACGGTCGACTCGTCGTATCCGTATCCATAAGCGGGCGCGGGTACCGGCTGGCTGTAGACCACGCGACGCGGGTACGGTGCCACGACACAGGCCGAAAGAATTGCACAGGCGGCGAGCGCGGTTGCAAGCGCGGGTGCAAACGAACGGATCGACATTCTGGGGTAATGCATGGCAGCTCTCCATGGGCGGCCACCGCGAACGGGCGGCCTGTCCATCCCTAACTGTCGGGGCTGCCGCAGCGATGACAGGGCGGCGCAGCTTTACAGAAGTTTTCAGCGCCCGGGATCGGGCCGGGCTTCAAGCCCGGCTCAGACCCGCTCCAGCACCATCGCGATGCCTTGCCCGACGCCGATGCACATCGTGCAAAGCGCATAGCGGCCACCCCGGCCACCATTCATGCGCTGGAGCTGATTCACCGCCGTGGTGGCCAGCCGCGCGCCGCTCGCCCCCAACGGGTGGCCGAGCGCGATCGCGCCGCCATTCGGGTTGACGCGCGCATCGTCGTCGGCCAGCCCCAGGTCGCGCAGCACCGCCAGGCCTTGCGCGGCGAAGGCTTCGTTGAGTTCGATCACATCCATCTGGTCAAGCCGCAGGCCGGTCAGCGCCAGCACCTTCTTCACCGCCGGCGCCGGGCCGAAACCCATGATGCGCGGCGCGACGCCGGCGGTGGCCATGCCGACGACCCGCGCCTTCGGCGTCAGGCCGTACTTCGCCGCCGTCGCTTCATTCGCTACGAGCAGCGCGCAGGCGCCGTCGTTCACGCCCGAAGCATTGCCGGCGGTCACCGTGCCATCGGGCCGCACCACGCCCTTCAGCTTGGCCAGCGCTTCCATCGAGGTCTCGCGCGGGTGTTCGTCCTTCGAGACGACGACCGGCTCGCCCTTCTTTTGCGCAATCGTCACCGGCGTGATCTCGGTGTCGAAATAACCCCGTTTCTGAGCGGCAACCGCCTTCAGCTGCGAGGCCAGCGCCATGCGGTCTTGCGCCTCGCGTTCGATGTGGAAATCGGTGGCGACGTTCTCGGCCGTCTCGGGCATCGAGTCGACGCCGTACAGCTCCTTCATCCGCTTGTTGACGAAGCGCCAGCCGATGGTGGTGTCGTAGACCGCGTTCGCGCGGCTGAACGCGCTCTCGGCCTTCGGCATCACGAAGGGCGCCCGGCTCATGCTTTCGACACCGCCGGCGATCATCAGAGCGGCCTCGCCCGACTTGATGGCGCGTGCCGCCGTGCCCAGTGCATCGAGCCCCGAGCCGCACAGGCGGTTCACGGTGCAGCCCGGCACATCGAGCGGCAAGCCGGCCAGCAGCGCGGCCATCCGCGCCACGTTGCGGTTGTCTTCACCGGCCTGGTTCGCGCAGCCGTAGATCACATCGGCGACCTGCGCCCAATCGACACCGGGGTTGCGCGCCATCAAGGCCCGGATCGGGATCGCACCCAGGTCATCGGTGCGGACCGAACTGAGCGCGCCGCCATAGCGGCCGAAGGGAGTGCGGATGGCATCGACGATGTAGGCGTGGGTCATGTGGGTTCCTGGCGGGCGGGGAAGTACAAATACAAATGCTTCACCGCAGAGGGCGGAGTTTGCGGAGTTGCGCAGAGTCAAAAATGATCAATCCTCCTCTGCGAATCTCCGTCAACTCCGTTCCTCCGCGGTGAATGAATTCAACAGCCTATGCAAGCCGCAACGGCACGCCCGACAAGCGCTCCAGCTCGACCAGGCTCAAGCCGTCGACGATGTCGATGACGCGCAACCCTTGCGGCGTGATGTCGATGGTTGCCAGGTCGGTGTAGACGCGGCTGACGCAGCCCACGCCGGTCAGCGGGTAGGAGCACACCGGCACGATCTTGCTTTCGCCGGCCTTCGTCAGGTGTTCCATCATCACGTAGGTTTTCTTCGCGCCGATGGCCAAATCCATCGCCCCGCCGACGGCCGGAATCGCGTCCGCTGCGCCGGTGTGCCAGTTCGCCAGATCGCCGCTGACGCTGACCTGGAACGCGCCGAGCACGCAGAAGTCGAGGTGACCGCCGCGCA
>JANXZA010000150.1 GCA_025355745.1 Rhizobacter sp. | reverse complement strand
GCGCTGGCCGACATGGCTATCGGCGACACGGTGCTGAAGTACGGCATCGACATGGGCAAGGTCGTCGCACCCATCAGGAAGGGCGAGCACGCCCATGTGCAGAACATCAAGACCAAGCGCTGGTAAGCAGGAGCCCACACCATGTCCACCCTGTCCATCGTCAACAAAGACACCACCTTCCTCGGCTACCGGCGCGAAAACGGCCGGGTCGGCATCCGCAACCACGTCATCATCCTGCCGCTCGACGACCTGTCGAACGCCGCCGCCGAGGCCGTGGCGCACAACATCAAGGGCGCGATGGCGATCCCGCACCCGTATGGGCGCCTGCAGTTTGGCGCCGACCTCGAGCTGCACTTCCGCACCCTGATCGGCGCCGGCTGCAACCCGAACGTGGCGGCCGTCGTCGTCATCGGCATCGAGGACGGCTGGACCCAGAAGGTGGTCGACGGCATCAAGGCCACCGGCAAGCCGGTGGTCGGTTTCGGCATCGAAGGCCACGGCGACCACGACACCATCCTGCGCGCCAGCAAGGCGGCTCGCGACTACGTGCAGTGGGCGAGCGAGAAGCAGCGCGAGGCCTGCGCCATCCACGAGCTGTGGGTCTCGACCAAATGCGGCGAGAGCGACACCACCTCGGGCTGCGGCGCAAACCCGACCGTCGGCAATGCCTTCGACAAGCTGCACCCGCTGGGCAGCACCTTGTGCTTCGGCGAGACCACCGAGCTCACCGGCGGCGAACAGATCGTCGCGGCGCGCTGCGCCAACGACGAAGTGCGCGACAAGTTCATGTTCATGTTCAACCGCTATCAAGACGTGATCAATCGCCACAAGACCAGCGACCTGTCGGACTCGCAGCCGACCAAGGGCAACATCGCCGGCGGCCTGACCACCATCGAAGAAAAGGCGCTCGGCAACATCCAGAAGATCGGCAAGAAGTGCACGGTCGATGGCGTGATCGACAAGGCCGAGACGCCCACCCACCCGGGCCTGTGGTTCATGGATTCGAGCAGTGCGGCGGCCGAGATGGTGACCCTGTGCGCGGCCTCGGGCTACGCGATCCACTTCTTCCCCACCGGCCAGGGCAATGTCATCGGCAACGCCATCGTGCCGGTCATCAAGATCTGCTCGAACCCGCGCACCGTGCGGCTGATGAGCGAGCATGTGGACGTCGACACCTCGGGCCTGTTACAGCGCCAGATCACGCTCGACCAGGCCGGCGACCAGTTGCTCGAGTGCATGCTGCGCACCGCCAACGGGCGCTTCACGGCCGCCGAGGCGCTGGGGCATCGCGAGTTCGTGATGACGCGGCTGTTCGAATCCGCCTGAGCCTGAAGGCGTTGACATGAGCCGCATCGTCATCACCGAGTTCATGGACGAGCGCGCGGTCGCGCAACTAGCGGCACGGCACGATGTGCTGTACGACCCGACGCTGGTCGACAACCGCCCGCGCATGGCGACCGAGGCGGCAACCGCCGACGCGATCATCGTGCGCAACCGCACGCAGGTGCGCGCTGAGTTGCTGGCCGCACTGGCGCGCTGCACCGTCGTCGGCAGGCTCGGCGTCGGCCTGGACAACATCGACGTGGCGGCCTGCGAGGCGCGCGGCATCAAGGTCATCCCGGCCACCGGCGCGAACGCGCTCAGCGTGGCCGAGTACGTGATCGCCAGCGCGATGCTGCTGCTGCGCGGCGCCTACCGCGCCACGCCCGAGGTCATAGCTGGCCAGTGGCCGCGCAACGCGCTCAGCAACGGCCGCGAGATCGGCGGCAAGACGCTTGGCCTGGTCGGCTTCGGCTCGATCGGCCAGCTCACCGCGCGGCTCGCGCGCGGCCTGGGCATGACGGTGATCGCGTTCGATTCGATGCTCGACGCACACAACCCGGTGTTCGCCCAGATCGGCGTGCGCTGCGTCGGCATCGACACGCTGACCGAGTCCGCCGACGTCATCAGCCTGCACGTGCCGCTGGTCGATGCAACGCGCAACCTGTTCGACGCGCAACGCATCGGCGTGATGAAGCCGGGCGCGGTGCTGATCAACTCTGCGCGCGGCGGCGTGGTCGATGAAGCGGCCGTGGCGGCGGCGCTGCACAGCGGCCACCTCGGCGGCGCCGCGCTCGATGTCTTCGACACCGAGCCGGTGCCGGCCGGCAGCGTCTTCAGCGGCTGCCCGAACCTGCTGCTCACGCCGCACATCGCCGGCGTGTCGGCCGAGTCGAACGAGCGGGTCTCGTTCCTGATTGCGACGATGGTGCTGGAGGCGCTCGGCTGAAAACCAAGGCAACGATGACCACGATGATCACGATGGACGAAGCCGAGGCCCTGGTGGCCGCCGCGCTGAAACGCGTTGGCGCTGGCGCCGCGATGGCGCGCGCCACGGCCCAGGCGCTGGTGCTCGCCGAAGCGCAAGGCCTGGCCTCGCACGGCCTGAGCCGCGTCAGTCAATACGCAGGCCACCTGCGTCATGGTCGCGTGAACGGCGCGGCGGTGCCGACCGTCATCAAGAGCAAGGGCGCGGCGGCGCTGGTCGATGCGCAGGAAGGGCTGGCGTTTGCCGCCTGCGACCTGGCCATCCTTGAGGCCATCGCGCGGGCCCGCGAGTTCGGCATCAGCATCGTCGCGGTGACGAACAGTCACCACGCCGGTGTCCTCGTCGATCACCTTCGCGCGGTGGCCGGGGCCGGCCTGGTCGGGCTGGGCTTTGCGAACGCACCGTCGGCGATGCCGGCAGCCGGCGGCAAGCACCCGATCTTCGGCACCAACCCGATCGCGGCGATCTTCCCCCGGCGCAGCGAGTTGCCGCTGATGATCGACCTGAGCCTGAGCGAAGTCGCGCGCGGCAAGCTGATGGTTGCGGCCAAGGAAGGCAAGGAAATCCCGCTCGGCTGGGCGCTCGACGCACAAGGCCAGCCGACCACCGACCCGAAGGCCGGCATGGACGGCTCGATGCTTCCCGTAGGTGCAGCAACGAGCCCCAAGGGCGCGATGCTCGCCCTCGTCGTCGAGCTGCTCGTGACCGCGCTGATCGGTGCAAACTTCGGCTTCGAGGCGTCGAGCTTCTTCGTCGATGAAGGGAATCGTCCGCGGCTCGGCCAGACCTTCATCGTGATCGACCCGGGCGCGCTCGCCGGCCGCGAAGGCTTTCTTGACCGCGTCGAAGTGCTGGTACGCGAGATGCTGATCGACGACGGCGTTCGCCTGCCCGGCGTGCGCCGCGAAGCCTTGCTGATCGCGGCGCGGGCGAACGGTATCCTCATCAGTGACGCGATGCTTGCGAGCTTGCAAGCGCCCCTCTGACGGAGACTTCCAATGCAACGTCGTGACCTGATGCGGGCCGCGCTGGCGGCAGCACCTGCTGCGCTGTGGCCCGCCATCGGCGGGTCGCAGACCAGCGATTATCCGAAGCCCGGCGCGACCTTGCGCTACATCGTGCCGTTCCCGCCCGGCGGCCTGACCGACGTGATGGCGCGCCTCGTCGGCCAGCAGCTCGGCGAGCGCTGGAAAGTCAACCTCGTGATCGACAACCGGCCCGGCGGCGGCGGCCAGATCGGCGCCGATGCCGTGGCCAAGGCCGCGCCGGATGGCACCACCTTGCTGGCGGTCACGCTCACCCACGCCGCGAACTTCACGCTGTTCCCGAAGGCCCCATACAACTTCGTCAAGGACCTGCGGCCGGTGGCCCTGCTGGCCGGCTCGCCGATGCTCGTCGTGGTGCCGGCAGCCAGCAAGATCCTCAGCTTCAAGGACCTGATCGCGGCGGCCAAGACCGGCAAGCTGAACGCCGGATCGAGCGGCAACGGCACGCCTCCGCACCTGACGCTAGCGCTGTTCAACAACATCGCGAAAACCGACATCCAGCACGTCCCCTACAAGGGCGGCGCGCCGGCCATCACCGACCTGATCGGCGGCCAGCTCGACGTGATCTTCTCCAACTTTCCCGAGTCGATCGCGCATGTGAAGAGCGGCAAGCTGCGTGCCCTGGCGATCGCCAGCAGCGCCCGCCACCCGGCCGTGCCCGACGTGCCGACCACCGCCGAGGCCGGCATGCCGACCTTGCTGGTCGAGAACTGGACCGCGCTGATGGCGCCCGCCGGCATGGCCGATGCGGCGGTCGACAAGCTCGGCGCCGAGGTTGTGAAGATCATGACCAGCCCCGACCTCGAAGAGCGCGCGAAGACCCAGGGCTTTCGCGTCGATGCGCGCGGGCCGCAGGCCTTCGCGGTGTTTCTGAAGAGCGAGACCGAGCGCTGGGCAAAGGTGATCGTGGCGGCGAAGATCACGGCGGAGTGAGGCACAAAGACGCTTCAACGCAAGGGATCGGCCTTGACTCGGTACAACGTGTCGATCATGTTGTCGGTGTCCTGCATCAGCAGCAAATCGGTCGCCGATTGGCTGCTGGCAGGGTCCGCACCGAAGCTGACCAGATCGCGCGAGAACCAGCCCAGGTCGTTTTCACCGGCGGGCACGCAGCACGCGTTCATCACGGCGTGGTCACCGCGCAGAACCGCCAGGCCGGCGCGCTTCGGGCAATTGCCGCCAATGCATTCCGTCAGCAAATAGCGCAGGCCGCCGCGGTCGAACCAGACCTGACGCACCGAGGCACTCGGGGCTGCCGGCGCCACGCTGGCGTAGAACCGGTGTGTGTTGTCAGAGCGCGCCAGAAATTCGTTCTCGACCTTGCCTGGCACGCCGTAACGATAGGCCAGCCAGGCGATCGCACGGTCCTTGCCGGCTGCGCACAAAGACACTGTGTTGACGCCGATGCGGCACGAAAACTCGACCCGCTCGTCGGCCGCGCAGTGGGTGATCGCCGGGTTGGCAACCGGTGCCGCGCGGCTGGGCGTCAACAGCAACGAAGGCATCAGGGCAAGCAGCGCAAGCGCCAACCGGCCCTTACTTGAACGCATTGTGAGCAGTGTTGAAGTTGGCGCGCCGGTCAGCGTAGCTGTCGGTGTTGAGGTTGATGACGGCGGTGATGCGGTCGACATCGGCATCGGCGCTGCCCCGATCGGTGTGTGCAGATCGTGCTGGATCCAGAAACACGCGGCCGAGCGCACCGCCCAGGGGAAATCGGCCATCAACTCCGGCGTCGTCTCGAAGTCAACGGCGGCGCCCGTGTACAGCTTGCGGTACTGGCGGGTCGCGTCGGCATAGTTGCTGCGGCCCGTGACCTGGATCAGTCCGCGTCCGCGGAAATTCCAGCCGTCGCCGCTGGCGCTGTCGCCATTGCCGTTGCGGCTGGCATAGACGTTGTTGCCGATCGTTTCCTG
>JANXZA010000149.1 GCA_025355745.1 Rhizobacter sp. | reverse complement strand
GCCGGGGTGGTGCGCAGCACTTCGTCGAGCGTGGTCAGGCCTTCGGCGACCTTCATCGCACCGGCCAGGCGCAGCGGCCGCATGCCGTCCTGCACGCCGCGGTGGCGCAGCTTGGCGGCGTCGGGCACGGGGTGGATGCAGGTGCGCGCGGCGTCGCTCACGGTCAGCAACTCGTACAGGCCGGCGCGGCCGAGGTAGCCGGTCATGCGGCATTCGAGGCAGCCGACCGGCTTGTACGGCTTCACGCCGCCGTTCAGCCGCCAGGGCTTGACGACTTCGTCGAGCGTGGCGCGCGTCGTGCCGTCATCCGGTTGCTTGCAGCTAACGCACAAGGTGCGCACCAGGCGCTGCGCAAGCACGCCGATGACGGTCGAGCTGATGAGGTAGGGCGCCACGCCCAGGTCGATCAGGCGCGTGATCGCGGCGGCCGCGTCGTTGGTGTGCAAGGTACTGAAGACCAGATGGCCGGTGAGCGCGGCCTGGATCGCCATCTCGGCGGTTTCGAGGTCGCGGATTTCGCCGACCATGATGATGTCCGGGTCCTGGCGCATCAGCGCGCGCAGGCCTTCGGCGAAGCCGAGGTCGAGCGCCGGCTGCACCTGGGTCTGGTTCAGCGCCGGCTGGATCATCTCGATCGGGTCTTCGATGGTGCAGACGTTCACCTCTTCGGTGGCCAGGCGGCGCAAGGTGGCATAAAGCGTGGTCGTCTTGCCGGACCCGGTCGGCCCGGTCAGCAGGATGATGCCGTGCGGCTGCGCCACCAGCGCTTCCCAGCGCTTGCCGTCGTGGGTGCCGAAGCCGAGCGCTTCGAGCGGCTTGACGGTGGTGTCGGGGTCGAAGATGCGCATCACCATCTTCTCGCCGAAGGCGGTCGGCAAGGTCGACAAGCGCATCTCGACTTCATCGCCACTCGGGTTGCGGGTCTTGATGCGGCCGTCGAGCGGGCGCCGCTTCTCGATCACGTCCATCCGGCCGAGCAGCTTGATGCGCGCGATCATCGCGTTCATCACGCCGGGCGGGAGCTGGTACACCGTGTGCATCACGCCGTCGATGCGAAAGCGGATCACGCTGCGTTCGCGGCGCGGCTCCAGGTGGATGTCGGAGGCACGCTGGTCGAAGGCGTATTGCCAGAGCCAGTCAACGACCTGCACCACGCCCTGATCGTTGGCATCGAGCTGCTTGTTGCTGCGGCCCAGTTCGACAAGCTGCTCGAAGCTCGCCAGGCCCGAGCTCTCGCCGGCCTTGATGGCGTTGCGCACCGAGCGCGACAGCGTGTAGAACTCGGTCGTGTAGCGCGCCAGCTCGATCGGGCTGGTGACGACGAGCCTGACCGTCTTGCGCGTGTGCGCCTCGATCTCGGCGACCCAGGCCACGTCGAGCGGCTCGCAGGTGGCAATGGTCACATCCGCCAGGCCGACGTTCAGCGGCAGTGCGTGACGAGCCTCGGCGTAGTTGATCGACATGACTTCGGCGACGCGGCCCACATCCACACGCAGCGGGTCGATGCGCAGATAAGGCAGGCCGCAACGCTGCGCCAGCCATTCGGTCAGGGCTTCGAGGTCGAGTGGTTTGCCGGTCGATTTCCGGTCGGCCGCGAGGCGGACCAGGTTCGCGCCCGCCAGCCGCACCAGCGGGTGCTGGGCACTGTGGCCTGCGGCGAAACGCCGGCCCGTCTGCTCGGCGTCTTCGGCGCTGATGAGCCTGTCGTGACGCAGCCACTGGAGCAAGGCGCGCCAGTCGAGGCGGCCGCTCGCGTTCGTGTCGGGGGTCACGGTGGTGGCGTTCATGCGCAGTGTCAAAGCGGTGTCATGGGGTTGCGGGCGGGCCTGCCAGCGGCCGGATCATGCGCAGCCACTTTTTCGCCGGCAGCTTGAACCGGCTTTCGATGTTATCCGCGCGGGCCGCCAGGGTCTCGCGGTCGGGCAGCGGGCTGTGCTTGAGGGCGACGACGACGGTGTTGCCCTCTTTTGTCGGCTGCAGGCTGAGCACCTGCGCCGGGCCGAACGCGGTGGCGATGCGCTGCGCGCTGCGCTCGAAGCTGGCGTCGCGGCCGAACAGGTTCACGCTCATCACGCCGCCCTCGGTGAGCAGGCGGTGGCAGTCGGCATAGAAGGCTTCGCTGTCGAGCGCGGGGCTCGCAGCGTCGTGGTCGTAGAGGTCAACGCACATCACCTGCGCCGATTCAGTGCGCTGCGGGTCGGCGACGTAGTCGGCGGCGTCCATCTGCAGCACCTGGAAGCGCGATGAATCGGCCGGCAGGTGGAACCAGACGCGGCAGGCGTTGATAACGGCCGGGTTCAGCTCCACGGCAGTGCTGCGCATGCGCAGGCTGCTGTGGCAGAAGCGCGTGATCGCCCCGGCCCCCAGGCCGAGCTGCACCGCATGCCCGTGGCTCACTTCACCGCTCGGGCGCAGCAGCATCCAGGCCATCATGCGCTGGATGTATTCGAGTTCGAGCCCGAGCGACTTGCGAATCCGCATGGCGCCCTGCACCCATGGCGTGCCGAGGTGCAGGTAGCGCACGCCGTCGAATTCGGAGATGGAGACCGGCGCGAGCTGCGCATGCGGTTGCGGCTGCCATCGTTTCTTCACGACCTTGCTCATGCCATCCCGTGTTCTTCAAACGCGGTCCGCCAGGCCGCCAGCTTGCGCTCGAAGCTCCAGCTCGCATTTGCCGGGCTGGTGGACGGCAGGCGCAGCACGGCCACGCCGAGCGCGCGAGTGCGGGCCATTGCGCGCGCCGATTCGCCGCCGTTGTGAACGATGGCGCGCAGACCAGGTGCGCGCTGCCGCAGGCTCGCGAGGTCATTGGGCCGGGCGTGTTCGATGGCGCTGTCGAGGCTGCCTTCGCGCTGGCAACTCGCGTACACATCCCACAGGCCGAGGCCGCGGCGGCGCGCCTCGGCCAGCCGCTGCGGGTAGGTCGCCGCTGGATTGGTGCCCCACAACGCCGCCAGGATCGCCCAGAAGTGATTGCGCGGGTGGCCGTAATACTGCTGCGCCAGCAACGACGCCACGCCGGGGAAGCTGCCGAGCACGATCAGGCGGGTGTTGGCGTCGAGCACCGGCGCCAGGCCTTCGAGCCGCGTGCCTTCAAGGGCTGCGGCCGTCATGCGAGGCCCGGCAGGCGCGACAGACTCGACAGACCAGGCAAGGCGGCGCGCGCGTTGGCCGCCGTGGCAGCGGCGATCTCGTCGAGCGGCAGGCCGCGCAAGGCAGCCAGCGTCTGCGCGATGCGCGGCAGTTCGCCGGGTTCGTTGCGGCCCTGCTCGCCGCCCTGCTCGCCGCCCTGACCGCGCCCAATCCGAGACGCCCTAACGTCTGCACTGAGCGGGACTTCGCCGCGCGCTCGCGCGGTGCGGTACAGCCACTGCGGCGGGATGTCGGGCGCATCGGTCTCGAGGACGATCGCATCAAGCGGGAGCTGTTGCGCAAGGCGGCGGATCTGCAGCGCGCGTTCGAAGGTCAGCGTGCCGCCGAAGCCGAGCTTGAAGCCGAGCGCCATGAAGGCCCGGGCCTGCTGTTCGCTGCCATTGAACGCGTGCGCGATGCCGCCGTGAACCGGCGTCAGGCGCAGGTGCTTGAGCAGCGTGTCGGCCGACTTGCGCACATGCAGGATCACCGGCAGATCGAACTCCCTCGCCAGCGCCAGCTGCGCTGCGTAGAACCGGGCCTGGCGCGCCCGGTCGAGCCCCGGAACGAAGTGGTCGAGGCCGATCTCGCCCACCGCCACCAGCCGCGCGTCATCGCGATACTCGGCCAGGGCGTTGCGCAGCGCCGCCAAATCGTCTTCGGCCGCTTGTTCGACATACAGCGGGTGGATGCCCAGCGCGTAGGCGAAGCCGTGCGTGTGGGCGAGCCGGCGCACGCCGTCGAAGTTGGCGCGCGCCACCGCCGGCAGCACGATCTGCGTCACGCCGGCGGCGCGGGCCCGCGCGACGACGGCATCGCGGTCGGCGTCGAACTCGGCCGCGTCGAGGTGGCAATGGGTGTCGATCCACATGGCCTCGATGATGCCTTGCGGGGAAACGCAAGGCGGCGGGCGTGTCAAACGTGGGATTGAAGCCGTACTTTCAGACGTTCAACATCCGCATCCCTGTTCGCCGATGCCGAGCCTTCGGTCCGTCGGCGCAGGCTCTCTGTTCACACCTGTTCAATTCTGAGGAGATCCCATGAAAACACTGCTCACTGCCATTGCAATCGCCTGCGGAGCGCTGGCCCTGCCGGCCACGGCGGCCAATGTGGCCATCAACCTCGCCGGCGCGGCTACCGGCACCACGGTCACCGGCGTCGGCGCCAGCTTTGCGCAGCGCTTCGCCGGCCAGACCGTATCGGGCATCGGCATCACCGGCAGCCCGACGAACCCGCTGACCTTGCAGGCAGCCGGCACGATCGAGGTTGCCTTCTTCGACCCGGGCGTCTCGCCCGCGTCGAACTCGCTGCTGTCGCAACCCGGCAATGCGGCGCCGCTGTCGATCCTGCTCGACTCGGACGCCAACAGCTTCAACTGGACCATGGGTTTCGGCAATAACGGCAGCGTGACCGCGAACTTCTTCAGCCTGGCCGGCGCGCTGGTGGACTCGCAGACCTTCAGCGGGCTTACCGGCTACGAAAACTTTGCGCTGGCTGGCCTGCCGACCTACCGCGGCATCACGTTCAAGGACAACAACGACCCGGCCGGACTGCGCTTCATGAACATGTCCTATAACGCGGTCGCCGGGATCCCCGAGCCTTCGACCTGGGCCATGATGGCCGCCGGCCTGGCCGTGGCCGGATCGCTCGGCGCGCGTCGCCGCAAGGCCGCAGCCAGCGCTTGACGTTCGGGCCTGCCGCAGCGCGGCGGGTCGGGTCGGGTCGATACAAGCCGGCTGCCCATGCCTGTGTTCCAGAACCGGAACACAGGCATTTTTCATGGGCAGCCCTCGAACGCAGCACGCTTCAACACAGGACATCGATGCCATGCTACTGTCATGCTGCTGCCTCGCGGAGCATGGCGCGCCAACTGGCGCCGCCGCTGGCGACGCAGATTTCTTCACAGGTGATCGCCGGGACTCTGACGATGAAAAAGGCACCTCTGTACAGTCGTTCACGCTCACCGCTTCGGCCCGACCCGGCCGAGGCCGCGCCCGAGCCGACGGCCGCCGCAGCCGCAGCTGCAGTCGCCGCTCCCACTTCGCGTTTCAATGCCGCCGTGCAACGTCGTGAGCGCTGGCTCTGGGCCGCCGTCGTCACGCTGCTGATCGCGGCCGGCCTGGCGTTGACGGCCTCGCAGCGGTCCAGGCCGGCGGCGCTGACGATGGAGCAGATCGATGCCGCGATGCGCCAGTCCATCGAAGACAAGCCGCTGAAGTCGGCGGCGGCGCGGGCCTACGAGGCGATCCTGCCGTCAGTGGTGCGGGTGGTCGGCCTGATGACCGATGGCGACGACGGCAGCGACCCGAAGGGCAACGACATGAAGGGCATCTCGCCGTTCGAGCGCGGCGTGGGCAGCGGCGTGGTCATCATCGACAACGGCACGATCCTGACCAACCTGCATGTCATCCACGGCGCCAAGCACATCAAGGTCACGTTCATGGACGGGACCGAATCGGATGCGGTGGTGCTCAGTGTGCAGCCGGAAAACGACCTCGCGGTGCTGCGCGCCAAGACAATCCCCGACGACCTCGAAGCCGCGACGATGCGCTCGACCGCCGACCTGGCGCCCGGCGATCAGGTGCTGGCGGTTGGCTTCCCGTTCGGCATAGGGCCTTCTGCGTCGGCCGGCGTGGTGTCGGGCCTGAAGCGCGAGTTCCGCTCGCCCGAAGGCGAGCAGATGTTGACGAACTTGATCCAGTTCGATGCCGCCGCAAACCCCGGCAATTCGGGCGGGCCGCTGGTGACGATGGACGGCGAAGTGGTGGGCATCGTCACTGCCATCCTGAACCCGTCGCGCCAGCGCGTCTTCATCGGCATCGGCTTCGCGGTGCCGATCGAAAGCGCAGCCGGCGCGGCCGGCCTGTCACCGTTCTGAACCCTGGAGTTTTAGAGGCCGGCGTAGGTGCCGCGTTGAAAGAGCGAATTCATTCACCGCAGAGTTCGGGAGTTGACGGAGTTAACGCAGAGGAATTTCTTGGCTTTCTTACTCTGCGCCAAGTCCGTCAACTCCGTTACTCTGCGGTGAGACTTTCTTGACCTTCCCTTTAACCACCCACCCTCATGGACAACACCAGCAGCGCCCACGCGTCCACCTTGATGGAGCAGATTCTTTACGAAGTGAAGCGCGTCGTCGTCGGGCAGGACCTGTTCCTCGAACGCGTGATGGTGGCGATGCTGGCGCAGGGCCATCTGCTGGTCGAAGGCGTGCCGGGCCTGGCCAAGACGCTGACCGTCAAGACGCTCGCCGCCACCTTGCGCGGCAGCTTCAAGCGGATCCAGTTCACCCCCGACCTGGTGCCGGCCGACCTGGTCGGCACGCGGATCTTCAACCCGCGCACCGGCGAGTTCAGCACCTCGCTCGGGCCGGTGTTCACCCACCTGCTGCTGGCCGACGAGATCAACCGCGCGCCGGCCAAGGTGCAGAGCGCGCTGCTCGAAGTGATGCAGGAACGCCAGGTCACGATCGCCGGTGAAACCCACAAGGTGCCCGAGCCGTTTCTGGTGATGGCCACCCAGAACCCGATCGAGACCGAAGGCACTTACCCGCTGCCCGAGGCGCAGGTCGATCGTTTCATGATGAAGGTGCTGGTCGACTACCCGAGCGAAGAAGAAGAGTTCGTGATCGCGCAGCGCGTCACCGGGCCGGCCACAGTGGTGTCGGCGGTCGCCAGCATGGGCCAGCTCGCCGAGTTGCAGCAGGAGTGCCGCAAGGTCTATGTCGACCCGTCGCTGATGCAGTACGCGGTGAAACTGGTCAGTGCCACGCGCCGGCCCGAGCGCTACGACCTGGCCGACATCGCCAAGTACCTGACCTACGGCGCCAGCCCGCGCGCCACCATCGGCCTGATCGAAGGGGCCCGCGCGCTGGCCTTCATGCGCGGGCGCAACTACGCGCTGCCCGAAGACATGACCGGGCTCGTCGCCGATGTGTTCCGACACCGCCTGGTGCTGTCTTACGAGGCGCTCGCCGACGGCTTGACCGCCGACCAGGTGGTGCAAAAAGTGATGAAGAAGGTGCCGGTGCCGGACAAGCCACTGGCGCCGTCTTCTTCCGCAACGGCCTGATCTGATGCGCCCCTTCGACGCCGTTGCGCCACCCGCCGAGGCCTTGCTGAAGCGCCTGGAGTGGACCGTGATCCGCCGCCTCGACGGCCTGCTGCAAGGCGACTACCGCACCCTGTGGCGCGGTGCCGGGCTCGACCTGGCCGACCTGCGCGAATACCAGCACCACGACGACGTGCGCCACATCGACTGGAATGTCACGGCGCGCCTGCAGACGCCCTATGTGCGCCAGTTCACCGAAGACCGCGAGCTGACGGCGTGGTTCCTCATCGACCTGAGCGCGAGCGTCGACTTCGGCTCCGACACCACCACCAAGCGCGCCCTGGCGCGCGAGTTCGTCGGCGTGCTGGCGCGGCTGCTCACACGCCACGGCAACCGCGTCGGCGCGCTGCTCTACGGCACCGAGGTCGACACCGTGCTGCCGGCCGGCCACGGCCGAATGCATGTGCTGAACCTGTTGCAGCGCATGGCCGCGCGGCCGGCGCACAGCGCTCCGGGGGCGACGAAGCTGCGCGACCTGCTGGTGGCCGGGCAGCGCATCGTGAAGCGCCGCAGCAGTGTCTTCGTGATCTCCGACTTCATCAGCGCGCCGGGCTGGGACGCGGCCCTGGCGCAGCTCGCCACCCGCCACGAGGTGACTGCCGTGCGCCTGTTCGACCCGCTGGAAATGGAGCTGCCCGACATCGGCCTGGTGACGATGACCGACGCCGAAACCAACGAGCAACTCGTCGTCGACACGCATGACCACGGCTTCCGCGAGCGCTTCGCGGCGGCCGCGCAACGGCGTGAGACAGCCCTGCTCGACGGCCTGGCGCGCTCCGGTGTCGACACCCTCGAACTCGCCACCGATGGGAACCTGATGGACGCCATCCTGCGCTTCGCCGACCTGCGCAAGCAGCGCAGCCGGCTGGCCAACTGGAGCGGCAAACCGGGGCGCGGCGGCAAGCCGACGCATCTGATCGCAGCGGGAGCCACTGCATGAATGCCCTGACTGCCCTGCCCGCCGTCACCTTCATCTGGCCCGACCTGCTGTGGGGCCTGCTGGCCGTGCCGCTGCTGGTGCTGCTCTATGTCTGGCTGCTGCGCCGGCGCAAGAAGACGACCCTGCGCTACGCCAACCTCGGCCTTGTCAAAGAGGCCATGGGCAAGGGCCTGGCCTGGCGCCGCCACCTGCCGCCGGCCTTGCTGCTGGCGGCGCTCAGCGCGTTGTTGATCGCGGCCGGGCGGCCCACCGCCGTCATCAGCCTGCCGTCGCAGCAGGAAACCATCATCCTGGCGATGGACGTGTCGGGCAGCATGCGCGCCACCGATGTGCTGCCCGATCGCATCACCGCCGCGAAGGAGGCCGCGAAGGCCTTCGTGGCCGACCTGCCGCGCAATGTGCGCATTGCAGTTGTCCAGTTCGCCGGCACCGCCGCCGTGGTGCAGGCGCCCACGCTGAGCCGCGACGACGTGGCGGCCGCCATCGACCGCTTCCAGTTGCAGCGCGGCACCGCCATCGGCAGCGGCATCGTGCTGTCGCTCGCCACCCTGCTCCCCGATTCGGGAATCGACCTGTCGCAGATCACCGGCCAGCGCGCGATGCCGCCCGCTGCCGGCGAAAAGCCGAAGCCCGACTTCGTGCCGGTGGCGCCGGGCTCGTACGCCTCCGGTGCGATCATCCTGCTCACCGACGGCCAGCGCACCACCGGCCCCGACCCGCTCGAGGCCGCGAAGATGAGCGCCGACCACGGTGTGCGCGTCTACACCGTCGGCGTGGGCACGAAGGACGGCGAGACGATCGGCTTCGAAGGCTGGTCGATGCGCGTGCGGCTCGATGAAGAGACGCTGAAGAACATCGCCAACATCACCCGCGCCGACTACTTCTATGCCGGCACGGCGGCCGATCTGAAGAAGGTCTATCAGGGCTTGTCGACGCGGCTCATCGTCGAGAAGAAAGAGACCGAGATCAGCGCCTTGTTCGCAGCCGCAGGCGCGCTGCTGGTGGTGCTGGCGGCGGGGCTGAGCGTGTGGTGGTTCGGGCGCGTGGCGTAAGGCGCTGAAACCAGCGGGCCAGGTCAGCCGGCTACTTCCAGACCTTCAACGCGCAGTGCGAAGCCGCGTGGACGAAGTCCGGGTCGGTGGTGAGCAGGGTGAGCTTGTGACGAATGCAAAGCTGCGCCAGCAAGGCATCGACGGTGCCGATGTGAACGCCGGCGCGTCGGCAACTGTTGCGCAATTCCGCAGCGTCGATGTGGTCCTGCCGGTCCGGGCCGAGCATCGGGAGTGCGGCAAAGCGGGCAATGATGTCCTTGCGTGCGCGCGGGCCGGCAAAGCCTTGCAAGAGTTCCTGCAGAACGAGCCCGGTGGTGACGACGATTTCTTCGCCCTCCAGGGCAGCGCGCAACGCTCGCACCTGGGGCGCGTCAGACGCCTGGTCTCGACGCAGCGCCAGCGACCAGACGCTGGTGTCGACAAGCAGTGTCATCGCCTGGATCGCTCGGCCTTGTAGTCGAACGAGGTGTCCCATTCGAGCTTGCCCATCAATTCGACCAAGCGCTTCTGGCCGCGACGCGCGATGAACTCTTCGAGAGCGCGTGTCACCGCTGCCTTCTTGGTGCGCTCGCCGCTCACTTCGAGGGCACGGTCGATCAGGTCGGGGTCGAGGGAGAGGTTGGTTGCCATGTGTGACTCCTTACACAAGAGTCTACACAACAGTAGCGTTCGAGCTCAGCCGAAACGCCCTTGGAGGAACCACCCGTGCACGGCCCCTTGCACCGGCAGCCGCGCCCGATACACCCACACCAGCGCACCGCCGGGCAACTGGGCGATGAAGTAGTCGCGCTCGGCGAGTGCGGCGTCCCACCAGCCGGACTCGATGCGCTCGGGGCCGCTGAGGAGTTGCAGCGGCTGGCCGCCGAGCGTCGGGCCGGTGGCGCGCTCGGTCAGGGGCTCGGGGTGCGCCAGCAACCAGACCGGGCGGACGGCGGCGGCTGCGGTGTTCGGGTCGGTGGTTGCGGCGTGGACCGGGGAACCGTGGCTGCTGCGCGCGCTGCGTGCCGGGCCTGCCTTGCCGCTTGGCAGTCCGGTGCGCAGGCGCGCGTCGGCCACACACAGGCGGCTGGCGCGCTCGGGGCGGTGGTCGGCCACGGTCTCCAGGCGCAACACCTGGGCCGGGCCGAGGCGGGCCTGCAGGCGTTCGATCAGACGCGTCAGGCCGTCTTGTTCGGTCTGCGGCGTGGGGAAGAGTTCGCTGTTCGGCGCAGCGCGGCGGGCGATGTCGTCGGCGTGCAGACGCAGGTCGAGCGTGGGCGCCGGCAACTGCAACTGCGCCAGGCGTTCGCGCAGCAGCACCAGCAGGTGGGCGGGGTCGCGCGAGGGTTCGGCGAGCGCGATGTCGAGCCTGGTGGTGGCCGGTGTTTGCGCCTCGGTTCGGTGGTGCCGCTCGTGCTCCATCACCAGGCTGAAGCGGCGCACGAAGGCCTGTTGCGCCGCGAGCCAGATCACGAGCCGCGCGAGCAGCAGACCGGCCCCGTAGAGCAACTGCTCGGTGGTGTCGGCACGGGCGAAGAGTTCGAGCCGGCTGTCGAAAGTGGGCGCCAGGCGGATCGGCTCGCGCGGGTCGGGCCGGGTGCCGGTGGCGCGGTCGATTTCGCTCAGCACCGCCTCGCCGAAGCGCCGCGCCAGCCCGGACCGCGGCAGCATGCGCAGGTCGGCAATGGTGCGCAAGCCCATGCCTTGCAAGGCCTCCCAGTGTTCGCGGCCCGGGCCGATCAGCCAGACCGGCGCGGCGGCCAGTGCGCCGCAGGTGGCGGCCAGATCGGCGCAGTGAAGTTGCGGGTGGATGCGCGCGAGCAGTGCGGCCCCCAGCGCGGTCGGCGCACTCGCGGTGTGCAGGCGGTGGCCGAGCGGCGCGAGCGCGGCGTGCAGGCGCGCCAGCAGGGCCTGCAAGCCGCCGAAGTAGCGCAGGCTGGCCTGGACGTCGAGCAGGACGGTGTCGGCGCTGTTGGTCGTTCCGGCATTGCCGACAGAGCCGGCCGGGCGCGCCGGCTCGATCGCCACCATCGGCGTGAAGGCCAGCGCTGCATGCACGACCGCCGTCAGCGCCTGCGCATCACGCGCCGCGTCGGCCAGGCCCAGGGTGAGTTGCGGCGCCAGCGCCAGCGCCGTGGCGCGCTTCAGGCCGGGCTTCACGCCGAGCGCGCGGGCACCCGGGTTGGCACTGAGGATGCGCTGCGAGTCCATCAACGCGATCGGCTGCGTTTTCAACTCGGGCGCCAGCGTAGCCGTGAACGATTCGAGCGATAGCAGCGGCAGGTGCAGGGCGATCCAGAGCACGGCGCATTCAACCCGCCGCGAGGTTGACGAAGGTGGCCGCGCGCAGTTGGCGCACGGTCGATTCGTTGCGCTGCGGCGCTGTGTCTGCATCCGCATCCGCACCCGCATCCGCGCTTGGGGGCGCGTGCGCACCGACCGCCGCGCGCTGCAAGGCCGTGGCCGACAGTACCGGTGGCAGGGCCAGCAGCAGCGGCCGGTCCAGCGGCGGGCCGCGGCGCTTCAGCACGCGCACCGAGAGCACCTCGGCGCCGCCGGCACGCAGCGCCAGCCGCAGCGGCGCGGCTGTGGGGCGCTGCGCGGCGCTCATCTCGCAGAACACGAAGGCCGGGCCGTCGTGTGCCTGCGCGGCCAGTTGCAAGCGGCGCAGGCGCTCGGTGCGCAGGCGCGGCGGCAGCCAGGCGAGCACGGCGCCGACGTGGCCGCTCTTCAGCGCCTGCTCGAGCGCCCACAGGCTGTCCGACCCCGGGATCACGCGGGTGCGGGTGCTGATGATCAACAGTTGATCCACATTGAAGCCGAGTTGCGCGAGCGCGCCGGCCGACAGCGCTGCCGGCGGGTCGAACAGCATCACCAGCCGGCCCGCTTTCTGGGTTGCGACCAGGCAGGCCGCGAGCAGGCGGATCTCGCCCACGCCCGGGTGTGCCAGCAGCAGTTCGGTCAGGGTGCGGCGCGGCCAGCCGCCGCCGGGCAGTTGCGCGTCGAGGGCCGGGAAGCCGCTGGGCAGCGCCGCATCGGCATGCCGGCCAAGCTGGTGGGCGAGCCAGAGCGCCGGGTGCAGGCTTTCGGGGCGCACGGTCCGGCCGCCAATACCAGCGCCCGTCCCGGCTGCGGCACTCGCATCAGCCGGCCGCTGCTGCGCTCGCCCTACGCCCGCCGTTGCCGGGGGCCGCAGAGCGGGAGCGCCAGCGCAAACTGAAGCCGAGACGGGCACAAGATCCATCTGACAACTGTACGTTTATACAGTTATTTGCGCAAGCCCCGGGCTTTGATGGCGTGTGGAAAATACCGGCGTCCCGCCGACCGAAGGCCAAAGTGCAAAGAGCCTCAAGGAACCTGCATCGATGACCCCATCCAGCCGTACCCCGAGCCACGCACCGACCCCCGGCGCCCCGTACCTGCTGCGCTCGCACCGCGCCGACGACATTGGCTGGGTGATTGCGCGCCACGCTGCGCTATATGCCGAGGAACAGGGCTTCGACACGAGTTTCGAAGCGCTGGTGGCGGGCATCGCCGCCGACTTCATCGAGCGCTTCGATGCGCAGCGCGAAGCCTGCTGGATCGCCGAGCGCGACGGCGCGAACATCGGCAGTGTGTTCCTCGTGCAGGCGCGCGACGCAGCCATGCACCGGCCCATCGACGGCGTGGCGCAGCTGCGCATGCTGCTGGTCGAGCCGGCCGCACGCGGCCTCGGCCTGGGCAAGCAGCTGGTCGCTGAGTGCGAGCACTTCGCGCGCCGCGTTGGCTATCGCAAGATCGTCTTGTGGACCAACGCCAACCTGCTTGCCGCGCGCGGCATCTATGGGGCGGCGGGCTATGCGTTGACGAGCATCGCGCCGCACCACAGCTTCGGGCATGAGCTGGTGGGCGAGACGTGGGAGCGGGTGCTGTCGTGACCGCCATCGCTGCCATCTGCCCGTGCCGCGCACCTGCCGCCGTCCTGCCTGCCGCCGCCCTGCCGTACGCGAGCCTCCCCTACACCGCCTGCTGCGGCCGCTACCACGCCGGCTCGCTGCACCTGCTGGCACCCACCGCCGAAGCGCTGATGCGATCCCGCTACAGCGCCTTCGTGCTCGAACTGACCGACTACCTGCTCGCCACCTGGCACGCGCGCACACGGCCGGCAGTGATCGAGCCGAACTCGATCGGTCTGAAATGGCTGGGGCTCGAAGTGCGGCATTGCGGACTGCAAGACGCCGATCACGCGACGGTGGAATTCATCGCCCGCAGCAAGCTCGGTGGCCGCGCTCAACGGCTACACGAAACAAGCCGCTTCGTGCGCGAGAGCGGGCGCTGGTTCTACCTGGACGGCGAGTCACGCTGAACCACGACGCCGGCGCGGGTGGCGTTCAGGCGAATTCCTGCCGCACGCCGGCCGACATCAGGCGCCGGATGATCCAGACCAGCAGCCCGCAACCGACCAGCGTCATCAGCACCGCCATCACCCGCGCGGCGGTCACGAAGCCGCCGAACACGCCCAGCGCCTGGGCCGGGATGGCGACGCCGCTCAGGGTGTTGCTGACCACCGACTGCACCACTTCCTGCTGAAGCCACAGGCCGAGCAAGTTGGCCATGATGGCCACGACCAGCAGGCCGATGAAGGTGCGGCGCGCCCAGTCGAGCCGCATCAGCAGGCCGATGGCCGAGGCCAGCGTGGCCAGCGACACCACCAGCCCGACGCCCACCACCCACGGCAGATAGCCGAGCAGCAGGCCGGTCAGCAGCGGCAGCGGGTGGCGTTCGGTGGCGAGCTGCAGACCCGGCATCAGCGACGCCACGGCCGCGTTCTGTACCAGCGCCGACGCGCTTGTCAGCGCCGCCAGGATGATGAACACCCAGGCCGTCAGGGTGACGAAGAGTGAGCGGGATCCAACGGTGAAGGTCTGCGGCATGACGGGCTCCTCGATCGGGGCGGCGCGGCCTCGGACAAGGGCCTCGCGCATATCCCAATTTTCAACCGCAGTGCATGACAAATCATCCCCCGCTTGGGGGCGGCCCCCACGTTCTGGGGGCGATTTGTGCGGCATTTGCCACAGAGTCGCAAGTGGATGTAAACGCCGGCGGTGGCGGGTGTCTGTTGAATCTCGCTTGGGTCTCCATGAAGCGCTTGTCAGCTCAGCCGAACCGCACCGCATAGATCGGCGGCAGGTGCGCCGCCACGGCCGCCCAGCGGTCGCCGCCATCGTCGCTCGCCCACAGGCTGCCGGTGGTGCTGCCCATCAACAGCCGCTGGCCGGTCGCGTCCAGCGCCAGGCCGTGGCGGTAGACGAGGTCGTAGCAGTGCTCGCGCGGCAGGCCGGCGCGCAGGGTCTCGAAGCTGCGGCCCCCGTCGCGGGTGCGGTTCACGACCAGCGCGCCGTTCACCGGCACGCGCTGCTGGTCGGCCACGCCGGGCACGAACCACGCGGTGTCGGCGTGTTCGGGGTGCACCGCCAGCGCGAAGCCGAAGTGGGCCACCGGCACGCCGGGGACTTCGTGCCACGAGCGCGCGTTGTCGGTCGAGCGCCAGATGCCGTTGTGGTGCTGGCACCAGAGCACGTCGGGATCGGCGGCGCAGCGCACGATCCGGTGCGGGTCCTGGGTGTTCGGGTCTTCGGCCTGACCGGGCGGCATGTAGGCGGCGTGCATGCCGCTGGCCTGCAGGGCCCAGCTCGCGCCGTCGTCCCGCGTCACCCAGGCACCGCCGCAACTGATGCCGACCAGCAACTCACCGGCATGGGCTGGATGCGGGCAGATCGAATGGATGCCGGGTGCGTCGTAGCCGCCGCCGAACCAGGCGGCCCGGCCGGGCTGGTTCCACAGCGCCTCGACGAGCCGCCAAGACTCCCCGCCATCGGCCGAGCGGAACAACCCGCCCGGCAAGGTGCCGGCCCAGACGCTGCCATCCGCCGCGCCCGCTTCGAGCGACCAGATCTGCGTCAGCTTCCAGGCCACGCCGCCGGCCGGCTCGCCCTCGGGCTGCGGCGGATACACCGGTGTGGCGACTTCGTGCCAGCTGGCGCCGGCGTCGTCCGACGCGTGCAGCTTGACGCCGAAATGGCCGAGGTTCAGCGCCGCCAGCATGCGGCCTGAACCGTGCTGCGGCGGCAGCAGCATCGAGACCGGTTCGCCGAGAAAGCTGACCCTCTCGATGGCCCAGCCTGCGGCGCGCCGCCGCAGCTCGAACAGCCCCTTGCGGGTGGCGACCCAGGCACGTTGCTCCATGGTGATGGCTCCTTTGCGGTTCGGTGAAGGTCAGCCGCCCGACAAGGCCTGCAGCACATGCACCTCGCTGTCGGGGCGCAGCGGGTCGGCCAGCAAGACGCGGTCGGTGCAGCGCCGCCCGTCGATGAAGGCGACAACGTTGGCGCGCAGGTGGCCCTGGTCGTCCAGCACATACGAGCGCAGGCGCGGGTTCACGGCGAAGGCGGCGTCGAGTGCCGCGCGCAGTGTGGCGGCGTCGACGTTGACTTCGGGCGCCTCAGTGAAGCGCCGCAGCTGCGATGTGAAGACGATGCGCGCCATGCGCCTGATGATGCCGCGAGCCGCGCCGTTTGGGAACGCCCGGTGAGCCGGCGCCGACGGCTAACCCCTTCATTGCGCCCCTATCATCGCGACGACGGCGCACGCAAAATACGCCGCACGAATCAACACCCACGGAGCCAAGATGAACGGTTTGATGATGCAGCAGCCGCTGCTGATTTCCTCGCTGCTGGTGCACGCCGAGCGCCACCACGGCGACCAGCAAGTGGTATCGCGCCGGGTCGAGGGCGACATCCACCGCTGCACCTACCGCGAGCTGGCGGTGCGCTCGCGCCGCATGGCCAAGGCGATTGCCGCCTGCGGCGTGCAGCCGGGCCAGCGCGTCGCCACGCTGGCCTGGAACGGCTACCGCCACATGGAGCTGTACTACGCGGTGTCGGGCTCGGGTGCGGTGCTGCACACCCTGAACCCGCGCCTGCACCCGGACCAGGTGGTCTACATCGCCGACCACGCCGAAGACCAGGTGCTGTTCTTCGACCTGACCTTCCTGCCATTGGTCGAAGCCATCGCCGAGCGCGTCAAAACCATCAAGACGTTCGTCGCGATGACCGACCGCGCGCACCTGCCGGCCAGCTCGAAAATCCCGAACCTGCGGTGCTTCGAAGAGCTGCTCGAAGCACAGGACGACCGCTTCACGTGGCCGAGCTTCGACGAGAACCAGGCCTCGTCGCTGTGCTACACCTCGGGCACCACCGGCAATCCGAAGGGTGTGCTCTACAGCCACCGTTCGACCGTGCTGCACACCTTCGCGATCGCGCTGCCCGACGCGCTGAATGTGTCGGCACGCGACACCATTCTGCCGGTCGTGCCGATGTTCCACGTCAACGCCTGGGGCCTGCCGTACGCGGCCTGCATGATGGGCGCGAAGTTGGTCTTCCCGGGCCCGGGGCTCGACGGCAAATCACTGTTCGACCTGTTCGAGGCCGAGCACGTCACCCTGTCGGCCGGCGTGCCCACGGTGTGGCAGGGGCTGCTCGCGTACGTGGAGGCGAACGGCCTGAAGTTCTCGACCATGCGCCGCACCGTGATCGGCGGCTCGGCCTGCCCGCCGGCGATGATGCGGGCCTTCGAGGAACGCTACGAGGTGCAGGTGCTGCACGCCTGGGGCATGACCGAGATGAGCCCGGTCGGCACGGCGGCCGTCATCAAGGGCAAGCACGTCGGCCTGCCGCAAGAGCAGCGCCTGGCGGTGCAGGCCACGCAGGGCCGCGCGGTCTACGGCGTCGACATGAAGATCGTCGGCGAAGACGGCGCCGAGCTGCCGTGGAACGGCCAGGCCTCGGGCGAACTGCTTGTGCGCGGGCCGTGGATCATCTCGACCTACTTCAAGAGCGAGGGCGGCGACCCGCTGGTGGCCGATCCAACAAGCGGCAACGGCTGGTTCCCGACCGGCGACGTGGCCACCATCGACGCCGACGGTTATATGCACATCACCGACCGCAGCAAGGACGTGATCAAGTCCGGCGGTGAATGGATCGGCTCGATCGACCTCGAGAACATCGCGATGGCGCACCCGAAGGTTCTGATGGCGGCGTGCATCGCGGCGTTGCATGCGAAGTGGGACGAAAGGCCGCTGCTGATCGTCGTCAGGAAGCCCGGCGTCGAACTCACACGCGACGAGTTGCTGGCGTTCTTCGAAGGCCGCATCGCCAAGTGGTGGACGCCCGACGACGTGGTCTTCGTCGATGCGATCCCGCTCGGCGCCACCGGCAAGATGCTGAAGAACCGGCTGCGCGAGCAGTACGGCAAGCACCTGCTCGCGGCCGGCCCGGCGGCTTGAACCCCGGCGTTCTCTACGCCGCCCTCGCCTTCGCCTGGTGGGGGTTGTTTCCGCTTTACTTCCGCATCGTCACGACGGTGGCGCCGGTGGAGATCCTCGCCCACCGCATCGTCTGGTCGATGGTGTTCCTGGTGCTCGTGCTGGCGCTGCGCCGGCAGTGGGCGTGGCTCGCACGGGTGCTGCGCCAACCGGAGGTGCTGGCCGCGTTCGCCGTCAGTGCGGTGCTGCTGGCAAGCAACTGGCTGACTTACCTCTGGGCCGTCAACAACGGCCACCTGATCGACGCCAGCCTGGGCTACTTCATCAACCCGCTGGTCAACGTGCTGCTCGGCTACACGGTTCTGCACGAGCGGCCGAGGCGGGCACAGTGGATCGCACTGTCGCTGGCCACGCTCGGCGTGCTCTGGCTCACGCTGGCCGCCGGCAGGTTGCCGTGGATCGCCCTGGTGCTGGCGGCCAGCTTCGGCGCCTACGGCCTGATGCGCAAGGTCGCCGTGCTCGGGCCGCTGGAGGGCCTGGCGCTGGAAAGCATGCTGCTGGCCCCTGTGGCCTTGCTGGCGCTCGCGTTCTGGGCGCGCCAGGGCAGTGGCAGCTTCCCGGCGCCGGACGCGCTCACGAACCTGTGGTTGATCGCGTTCGGGCCGATCACCGCCGTGCCCTTGCTGCTGTTCGCGGCCGGCGCGCGGCGCCTGCCGCTGACGACGCTCGGCCTGCTGCAATACATCGGGCCGACGATCCAGTTCGCCATCGGCGTGTGGGTGTTCCGCGAGCCGTTTACGGCGGTACGGCTGGTCGGCTTCGGCTGCATCTGGCTGGCGCTGCTGCTGTACAGCGCCGACGGCTGGCGCAGCGCACGGCGGGTCGCCGTCGCCGCGCCAGCATAGAACTCCGCGTCAGTTCGCCGCGATCACCAGCGCTGCCGCATTCACCACCGCGGCAATGCGGCCGATGTCGCGCAATTGCTGCGTCGTCAGGCCTTCCTCCTTGAGCAGCGCGTAGTGCGAAGCGACGCAGAAGTGGCACTTGCCGACGATCGATGCCGCCAACGCATAGGCCTCGAACTTCTTCTTCTCAACGCCACCCGACGTGGCGTAGGCGTTCATGCGAAGTTCGGCACGCTGCGTCTTCAGGTCGTCGTCGTTCGCCATCTCGACGAACGGGTACCACACGTTGTTCATGCCCATCAAAGCGGCGGCAGTCAGCGCGGCAGTGGCTTCGGCCGCAGGCTCGTTGGCCTTGAAGATGTCGATCAGCGGCTTGCTCTTTGCAGCAAAGGCCGAGGCCAGCGCGACACCGAGCGCATCTTCCGGCGCGAGACTGGAACGCGCGATCACACCGTCGAGGTTCAGGCGGATGTCTTTCGCGTAGTCGGGGATCAGGTCCTTGATCGAGTTCAGGAATTCCATGGGGGCCTCTTTGAAATCGAAGTCACTTGACGCGGCCTGCTCACTCCCTCTCCCGCTTGCGGGAGGGTTGGGGTGAGGGGCCGCGCAGCGGCAGTTACAGCGTCGTGCCGCCCACACTCCGGTTGCACGGGCACAGCTCATCGGTCTGCAGGCCGTCGAGCAAACGCAGCACTTCGTCCGGATTGCGGCCGACGTTCAGGTTGTTCACGCTGGCGTGCTGGATCGTGTTGTCCGG
>JANXZA010000027.1 GCA_025355745.1 Rhizobacter sp. | reverse complement strand
GCACGAAGTACACCGGCTGGCCGCAGGCGCTGTAGCGACCGCAATAGCGGCGCCAGTTCTGCTGGTGCAGCGGTGGTACGTACAGATAGATCGGTTCGCGCTGCACGACCACGGCCGGCGGTGCGATCAGCACCGGCTGCGGCAACACGAGCAGCGGCGGCGGCAGCCCACCGATGTCGATGCGACCGTAGACCCCGGGTTGGTTGACGCTGATCGAGACGCTGGGCTGAGCCTGGGCCGCGCCGAGGGCGGCGGCGCCGAGCGCGAGAGCGATGAGTCTTCTCATGGTTTTTCTCGTAATGGGTGGCTCCCCATAACGCGGCTCGCGTGTGCCGCGCAGACAGGGTTGCGCGCCAGCCTCCGCCATTTACCCGTATTTACATGCGTCGCGACGCACCGTCTTGGGGCCAGTCGTGTAACGCGCAACACTACCCCCGGCAAACAGGACAACTCCTGCACGGACGTCCGGTGTACGCCTACACGGCGCCTCGAATCCGCTGTTTAATCTCTTCACGAAGGCACTCACCACGAAGTGCCCCACGCGACGGGAGATGATCATGTCAGTACTCGACGAAGTCTTGAACAGCTTGCGATCGATGAGCCAGTTGCAGTTGCTGTTGGCCTTCGGGGCCTGCACCGGTTACGCGCTGGTGCAGGGCAGCCTGGTCGGCACCAAGGGCCGGCGTATCGCTTTGGGCTCGACGCTGCTGTGCAGCCTCGGTTTTGCATTTGAAAGCGCCGAGTGGATGCACGCCGCGATGCTCGTAGTCTTTGCCATAGCAGGCTTGGGCCTGTTTGTTGCGGGCACCTGGCTGCTGAGCCGTGCGCTCGGCTTTGCGCAACCGCGCGCCGTGGCCGAGTTCGCCGAGGCCGTCGAAGCGGCCGAAGCCGGCATTCCGTCCGCGCCGGCGCCTCGCAGCCCGCTCGCACTGTCGCGGCACAACGGGCCCGCGCACTCGGTCTGAGCCGCCCCGCAGCGAGCGCCTGCGCAAATGCGCAGTGCAGTTGCTTAGCTGCGGCCTGAGCCGCCCAGCATCGCGGGTCAACCCTCGCCCTCGCGCGAGCGCACGGTCAGGTAAACTCCCGGGCTGCCTTCGCCGCAGCCTGGCTGCCGGCTGACGCCCAAACACACGGAGACACCCGGCATGACCTCTGCTGCCTTCTCTGGCGCCAAATTCGGCCCTTCGACGCTCGTCGTCGCGGTCGGCCTGATGGCCTCGGCCCACGCCGCCGACATCAAGCTCGGCGCGGCCGAGGCGCTTTCGGGCCCGGCCGGTCAGTATGGTCAGTCGATCAGGAACGGTTTCGAGCTCGCGGTCGAGGAAATCAACGCCAGTGGTGGCGTGAAGGGCAACAAGATCGCGATGCAGATCGAGGACGAGGCCGGCAAGAAAGAGCAGGCCATAGACGTCTTCAAGAAGCTGATCTTTCAGGACAAGGTGCTGATGGTATTCGGCCCGACACTGTCGAACTCTGCCCTAGCTGCCGATCCGATAGCGCAAGCCGCGAAGATCGTCGCGTTCGGCACGTCGAACACCGCCGATGGCATCACCGCGATCGGCGACTACGTGTTCCGCAACTCTGTGACCGAAGCCGACGTGCTCCCCGAAACGCTGCGCGTGTCGGCCAAGGGCGCCAGTATCAGGAAGGTCGCGGTGCTCTATGGCAACGACGACGTATTTACGAAGAGCGGCTATGACGCCTTCAAGAAGGCGCTCGAGACCCTGAAGATCCCGGTCACCACGACCGAGACTTTCGCCAAGGGCGATGTCGACTTCAAGGCCCAGCTGACCAAGATCAAGTCGAGCAACCCGGACGCGATTGTGCTGTCGGCGCTGATCGCCGAAGGTGCGCCGATCATGGTGCAGGCGCGCCAGCTCGGCATTAACCTGCCGTTCATCGGCGGCAACGGCATGAATTCGGTGAAGATCTTTGATCTGGCGAAAGAGAAGTCTGACAACCTGTGGGTCGGCAGCCCGTGGGCACTGTCGAACCAGACCGATGCAAACCGCCATTTCGTCGTTGCCTACACGCAGAAGTACAAGTCGGCGCCGGACCAGTTCGGCGCGCAGGCCTTCGATGCGATGCACATCGTCGCCACCGCGCTCGGCAAGATCAAGCTGAGCGGCAACCTGGAAGCCGACCGCACCGCCTTGCGCGACGCGCTGCCTTCGGTCACGCACAACGGCGCGACCGGCCCGTTCCAGTTCCGCCAGGCGAAGACGAAAGACGGCAAGCCGGCCGGCTATGACGCGAAGCAGGCGGCCATCGTCAGCGTGACGAAGGGCGGGAAGTACTCGATCGAGAAGTGAGGTTCGTGAAGTAGCGCCAGGCTGCAGAACCTGATGCTCGAACAGCAACTCGTCAACGCCCTCTCGCTGGGCTGCGTCTACGCCCTGTTCGCGCTCGGCTTCACGCTGGTGTTCGGCGTGCTCGGCGTCATCAACCTGGCGCATGGCGCGGTCTTCATGATCGGCGCTTATGCTGCGTTGCAGGTCGTGACCCGGCTCGGCTGGCCGCTGTGGGCCGCGCTGATCGCCGCGTTCGCAGTCAGCGGTGGGGTCGGTCTGTTGATCGACGTGCTGGTGCTCAAGCCGCTGCGGCGCCGCAACGCGCCGCACCTGATTCCGATGATCGCCACGATCGGCATCGCGATCCTCTTCAACAACGCCGCGCAAGGCGTGTTCGGCGCCGAGAACCAGCGCTTCCCGGCCGACCTGATGCCCGAACAGCAACTGCACTTCGCCGGGGTCCAGATCAGCGTGCTCGAAGTCGCCATCATCGTGCTGTCGTTTGCATTGATGGCCGCGCTGTTGATCGTGATGCGCAAGACCCAGCTCGGCCGCGCGCTGCGCGCGATTGCCGAGTCGCCGAAGGCGGCAGCGCTGCTCGGCGTCAACGTCGAAGGCCTGTTCTTTCTCACCTCGTTCACGGCCGCCGCCCTCGGTGGTGTCAGCGGTGTGCTGATCGCGCTGTACTCGAACGCAGTGTTCCCGCTGATGGGCCAGCCGATGCTGCACAAGGGCATCGCGGTGATCATCCTCGGCGGCATGGGCGACATTCGCGGCGCGCTGATCGGCGGCCTGTTCCTCGGCTTCGCCGAGGTCATGTCGGTCGCCTACATCGGCTCGACGATGCGCGACGCGGTCGCCTTCGGCCTGCTCTTCATCGTGCTGCTGCTGCGCCCGCAAGGCATGTTCGGCAAGGTGCTGGAGCGCAAGGCATGAGCTTCTGGCACCCACGAAATTGCTGCCACAAAGACGCCAAGGCACGAAGCACGGAACAGGTGTTCGACTACACATTGCATTCCTTCGCGTCTTCGTGCCTTTATGGCGGAAATTTTTCGAGCGGCCACTGACGCGATGGACTGGCTCATCAACTTCTGGCAGATCTACAGCAACCTGGTGCTGACGATCGGCATCAACGCGCTGCTCGCGCTGTCGATCTGGCTCACCTTGTCGTGCGGGCTGCTGGCGATGGCCAACGCGGCCTTCATGGGCATCGGCGCCTACACCGCGTCGCTGCTGACGCTGAGCCTGGGCGTGCCGTTCCCGGTTGCGCTGGCGGGCGGCATCGCGGCGCCCACGCTGGTCGCGCTGCTGATCGGCGGGCCGACCTTGCGGCTCTCGGGCGTGTACCTGGCGATGGCCACGCTCGGCTTCGGCGAGGTGGTGCGGGTGCTGATCCTGAATGCCGAATCGCTGACCGGCGGCGCGCTCGGCCTTAACGGCATTCCGCAGCTCACGCAGGGCTGGCATGTGGCCGCGGCACTCGTCGCCACGCTGCTGATCCTGTGGCGGCTGCGGCGCTCGCGCATCGGCCGCGCGTTCGAGGCGATCAAGGAAGACGCGGTGGCCGCCTCGCTGATGGGCATCGGCGTGATGGCGCACAAAATGCTCGCCTTCGCACTCGGCGCCGGCATCGCCGGCCTGGCCGGGGCGCTGAACGCGCACCTGACCTTCTTCATCGGCCCGAGCGAATTCGGCTTCGACCGTGGCGTCGACATCCTGACGATGGCCATCCTCGGCGGCACCGGCGGCCTGACCGGGCCGGTGCTGGGCGCGCTGATCATCACCTTGCTGCCCGAATTGCTGCGCGGGCTGCGCGACTTCCGCACGATGGTGAACGGCGCGATCCTGGTGCTGATCGTGCTGTTCCTGCCGAAGGGGTTGTGGGACCCGCAGCGCTTCAAGTCGTGGTTCAGGCGCGGTTCGAAGTGATGCTGAAGCTGAGCAATGTCTCGAAGCGCTTCGGCGGCCTGAGCGTGCTGCAGGACGTGAGCTTCGAGGTGCCGGCCGGCACCGTGTTCGGCCTGATCGGCCCGAACGGCGCGGGCAAGACGACGGTGTTCAACCTGATCACCGGCCTGCTCGCGCCGAGCGGCGGCGCGATTGACCTCGACGGCCGCAGCCTGCTCGGCCAGCCCGCGCACCAGATCACCCGCATGGGCATCGGCCGCACGTTTCAGAACATCCGCATCTTCAAGGAGATGAGCCTGCTGGACAACGTGCTGGTCGGCCGGCACCGGCATCTGCGCGCCAGCTGGGCGGCCACGCTGCTGGCGTTGCCCTCGTTCCAGGCTGAAGAGCGCCGGGCTCGTGACCGCGCGCGTGAACTGCTGGGCTGGGTGCGGCTGGGGCACAAGGTCGACGACCTGGCCGACAAGCTGTCCTACGGCGAGCAGCGCAAGCTTGAGCTGGCGCGGGCGCTGGCCACCGAGCCCAAGCTGCTGCTGCTCGACGAGCCGGTGGCGGGCATGAACAGCGCAGAGGAGACCGAACTGATGGCCGAGATCGTCAACATCCGCGACCGCGGCTACACGATCTTCATGATCGAGCACGACATGCGTTTCGTGATGGGCCTGTGCGAGCAGATCGCGGTGCTCAACTTCGGCCGCATCATCGCCCAGGGCGGGCCGCAGCAGATCCGCAACGATCCGCAGGTGATCGAGGCCTACCTTGGCCGTGACGACGACAAAGGCGCACTGCCGGCGCCGGGGTCCTCGCCATGACGGCAGCGCTGCTATCGGTGCAGGGCCTAGAAGTGCGCTACGGCCCGATCGAGGCGGTCAAGGGCATCTCGCTGGCGCTGCGCGCGGGCGAGATCACCGCGCTGGTGGGCGCCAACGGCGCTGGCAAGTCGACCACGCTGATGGCCCTCTCGGGGCTGGTGCCCAAGGCCGCAGGGCAGGTGCTGTTCGACGGCCAG
>JANXZA010000004.1 GCA_025355745.1 Rhizobacter sp. | reverse complement strand
TCCGGAAGCGCGGTTTTTGCGCGTGCAGGTGCGTTGGATCGGGCCGACGGGCCAATGCCGGCGTTCCCGGTGGTGCCGATGAACACAGCGGCAGGTTGGGTGGGCAGAATGAGCAGAAGTCTGGTGGAACATCCGCTCGTCGGATGGTGCGCCGGCTGACACCTCACAGCTGCCAGTACAGAGTTTGCGGTGGGCAGTCGATGCGGTTCATCACCACGACACTGTCAACCCGTGTAGGGGAGTCGCCAAGTTGGTTAAGGCATCGGATTTTGATTCCGACATGCGAAGGTTCGAATCCTTCTTCCCCTGCCAGATTTCTTGATTCGCGGTGCGCCGTAAAAGGCACACTTCGCAGGCCCAGCAGCCGAATGGCCTCGTCGGAGAGAACGTGCTTTTCAACACCTTGATTTTCACCGGCAACGCGAACCCCGCCCTGGCGCACGAGATCGCGACGCACCTCGGCGTCGAACTCGGCAAGGCCCGGGTCGGGCGCTTCTCGGACGGCGAAGTCGATGTCGAAATTCACCAGAACGTGCGCGCCCGCGACATCTTCGTGGTCCAGCCCACCTGTGCGCCGACGAACGAGAACCTGATGGAGCTGTGCATCATGGTCGACGCGATCAAGCGCGCCTCGGCCCGCCGCGTCACCGCCGTCATCCCGTACTTCGGCTATGCGCGCCAGGACCGGCGCCCACGTTCCACGCGCGTGCCAATCAGCGCCAAGGTCGTCGCCAACTTGCTGGAAGCAGTAGGTGTCGAGCGGCTGCTGACGATGGACTTGCACGCCGACCAGATCCAGGGCTTCTTCAACATTCCTGTCGACAACATCTACGCCTCGCCGGTGCTGCTGTCGGACCTGCAATCCAAGCGCTACGACGACCTCGTGGTCGTCTCGCCCGACGTCGGCGGGGTGGTACGCGCGCGCGCATTGGCCAAGCAACTCGGCTGCGATCTGGCCATCATCGACAAGCGGCGGCCGAGGGCCGGTGTGTCCGAAGTGATGCATGTGATCGGCGAAGTCGATGGCCGCACCTGCGTCATCATGGACGACATGACCGATACCGCCGGCACGCTCGTGAAGGCCGCCGAGGTGCTGAAGGAGCGCGGCGCCAAGCGGGTGTTTGCGTACTGCACGCACGCGGTGTTGTCAGGTCCGGCGCTGGAGCGCATCAAGGGCTCGCAGCTCGACGAAGTCGTCATCACTAACACCATCCCGCAGCGCGAGGATGTGAAGAATTGTCCGAAGGTGCGCCAGCTGTCGGTGGCCTTCCTGTTTGCCGAAACCATCCGTCGCATCTCCGACGGTGAATCGGTCACGTCCTTGTTCGCTGAGCAGAACGCGAACTTTTAACCGGGGCCGCAAGGCCGCGTCGCCGAGGGCGGCCCCGCAAGGGCGTCGCCCTCATTTCAACGAAGCGCCTGGTCGCGGGCCTTCACCTTTGGAGTCATCAATGAAATTCACAGCTTTCGAGCGCACGTTGCAGGGGACCGGAGCGAGCCGCCGCCTGCGCATTGCGCAAAAGGTACCTGGCATCGTCTACGGCGCGGGCACGCCAGCGATGATTGAACTCGATCACAACGCCCTGTTCTTCGCGCTGAAGAAGGAAGCGTTCCACTCGTCGCTGCTCGAAATGGACCTGGCCGGCACGACCGAACAGGTGCTGCTGCGCGACTACCAGATGCACCCGTTTCGCCCGATCGTGCTGCACATCGACTTCCAGCGCGTCGATGCCACCACCAAGGTCGTGAAGAAGGTGCCGCTGCACTTCATCAACGAAGAGAACTCGCCGGCCGTGAAGACCGACAGTTGCGTCGTGAACCACGTCGTCACCGAGCTGCGCATCTCGTGCCTGGCCTCGCAACTGCCGGAGTTTCTGACCGTCGATCTGGGCGAGCTGGCGAAGGGTCAGACGCTGCACGTTAACGACATCAAGCTCGCCGACGGCATCAAGGTCATGACGCAAGGCAAGCCGAACCCGGTGATCGTGTCGGTCTCGGCACAGGCGGCCGAAGAAGAGGTCGTGGCACCGGTGGTCACGGCCGCAGCTGCCGCGCCGACCAAGGCCAAGAAGACCGAGAAGCAGAACAAGAAGTGATCTCGCAATGGCACCCGCAAGGGTGATGCGAAGCCCCACCTTGGTGGGGCTTTTTCATGGCCATGACCGCTCGATAATTCAGCCATGATTCGATTGCTTGTCGGCCTGGGCAACCCCGGCCCGGAGTACGTTGCCACGCGGCACAACGCCGGGTTCTGGTTCATCGACGCCGTGGCGCGTGAGTTGCGCGTGAACCTGGCGCCGGAACGCAGCTACTTCGGCCTGGTGGCGCGCGTGAACCGGTCGGACGGCCAGGTATGGTTGCTGGAGCCGATGACCTTCATGAACCTGTCCGGCAAGTCGGTCGCCGCACTCGCGCGCTTCTTCAAGATCGAGCCCCGCGAGATCATGGTGGCGCACGACGAGCTCGATCTGCTTCCCGGGCAGGTAAAGATGAAACTCGGCGGCAGCCATGCCAGCCACAATGGGCTGAAGGACATCCAGGCCCAACTCGGCAGCGCCGATTTCTGGCGCCTGCGGCTGGGCATCGGCCACCCGGGCGAGCGCGCCGAGGTTGTCAACTATGTGCTGCGCAGACCGATCGCCGATGATCGCGACGCCATCGACAAATGCATCGAGCAGTCGATCACCGCGCTGCCGCTGCTGCTCGACGGCGAGATGGACCGCGCGCTGATGAAGGTGCATGCCAAACCGCCTCGGCTGAAACCACCCAAGCCGGAATCTGCACCCGAGCCGACGCCCGCCCCAACGCCCGCCGACCCCTTGAAAGACCCGCCATGAAACTCGTTGCCGCGCTGTTGCTCTGCCTCGTCAGTGCGGGCTCCCAGGCCCAGACCATCTACCGCTGCGGCAACGAGTACACGCGCATTCCATGTCCGCACGGCCAGGTCGTCGAAGCAACCGATCCGCGCACCGGTGCGCAGCGCGCCGAGGCCGTACGTGTGGCCGCCGAGGACCGCCGGCGGGCGGCCGAAATGCGCCGCGAGCGCCTGGCCGATCAGGCCGCCCTGAAGCCGGCAGCGGCCGCGAGCCTCAGCGCTGCGCCGGCGCCGCCTGCGAGGCCGGCGTCGGCAGCCGAACGCCATCCATCCAAGAAGAAGCGAGGCGTGGCCAAGCCAGCTTCAAGCACCGCGTTCACTGCGGCCGATCCAGCCAGCCGCAAGCGCGGCAAGCGCAGCGCACCCTGATCAGTCGCCGGCCGTCGCCGTCGGCGTGACGCTGGCCGCCTGCTGCAGGCGCCGGTATTTCATCCAGAGCGACTCGTTCGATTCGACGTGCTCGGGGTGGATCGGGATGCAGCTCACCGGGCAGACCTGCACGCATTGCGGCTCGTCGAAGTGGCCGACGCACTCGGTGCACTTGTGCGGGTCGATCTCGTAGATTTCCACGCCCATCGAGATCGCCTGGTTCGGGCACTCGGGCTCGCAGACATCGCAGTTGATGCATTCATCGGTGATCAGAAGTGCCACGGCGCCCTCACGTTTCGGTCCGCTTCACGCGCTGGTGCAAACGGTCAAGTACCGAGGGTGACACGAACTTGGAAACATCACCGCCCAGGCTGGCAATCTCGCGCACGAAGGTGCCCGAGACGAACTGGAAACGATCACCCGGCGTGAGAAACATGGTCTCGACTTCGGGCATCAACTGGCGGTTCATGCCGGCCATCTGGAACTCGTATTCGAAGTCGCTCACCGCACGCAGACCGCGCACCACGACCTTGCCGCCGTGCTCGACCACGAAGTCACGCAGCAAGCCGCGAAATGCCAGCACCTCGACGTTCGGGTATTGCGATGCCAGTTCGGTGGCGATGTCGAGCCGCTCGGCGATCGTGAACATGGTGCGCTTGTGATGCCCGGCGGCCACCGCCACGATGAGCCGCTCGAACAGCCGGCTGGCCCGGCGCATCAGGTCTTCGTGGCCCAGCGTCATCGGGTCGAAGGTGCCGGGGTAGACAGCGGTGAGTTTGGTCACGGAGGTCAAGGCGCGCTCCCGGAAAATGGATTCGGCCGCAGTGTAGCCGGGTAACTTTAGGCCGGGTCGGCACGCAACAACAGATGAAAATTAACCGCGCCGGCGCGGCCCTGTCGGTGCAGTGCGAGCCCCTTCGGCGCAAATGCATGAGGGTCGAGCGCCGCGCCGGATTCAACGTAGACGAAGCCTCCGTTCACGACGAGCCGCGCCGCAGCGCCGAGCGCCGGTTCGAGCAGCGCGGCGTCGAACGGCGGGTCAATGAAGATCAGCTCGAACGATGCCGGCGCGCAGTGCGCCATCCACGTCAGCGCGTCGGCGTTTTCGACTCTCAGATGGACAGCGTCCAGACGCTGTTTGACCGCGTTCAACGCCGCCGCCAGCTTGCGCTCGCGCTCGATCAACACGACCTCGGCGGCACCCCGCGACGCCGCCTCGAAGCCGAGCGCGCCCGAGCCGGCGAAGGCATCGAGGCAGCGCCAGCCAGTCAGGTCTTGACCCAGCCAATTGAACAGCGTTTCGCGCACGCGGTCGGGTGTCGGCCGCAAGCCGGGCGCATCGGCCACCGGCAGCTTGCTGCGCTTCCATTGGCCGCCGACGATGCGCACCTCGTTTTGGCGCGCCGGGCGGCTCGGTGCCTTCAAAGCCGCACCGCGATCCCGTCGCGCGCCATCAGCGCCTTGGCCTGGCCGACCGTGAACTCGCCGTAGTGAAAGATGCTGGCCGCGAGCACGGCATCGGCGCCGCCGATGCGGATGCCGTCGGACAGGTGCTCGAGCGCGCCGACCCCGCCCGAGGCGATCACCGGCACGCTGACGGCGTCGCTGACCGCGCGCGTCAGCGCCAGGTCGAAGCCGATCTTCGTGCCGTCACGGTCCATGCTCGTCAACAGGATTTCGCCGGCGCCGTGCTCGGTCATCTGGCGCGCCCAGGCCACGGCGTCGAGGCCGGTGTTGTTGCGCCCGCCATGGGAGTACACATCCCAACCCGCGCCATCGGCGCGACGTTTTGCGTTGACATCTGAATCGACGCGACGTTTCGCGGTGTTATCTGAATCGACGCGACGTTTCGCGGTGCTATCGGAGTCGACGCGACGTTTCGCGTCGATGGCCACGACGATGCACTGCGCCCCGTACTTGCGCGACGCGTCACGAATCACCTGCGGGTTCGCGATCGCTGCCGAGTTGAAGCTGACCTTGTCGGCGCCGGCATTGAGCAGGCGGCGCACATCGGCCACGGTGCGTACCCCGCCGCCCACCGTCAGCGGAATGAACACCTGCGAGGCCACCGCCTCGATGATGTGCAGGATCAGGTCGCGCCCGTCGCTGGTGGCGGTGATGTCCAGGAAGGTCAGCTCGTCGGCGCCCTGCTCGTTGTAGCGCGCGGCGATTTCCACCGGGTCGCCGGCATCACGCAGCTCGACGAAATTGACGCCCTTGACGACGCGGCCGCCGGTCACGTCGAGGCAGGGAATGATGCGTTTGGCAAGCATGGGGATGGGCAAAAATTCAAGGGGCCGGGCGGGCATAACTGACGGTGAGCATTTCCCACTGGTGCCCGTCGGGCTCGTTCCAGTAGATGTTGCCGTACTCCGCATCGACCTGCATGTCCACCGGCCCGCGCACCGTGCTGCGAAAGGGAATGCCGGCCGCGCGGATGCGCCCGAGAATGGTCCCGA
>JANXZA010000283.1 GCA_025355745.1 Rhizobacter sp. | reverse complement strand
CCGAAGGCCGCATTGTTGGCCCGCGCGAACCAGCCGTCGTACCCTGAATACCCGCCCCAGCGCTCGCGCTTCAGGCTCGCATGGTCGGCGCGCAGGCGGGCCAGCAAGGCCTGCTTCGCGGCCCGCTTGGCATCGTCGCTGGCGGCACTGGCGTAGAGCGCTTCGAACTCGGCGCGGTAGCGCGCGGTCAGGTCGCGGAAGTCCGAACGGCGCGCCTCGATGCGGGCCTGCTCATCGCGCTGACTGGCATCCCCGAAGTCGGCCAGCCAGCGCGCACTGCCGATGCGTTCGATGGCGGTGGCGAACGATTCGTTGAACACCGTGTCGCCCTTTGCGAACGCGATCTGATGCGCCAGCTCGTGGAAGATCAGGCGCGCCAGCTCGCCCTGCGGGTAGTCGATGAAGGTGTTCAGCAGCGGGTCGGCAAAGGCGGCTCCGGGCAGCAGGCCGAGGGTCGAATAGGCCGGCACGCCATAGACGCTGACCTCCAGCCTTTCGGTGCGCAGCGCAGCGGCGAAGGCATCGGCCTCGGCCCGCTCGTAGTAGCCGCGATAGCCGACGCAGCCCACCACCGGGAAGCACCAGGTCCGCAGCTTCAGGCTCAACTCGGGTGCGGCGACGACGTTCCAAACGGCGGCGCCGCGCTGCAGGTCGGCATAGCGGCGGTAGCTCGCGTTGTCGGGCAGCTTCAGCTCGCGCACTGCGTAGTCGCGGATGCGCTGGCTGAGGGCGAGCTGTTCCTTCAGCACGGCGGGGGTCTGTGCGTCGGCCTGCCAGTCGGGCACCGGCCGGGCCGCGCGCACGATCGCCAGGTGCCCGCCGACCGACTGCGCGTAGTAGCCGAGCGTGCTGCAGCCGGAGGTCAGGCAGACCGTGGCGGCGGCGAGTACCAACCCACCCGCCGTGCCGAGACTCATCACCGTCAACGTCACCGCAAGCCCACGCTTCACGACACGGCAGATTCGGCCGACTGGGCTAGGCGGGCCGGCTCTGCCGGTTCAGCCATCCGCACTTCCACCAGGCAATCGTAGAAGCTCGGCGCACGGCCGATGTCGGTGAGCCTCTGGTGCGTCAGCTCGTTGACGTTGGTACCGGCCGCGCCGAGCTTGCGCCACCACACGCCCAGGCCGTTGACGACGCCCGGCCGCGCGCGCCGGTTCACGAGCGCCTTGCACACATAGCTGCCGCGGTCGTTGAAGACACGCACCATGGCACCGGTGGCAATGCCGCGGCCAACGGCATCGGCCTCGTGCATCTCGAGCACCGGCTCGCCTTCGATGTCGCGCAGGCTCTTGACGTTGACGAAGCTGGAGTTGAGGAAGTTGCGCGCCGGCGGCGAGATCATCGCCAGCGGGTAACGCTGCGCGAGCGCGGGCGTGCTCGCCGCGCACTCGTGGTTGGCCACATGGTCGGGCACGCCGAAGGCCGGCGAGTCGATGATGCAGCGGCAGTCGGCGGTCGGAAAGTTGCCGCTGGCGAACGGCGCGTCGGCAATCGGCAGCTTGAACCAGCCGGTCTCACGCAAGGCATCAAAATCGACCTCGGGCGTGAACGCGGTGCGCGCCAGGGTTTCGTCGTCATCGTTGAAGCACGGTTCGTCGAAGCCCATGTGCGCGGCCAGTTCGCGAAAGATCTGGGTGTTGGTCTTCGCTTCGCCGAGCGGCGCCACGGCCGCCTCGTTGATCATCGCGTACGTATGACCGTAGCTCGTGTGCACGTCAAGGTGTTCGAGCTGGGTGGTGGCGGGAAGCACGTAGTCGGCCAGGTCGGCGGTGTCGGTCATGAAGTGTTCGAGCACGACTGTGAACAGGTCGTCGCGCGCGAAGCCGCGCGCCACCTTCGGCGACTCGGGCGCCACCGCCACCGGGTTGCTGTTGTAGACGATCAGCGCCTCGATCTTCGGACCGAAGGCGGGCGAGGTTTCGCGCAGCAGGTCGTCGCCGATCGTGCTCATGTTGATCGTGCGCGGCCGGCGCCGCGAGCCGTCCGGCCCGGCCAGCAGGTCGGTGCGCTGCAAGGCCGCGTCGTTGCGCACCCGGTTGAACCAGCCAGAACTCGACAGCAGCAAGCCGCCCGCACGGTGCCGCCATGCGCCCACCAGGCACGGCAGGATCGCGATCAGCCGCACCGCGTTGCCGCCGCCATGCACCCGCTGCATGCCGTAGTTCAGGCGGATCGCCGCCGGGCTGAGTTGCGCATAGTCAGCGGCCAAACCGCGCACTTCATCGGCCGTGATGCCGCAGACCTGGGCCACGCGCTCGGGCGGCCATTGCAGCGCACGCTCGCGCAGTTGGGCCCAGCCGGCGGCATCGACATGCTGTGCGATGTAGTCGTGATCGAGGCCGTCGTTGCGAATCAATTCGTGCATCAAGCCGAGCGCCAGCGCGCCATCGGTGCCGGGCAGCAAGGCGATGTGCTGATGGCATTTGTCGGCGGTCTCGGTCTTGCGCGGGTCGATGCAGACTAGCTTGGCGCCATTGCGCTTGGCGGCCTGTGCGAAGGTCCAGAAGTGCAGGTTCGAGGCGATCGAATTGCTGCCCCAGATCAGGATCAGCCGGCTCTCGGCATAGAACGGCAGGTGCATGCCGACCTTCGCGCCATAGGTCGCGGCCAGCGCTTCGCCGCCGGCGCTGGAGCAGATCGTTCGGTCGAGCAGCGAGGCGCCGAGCCGGTTGAAGAAGCGCGCCGCCATCGCCTCGCCCTGCACCAGGCCCATCGTGCCGGCGTAGCTGTAGGGCACGATGGCCTGCGCGCCATCGAGGCTGCGCGCGGCGATGGTCTTGAGGCGCGCGGCGATGTCGGCCAGCGCCTCGGCCCAGGTCACGCGTGTGAACTGCGCGGGGCCGGCGCCGCCAACGCCGCTCTTGGGGCCGACGCGCTTCATCGGGTGCAGCACCCGCTCGGCGTGATAGGTGCGCTCGGGGTAGCGCGAAACCTTGGTGCACAGCGAGCCGTGCGTCGGCGGGTGGTCGGGGTCGCCCTGCACCTTGGTTGCCACACCATCGACCACGGTGACGCGGATCGCGCAGGTGTCGGGGCAGTCGTGCGGGCACGCCGCGCGAACGGTGATCGTGGTCATCGCGGGACTATTGCACACCGACCTGCACAGCGCGTCTCGGAGCGGTCACAAGGCGGTGAGCGAACGCACGCCAGCGCCTATGCTTCACACCTATCCAAAAGCGCCAGGTGCGCCATTGAGGAAACCATGAACCGTCGTGATGCCATCCAGCGGCTTGCCGCCACTTGCGCCGTGCTCGCGCTTCCCGCCGCTGCGCAGGGCCGGCGCATCGTGCTCGGCCAGTCGGCCGCGTTCAGCGGCCCGGCCGCGCAGCTCGGCGTCCAGATGAACCTGGGCGCGCGCACCTACTTCAATGCGTTGAACGCCGAAGGCGGCGTGAACGGCAACAGCATCGAGCTGCAAACCCTGGACGACGGCTACGAACCCGAACGCTGCAAGGCGAACACCGAAAAGTTCATCCGCGACGATGTGTTCGGCCTGTTCGGCTATGTCGGCACGCCCACCGCACTGGCCGCGCTGCCCTTGGTGGTCGATGCGAAGATTCCGTTCTTCGGCCCATTCACCGGCGCGCAGGCACTTCGCGAACCGTTCCACAAATCGGTGTTCCATCTGCGCGCCTCGTACTACGACGAGACCGCGCTGATCGTGCGCAACCTGACCTCGCTCGGTCTGAAGAAGATCGCGGTCTTCTACCAGAACGACGCTTACGGCAAGGCCGGACTGGAAGGCGTGACGCGCGCCCTGAAGGCGCAGAACCTGGCACCGGTGGCGCTCGGCACGGTCGAGCGCAACACCGTCAGCGTGGCGCCGGCAGTGCGCGACATCGCAGCCGCCATGCCCGATGCGGTGGTTCAGATCGGCGCCTACAAGTCATGTGCCGCGTTCATCCGCGGGGCCCGCAAGGCCGGCTACGGCGGCACCTTTTTCAACGTCTCGTTCGTCGGAACGCAGGCGCTCGCCGACGAGCTCGGCCGGGAGGGTCTGGGCATCGTCGTCAGCCAGGTGATGCCGTTCCCGTATTCCACCACCACCGCGATCTCGCGCGAGTACCTCGACGCGGTTCGCAAGGCCGGCGGCGACGCACGGCCGAACTACTCCAGCATGGAGGGCTACCTGGCCGCCAAGGTGTTCGCCGAAGGCCTGAAGCGCGCCGGGCGCAACCCGTCGCGCGATTCGCTGGTGAGCGCGCTGGAGTCGATCCAGAACGCGAGCTTCGGTGGCTTCAGCGTCAACTTCGGGCCCAAGGACCATGTGGCGTCGCGCTTCGTCGACCTGTCGATGCTGACCGAGGACGGCAAGGTGCGGCGCTAGCGACACCATCGACCCCAGCGACCTCAAACGGTAAACTGGTCGGCCCAGCCAACGATAGCGCGGCCTGCTGCGAATGACCCGCACGCCGCGCTGCGGAGCCCACCATGCGCATGATCGAATCCATCCTCGCCGACGCCGCCGCCATTGCCACCGTGCGGCGCGACCTCCACGCCCACCCCGAGCTGTGCTTCCAGGAACAGCGCACCTCCGACGTGATCGCCCAACAGCTCACCGACTGGGGCATCCCGATCCACCGCGGCATGGGCACGACCGGCATCGTCGCGATCCTCAAGAACGGCACCAGTGATCGCGCGGTCGGCCTGCGGGCCGACATGGACGCGCTGCCGATGACCGAGCACAACACCTTCGCGCACGCCAGCCAGCACCACGGAAAGATGCACGCCTGCGGCCACGACGGCCACACCGCGATGCTGCTCGCCGCCGCCAAGCACCTGTCGAAACATCGCAACTACGACGGCACCGTGTACCTGGTATTCCAGCCCGCCGAAGAAGGCGGCGGCGGCGCGCGCGAGATGATCAAAGACGGCCTGTTCGACAAGTTCCCGATGGAGGCGATGTTCGGCGCGCACAACTGGCCCGGCATGGCGGTCGGCCAGTTCGCGCTGAAGAGCGGGCCGTGCTTTGCGAGCAGTAACGAGTTCAAGATCACGATCCACGGCAAGGGCGCGCACGCCGCGATGCCGCACAACGGCATCGACCCGGTGCCGGTGGCGTGCCAACTGGTGCAGGCGTTCCAGACCATCATCAGCCGCAACAAGCGGCCCATCGATGCGGGCGTGATCTCGGTGACGATGATCCACACCGGCGAGGCCACCAACGTCGTGCCCGACAGTTGCGAAATCCAGGGCACGGTGCGCACCTTCACGCTCGAAGTGCTCGACCTGATCGAGACGCGCATGCGCGAGATCACCGAGCACACCTGCGCCGCGTTCCAGACGAGCTGCGAGTTCGAGTTCAAGCGCAACTACCCGCCGACCATCAACCACGCCGCCGAGACCGAGTTCGCGCGCCAGGTGATGAGCGAGCTGGTCGGCGCCGACAACGTGCAGGAGTTCGAGCCGACGATGGGCGCCGAAGACTTCAGCTTCTTCCTGCTCGAAAAGCCCGGCTGCTACTTTCTGATCGGCAACGGCGACGGCAGCCACCGCATCGGCGGCCACGGCATGGGGCCGTGCATGCTGCACAACCCGAGCTACGACTTCAACGACGACCTGATCCCGCTCGGCGGCACGCTGTGGGTCAATCTGGCCGAGAAGTGGCTCAACACGGCACCTGCCGGCCTGCGGTAAATCAATGCCCGCCGTGACCACCCCAGCTCTCGCCAGCCAGCACTTCGCGCAGACCTACGCCGAGGCGCGCGGCAAGTTCCTAGCCGCCGCCGAAGCCGCCGGCCTCGATGTCGAAAGCCACGCCCACCCGATGCTCGGCCGCGATGGCGAAGCACTCGCCATGGACGTGGTGCGCAGCGGCCCGCAGGATGCGCGCGCGCTGCTCGTCGTCAGCAGCGCCTGCCATGGCGTCGAGGGCTTTTGCGGCTCGGGCGTGCAGACCGCGCTGTTGCACGACAGCGCATGGCGCCAGGCCGCAAGCGATGCCGACGTGGCCGTGCTCTACATCCATGCCCTGAACCCCCATGGCTTCTCGTGGTGGCGGCGCACGACGCAGGAGAACGTTGACCTGAACCGCAACTTCCACGACTTCACCGCGCCGCTGCCGCGCAACGCCGGCTACGACGAGCTCGCCGCGCTGATCGTGCCGGCCACCTGGCCGCCGTCGGCCGACAACGAAGCCGCCTTGCAGCGCTTCGCCCAGGAGCGCGGCCTGCCGGCCCTGCAGGCCGCCATCACCGGCGGTCAGTACGCACACCCCGAAGGCCTGTTTTACGGCGGACGAAACCCGAGCTGGAGCCACGTCACCCTGCGCCATGTGCTGCGCGACCACGCCACCCGCTGCGCGCGCCTGGGCTGGATCGACCTGCACACCGGCCTCGGGCCGAGCGGCGTTGGCGAGCGCATCTTCGCGTGCCGCGACGACGCCGCCGCGCTGCAACGCGCCCGCGCCTGGTGGGGCGACAAGGTCACCAGCATCTACGACGGCAGCTCGTCATCGGCGCCGTTGCAAGGCCTGATGTGGCTGGCCGCGTATGAGGAGTGCGCGCAGGCCGAATACACCGGCATCGCGCTCGAGTACGGCACCTTGCCGATCCTGCAGATGATCGACGCACTGCGCGCCGACCAGTGGGCCGAAAACCACCCCGACGCCTTGCCTACCCTGCGCGCCCAGATCAAGCAGCGCACGCGCGACGCCTTCTACACGAACACCGATGCGTGGAAGCAGCGCATCGTCGAGCAGGCGTTCGACGCCGCCCACGGCGCAGTGCGCGGGCTGGCCGCGCGCTGAGCCTGGGATGTAAGCAGGCGCGGTCTCGCGCGGCGTTCTCCGACGCGCGGCCGGCGTTGCGACCTACCCGGCGGCAAAGGTGCGGCCCACAAGCTCAGCGGCGCATCACTTCTACAGTGGTCGTTGCGATTGCCTTGGAGGAACACCATGAACCCGCTCAACAAACTTCTGCTCGTCGGCATTCCGGTGCTGGCGCTTGCCGCCTGCGGTGGCGGTGACACTGCCGACCGGCTCGACCTGGCCAACCCCGGCGTGCGCTTCGTCCACGCCTCGCCGACGGCGCCGAACCTGACGCTATACCGCAACGCCGTGGCCCAGCCCGACAGCAGCAACGTGGCCTACAAATTCGCCGCCAACTACGCCGACGTGGACACGAGCGCGGCCGACTGGTCGGTGAAAACTGCCGCCGGCGCGGTGCCGGTGGGCAGCGTCCCCATCGACCCGGTGCGCGGCAACAAATACACCATCGTCGCGCTGCCGACCACACTGGTCGCCAACAGCGTGGTCCTGATTGTCGACCCGTACAACAAGCCACTCGCCAGCGACAGCACGCGCTTGCGGCTGGTGAATGCGGCCTACAACGCGGCCAGCGTCGACGTCTACATGAACGCGGTCGGTACCGACATTGCCACGCCGGGCGTGAACCCGCTGATTGCCGCGACCGCGTTCAAAACCGCCGGGCCGGCATCCGGCAGCGATTCGGTTTCGATTCCGGCCGGCACTTACCAGTTGACGATTGCCACGGCGGGCACGAAGAATGTGTTGTTCAAGGGCTCGCTCAGCTTCGGCAGCAACAAGGACATCCTGTTGCTCAGCGTGCCGGGCGACATCCCGATCAACGCGCCGGTCGGCAACCCGCCCGCACCCCTCGGCATCAAGGTGCTGTCAAAGGTCGAGGGCACGGCCGGCGCGGTAGAAGTGCCGGCGCTTTGAAGCACACCGCGCGGCGCTGAGTCGCGCACCATTTACTCGAGCGACGCGGCAAGCTCAGCGTCCTTGGCGCGCGCCCGCAGCACCGCCGGCCGGCTGTTGATGCGCGCCATGTAGGCATTGATGACCGGCAGCTCCGGCACCAGGCCGAACTTCACGGTCCAGCCCAGCGCAGTGCCCCACAGCAGGTCGGCGGCGCTGAAACGATCACCCAGCAGATACAGGCCTTCATCGAGCTGGTCGGTCAGCGTTTTCAACATCGTGTCGTAGTCGCTGTAGGGCGACATCGACGGCGTTGCCGGCTCGCGCTTTTGCGCCTTGTCGATCAGCGCCGGCTCGAAGCACGAGCCATAGAACGCCATCCAGCGCAGGTACGGGCCGCGAAGCGGGTCGCCGATCGGCGGCGCCAAGCCGGCCTGCGGGAACAGGTCGGCAAGGTACAGGAATACCGCCACCTGTTCAGTGACAAGCGCGTCGCGATGCGTGATCGCCGGCACCTTGCCCATCGGGTTGATGGCCAGGTAGGCGGGCTGGCGCTGCTCGCCGGCCTTCATGTTGATGAGGTGCAGATGAAATGGCGCGCCCAGCTCTTCGAGCAGGATCAGTGCGCCGGTGGAGCGGGTGTTGGGGGAGTGGTGCAGGGTCAGTTCAGAGGAGGTCATGGCAATCGGCGCTCGCTGCGGGTGGGTGGGTGGAAGGTACTGGAATCGGCGGCAATGGATCAACTACATTGTGAACTCGATCGACAGTCCGGGCAGTGAAATTCCTTCAACCGCCGTCGTCCAGACTTCCCCAACCTGAATCGAATGCGCCTTGGTGATGGTTCCGGTGGTCACAATTTCCCCGGCCTGGATCGGCAGCGAATCCGGCTGGCTTGCGAGCACCTTTGTGAGATGCGCCACCGCCAGCAATGGACTTCCAAGCACGTTGAACCCACGGCCGATTTCGCGGGAAGCTGCATTGCACGAAAGTTCGATCGAGCATTGCGCCAGTTGCTCGGCCGGGTTCGGTCCGAGCGCATCGACACTCACGCGTTCGCCCACCAGAAGGGTGGCGTGCAAGGCCAGGTCGGCAACGGTGTCGGGTGCCTTGAACTGCCAGCCTGGGAAGTGACATTGAACGATTTCGAATCCGTGGGCAATCCAGTCTACGCAGCGCAGAATCGCTTCAGCGTCGGCCGCTGCCGGTGGCGCTTCCTTGAAGTGAAGAATGATCTCGGGCTCGATCTTCGGCTCGAAGAACGACCCCAGGCGACAGGTCTGGCGCCCATGTTCCAGTTGCACCACGGTCGATTCATAGACGTGGGCCCAGACCGGCGCATCCACATTGAAAAGCGGCCACATCGCCGGATTCGTGAAGCCGATCTTGCGCCCCACCGAAACCTGGCCCGCCCTCAGGCGCGCCCGGTGCAGTTCATCGGCCACGGCGTAGGCCGATTCCAGATCGAAGCCCGCATACCGGGCGCTGAAAGGTGGAATTTGATGGCCCGCATGCTGCGCATCTTTCATCTGTGCCGCGATGGCGGCAAGGTCGGTGGCAGCAAGCATCTTTGTCCTTTCACTGGCTAACGCCAAGTGTGAGCCTGCATTGACGGTGCAATGGCTGCGGTTCAAGCCCGCAGGCGCTTCAGCAAACCGGCGGTCGAGGCATCGAGCCCGCTCGCGTCGCCCGAGTGCAGACGCGGCAGCAAGTCGTTGCACAACGCCTTGCCCAGCTCCACGCCCCACTGGTCGAAGCTGTTGATGCCCCAGACCGCGCCGCTGCTGAAGACGCGGTGTTCGTACAGCGCGATCAGCGCGCCCAGCGAACGCGGCGTGAGCTGCTCCAGCAGCAAGGTCGTGCTCGGGCGGTTGCCGGGGAACGTGCGGTGCCGCGCGAGCGTCAGCGGGTCCAGCGTCTTCGACGCAGTCGGCGCGGCGTCGGCCAGCGCCGCGTCGGTCGTCCTGCCCTGCATCAGCGCCTGCGACTGCGCCAGGCCGTTGGCGAGCAGCATCGCATGCTGGCGTTCGAGCTGCGCCAGCAGCGGGCCGTGCAGCGCCGGCGTGCCGTGCGTGGCGTGCTTGACGAGGATGAACTCGACCGGGATCACGTCGCTGCCCTGGTGCAGCATCTGGAAGTAGGCGTGCTGGCCGTTCGTGCCGGGCTCGCCCCACACGACCGGGCTGGTGGCGTACGGCAGATCATTGCCATCGAGGTCGACGCGCTTGCCGTTGCTCTCCATTTCGAGTTGTTGCAGGTAGGCCGGCAGGCGCTTCAGGCCCTGGTGGTACGGCGCGATGCTGCGGCTCGTGAAGGCGTGGAAGTTGCGGTACCAGACGTCGAGCAGGCCGAGCAGCAGCGGCAAATTCTGCGCCGCCGGGGCGTGCGCGAAGTGCTCGTCCATCGCGTGGGCGCCGGCCAGCAGCGCACGGAAGTTGTCGGCGCCGACGGCCAGCGCGATCGGCAGCCCGATCGCCGACCACAGCGAGTAGCGCCCGCCGACCCAGTCCCAGAAGCCGAAGGTGGTCGTGATGCCGAATGCGGCAGCCGCCTCGACGTTGGTGGTGGTCGCAACGAAGTGCTTCGCGGTGTCGGTGCCGCCGGCCGCGCTGAACCAGGCCTTCGCGGCGTGCGCGTTGGCCATCGTCTCCTGCGTCGTGAAGGTCTTGCTGGCGATGACGAAGAGCGTCTCGGCCGGCTTCAGCGTGCGCAGCACCGGGGCGATGTCGTGGCCATCGACGTTCGAGACGAAATGCAACGTGAGCCCCGGGTGCGTGAACGCATCGAGCGCCGGCACCACCATCTGCGGCCCGAGGTCGCTGCCGCCGATGCCGATGTTGACGATGTGGCGGATGCCGCTGACCGCGGTGTCGCGCACCGTTTCCACATACGCCAGCATCGTGTCGAGCACGTGGTGTACTTCGTCGCTGTGCAGGCCCGCGCCGCGCGGTGCGCGCAGCGCGGTGTGCAGCACGGCCCGGCCCTCGGTGGTGTTGATGGAGTCGCCGCGCAGCATCGCGTCGCGCCGTTCGGCCACGCCGGTCTCACGCGCCAGGTCGAGCAGGAAGTGCAGCGTCGCGGTGTCGATGCGGTTCTTCGACAGGTCGGCGAAGACCTCGGGCGCATCGAAGGTCAATGCGTCGAAGCGGCCTGGATCACGCGCGAACGCCTCGCGAATATCGAAGTCGCGGCCATGCGCTTCGAAGTGGCCGGCGAGCGCACCCCAGGCCTCGGTCTGATCACCGCGGCGCGGCTTCATTTCAAGGCCTCGATCAGGGTGTCGAGCTTGCCCGCATCGACGGCAAAGGTGCGGATGCCTTCGGCCAGCTTGTCGCTGGCCATCGCATCGTCGTTCAGCGCGAACCGGAAGCTGGCTTCGTTGAAGGTCACGGCATGGACCGGCGCCGATCGCGCGGCCACCGGGTCGAGGGCGCGTGCCAGCGGCGTGTCCATGGCCTGCAAGCCGGCCATCAGCTCGGGGCTGATCGTCAGCAGGTCGCAGCCGGCCAGCGCCTGGATCTGGCCGAGGTTGCGAAAGCTCGCGCCCATCACTTCGGTGCTCAGGTCGAACTTCTTGTAGTAGGTGTAGATCTGCGCCACCGACTTCACGCCCGGGTCATTCGCACCCGCGTTCGCGGCCTCGTCCCACGTGTTGCCGGCGCTCTTTTTGTACCAGTCGTAGATGCGGCCGACGAAGGGCGAGATCAGCCGAGCGCCGGCCTCGGCGCTGGCCACGGCCTGGCAGAACGAAAACAGCAAGGTCATGTTGCAGGCGATGCCCTCATGCTGCAGGATGCGCGCCGCCTGAATCCCTTCCCAGGTCGACGCGAGCTTGATCAAAATGCGCTCGCGCGCGATCCCGCCCGCCTCGTACATCACGATGATGCGGCGCGCCCGCGCCACGCTGGCGGCGGTGTCGAAGCTCAGCCGCGCATCGACTTCGGTGGAGACGCGGCCCGGCACGATCTTCAGGATCTCCAGGCCGAAGCGCACCAGCACCTGGTCCAGGATGGTGTCGGTCGGCTGGCTGTGGTGCGCGGCCACGGCGGCGTGCAACAGCGGCGCGTAGTCGGGTTTTTGCACCGCCTTCAGGATCAGCGACGGGTTCGTCGTCGCGTCGCGCGGTGCGTACTGCGCGAGCTGCTTGAAGTCGCCGCTGTCGGCGACCACGGTGGTGAATTGCTTGAGCTGGTCGAGCTGGTTCATGGCGTGCCCCTGGGTGAGACGAGCCCGATTGTGGCGTGATGAATTCCTCTTTCTGCCGCAGGGCGAAGACGCAAGACAAATCAATACGCCCAGGCGTCGAAGAGGGCTTGAAGCGACCGGCCCGCGCTGGCCTGCATCGCCGTCTGCAAGTCTTGCGCACGCACGCTGCGACCGGCGTTGTCCACCGTGTAGCGCCGCAACCCGTCCCAGAACGCCGCCTCGCCGAGGTCGCTGCGCAAGGCGTCCATGAACAGCGCGCCCTTGCTGTAGTGGATGGAGCGCATCAGCGCCGGGCTCGGGTAGGCGCCGGGCCAGCTCAGGGGTTTGTCGAAGCCGGAGTCCTTGGCGCGCTGCCAGCGTTGCCGGGCCAGCGCCAGCTCGCGCTGGTAGGCCGGCTCGCCCCAGCGCTGCTGCTTCCACGCGGCGGTCATGAAGACGGTGATGCCTTCGTTCAACCAGAACTCGCTCCAGGCCGCGCAGGTGACCAGGTTGCCCCACCACTGGTGCGCCATCTCGTGCGCGATGACCCAGTCTTCCTGCGGGTCTTCGAGGATCGGGTCGAGCATGGTTTGGCCGATGAGCGAGAAGCTGCTCGCCTCCTGCGCGATGTCGCCCGGCAGCAGCACCTGCGTGTAGACAGGGTGCGGCAACCGCACGCCGGCCCTGGCCTCGAAGAAGGCCAGCATGCGCGCACTGCTCTTGAACCGCGCGCGCAGCGCGGCTGCATCAACGTTTGTGCCGAGGTAGCGAAGCTGCTTCGGGTTCGCAACGTCGAACGCTTCGGTGAAGCGCCCGGCCGCGAAGCCGAGCGTGTAGAGCGGGTAGGGCTGGGTCGGGTGCTCGCTGCTCACCGAGCGATAGCCGGCCGGCACGCCGAGCCGGATGGCGATCGTCGCGCGGCCGAGTTCCGGGCCGGCACACGGCAGCCACTGGCAGGTGTGGAACGCGGTGTAAACGTACTGCGCGCCGAACACCAGGCCCTCGGCGGCCGGAGCCAGGTAGTCCAGTTCAAGCCACAGCGTCGAGGCCTTGAGCTGCGCCGGGCTGAAGCTGACGCGCCACCCGCTAACAGTCTTTTCGAGCGGCAACGGTTGGCCCGCCAGCGTGGCGCGGGTGATCTGCAAGGTGGGCGACGGCAAGTCGAGCGACGTCGAAGCCTGGGCCTCGGCTTGCAGATCGGCTTTGAGAAGAATTCGGGCATGGCCGTGCAGCATCTGCGCCTCGAGATCAGGCCGCAGCGCCAGCTCATAGTGACTGGCGGTGAAGGCCTGCGCCGATCCCGAAACCGCCGCGAGCCACAGACAGGCCGGCGCCAGCGCCCCGTACAGCTTGCGGAAGCGCTGGTGGCGTTCGCCGAGCGCTGGCGCGAGTTGCGGATCGGGCCGGTGCACCCGCGCCGGCTCGCCGCGCACCCGGCAGACCTCGGCAAGCTCGCCGCCGACTGCGAGCCAGCCGAGCCGCGCCGCGCCGAGCGCGCCGCCGGCCTCGTTGCCACCATGCACTTCCAGCTCGATGCCAAGCACCGACGCGAGCAGGTCGCCCCACACCTCGCTGCGGGCGCCACCGCCAACGAGCGCGAGCCGGGTTGGCAGCGCATCGCCCGCCAACGCCAGGCTGCGAAGCCCGTCGAGCAGACCGAAGCTCACGCCTTCGAGCGCGGCCCAGCCGATGGCGGCGGCGTCGTGCTCGTGGGTCAAGCCGAACAGCACGCCTTGCGCGAGCGGGTCGTTGTGCGGCGTGCGCTCACCGCTCAGGTAGGGCAGAAAAATGGGTGCACGGGCGCGCTGTGCCGGGCTCAAGGTGGCGGCGCATTCGACCAGCGCGGCGGCGCTGGCCTGACCCGTCAGACGCGCCGCCCAGTCGAGCGCGCTGGCGGCCGACAGCATCACCGACATCTGGTGCCAGCGCGCCGGCAGCGCATGGCAGAAGGCATGCATGGCGGCCTGCGGATTCGGCCGGAACGCGTCGCTGACGACGAAGATCACGCCCGAGGTGCCGAGCGAGACGAAGCCCTGCCCGGCCTCGACCGCGCCGATGCCGACCGCGCTCGCAGCGTTGTCGCCACCGCCGCCCGCCACGACCACGTCGTCGCGCAGGCCCCAGCGCCGCGCCAGCTCGCCGCGCACGGTGCCGGCCGGCGCACTGCCTTCCACCAGCGCCGGCATGTGGGCGCGCGTCAGGCCGGTGGCGGCGAGCATCACGTCGGACCAGTCGCGCCGGGCCACGTCGAGCCAGAGCGTGCCGGACGCGTCCGACATGTCGGTGATCGCCGCGCCGGTGAGCCGCAGGCGCAGCCAGTCCTTCGGCAGCAGCACGCGCGCGGTGCGGGCGAAGAGATCGGGCTCGTGCTCGCGCACCCACTGCAACTTCGGCGCGGTGAAGCCGGGCATCGCCAGGTTGCCGGTGATTTGCGTCAGCGCGGGCACGGCGCGCATCAGCGCCTCGCATTGCGCGGCGCTGCGGCCGTCGTTCCACAGGATCGCGGGACGCAGCACGGCATCGTTCGCGTCGAGCAGCACGGCGCCGTGCATCTGGCCCGACAGGCCGACGGCGCGCACCTCGGCGAGCGCCTGCGGGTGCGATTGCACGAGGTGCGCCATCGCGGCTTCGAGCGCCTGCCACCAGTCGGCCGGCGCCTGTTCACACCAGAGCGGCTGCGGGCGCGACACGCTGAGCGGCGCATGGGCAGTGGCCACCACCTGGTGCGCCGCCGACAGCAGCAGCAGCTTCAGCTCGGAGGTGCCGAGGTCGATGCCGAGGAACATCAGGCGAACCGAGGGATTGGGAGACTCGACTTCCCGCCGACTGAGCGCATGCCGGCCCTCACTTGCAGTGCGCGTCCGGGCTTGCAAGCCCGGCCCGCTTCGCAGGCTCGCCGCAGGCGGCTCGAAAGCCCTGCTTCGCCCCCAACTCTCTCCCACAGGGAGAGGGAGAAAAACAAGCAGACGCTGGCTCCCTCTGCCGCGTGCGGGAGACGGTTGGGGTGAGGGTGGGGGCGCAGCGCCATGACATCCCCGTCACGCCACGGCCCCGAACCGCGCCTCGGCCTGATGGCGGAATTCCTTCGGCGTCATGCCCTTGAGCTGCAGGAAGCGGCGGTTGAAATTGGCGACGTTGTTGAAGCCAACGTCGTAGCAGACGTTGGTGATGTAGCGGTCGGTTTCCATCAGCAACTGGCAGGCGCGGTTGATGCGAAGCCGGTTCACGAAGTCGGTGAAGTTGTTGCCGGTGGCACGCCGGAAGTAGCGCGAGAAGCTGCTCTCGGTCATGCCCAGACGGGCCGCCACATCGGCCATCGAGAAGTCTTCGCTGTAGTGCTCGGTCAGGTAGGCGACGACGCCGCTGGTGCGTGCCAGCGAGGCGTCGTCCTCGAAGCTTTGCAGTTGCACGGTCGACAGCAGCCGGTAGTCGTTGCAGCGCGCCAGTTCGCCCAGCAACGCGGAGAACTCGGAAAAGCGCGCCAGGCCCTGCGCGCTGCGCAGCCGCGCGAAGCGTTCGCGAGTGACCGCCGACAGGCCGAAGAACTCGATGCCGTTGCGCGCCCGCTCGAGCACCGGCAGCGCCTCGGCCAGCTCGGGGATCAAGGCGGCGGCCTGGCGCAGCGGCGCGTCGGGGAACTGGATCACCATGTCGCGCTGCGCCACGCCTTCGGGCGGCACATCGGTCGAGATCCAGTTGTGCGGCAGACGCGGGCCGGTGAGCACCAGGTGGCCGGGCTCGAAGTGGCCGATGTAGTCGCCGACGAAGACCTTGCCGCGGGTGGCCACGATCAGGTGCAGTTCGTACTCGTCGTGGTAGTGCCAGCGCACCAGCGGATTCGGCACGCCGTGCTCCAGGCAGCGCACATGGCCGTAGCTGCCCGGCGGCTCGTAGCCGAGCGTGGGTGTGCGGCCGATGTCGTGCTCGAGTTCGGGGGGGCGGGTGCGGGGGGTGGTCATGGTGGGACGTCAAGATCGAGGTCGGGTTCTGATCAACGACCCTCACCCCCGCCCTCTCCCGCACGCGGGAGAGGGTGCAATCGGTAGCAGCCTGCATCCTTTGACGCCTGCGGGTGAGTATGCAGAGATGCGTACTGGCTCCCTTTCCGCCTGGGGGAGAGGGTTGGGGTGAGGGCGGGGTGTGAGCGCGTCATTTTCATCAATCGAGTCAACTCATCACATTGCCGCCATCCACGTTCAGCGTCTGCGCCGTGATGTAGCTCGATTCTGCATTCGCCAGAAAAACCGCCGCGCCGACGATGTCCTGCGGCGTGCCCATGCGGCCCATCGGCACGGCCTTGCCGACGGCCAGCTTCTTCTCGCCGAGCTTCAGGCCTTCGTGGCGCGCGAACAGCGCGTCGACATCGGCCCACATCGGCGTGTCGATCACGCCGGGCGAGATCGCGTTGACGCGGATGCCGTGCGGCGCCATCGCCAGCGCGGCCGACTGGGTGTAGCTGATCACCGCCGCCTTGGTCGCGCAGTAGTGCGCCACCAGCGCCTCGCCGCGGCGCCCGGCCTGCGAGGCCATGTTGATGACGCTGCCCGGCTTGCCGGCCGCGACGAGCGCCGCAAGCACGGCCTGCATCGTGAAGAACAGGCCCTTCACGTTCACATCGAAGAGCTTCTGAAAGCTTGCCACATCGGCGTCGAGCAGCGGCGCGAGGTCGAACACCGCCGCGTTGTTGAACAGCACATCGACCACGCCGAAGCGCTGCGCGGCGCTGGCCACAAGCGCCGGCAAGGCCTCGGTGCGCGACACATCGGCGGCGGCGTACGCGAGCTGCTGCGGGTACTGCTGCATCAGCGCAGCCAGCGCGGACGTCGGCTCGGCGCGCAAGTCGATGGCGGTGCACAGGGCACCCTCGGCGAGGAAGCCGGCAGTGACCGCCAGGCCGATGCCGTTGCCGGCGCCGGTGAGCAATGCGTGTCGGCCGGCGAGGCGCCGAAGTGAGCTTGTCATGGGACGCCTTGATGGATGAGTGTGAGGACCTCGGCGTGCGCCGTGCGCAGCACGGTGGTCAGCGTATCGCTGCCGGCCAATGTGCCCCACAGCACGCCATCGCGGCAGAACGCTGCGATCGGATCGGGCGCATCGAACCAGGCGCGCACGGTCGCCGGGTCCATCGCCTGATCGTGGTATTCGAAGCCGATGCCGCCAGCCTGCCAGCGGCGCAGGAACTCGAAGTACAGCGCCGGCAAGCGGGCCGTGCTGGCGAACGACGCACCCGCCGCGATGCGCTCGCGGATCGTCGGCGCGATGAAGCCGGGGATCTTCGAGAAGCCGTCCATCGCGACGCGCTGGTTCGTGTCCTGCAAGTGCGGGTTGCCGAAGCGTTCGATGACCACATCGCGGTAACGCGCCAGGTCCATCGGGCTCGGGTGCGCGGGCGTGTCCAGGCACGGGATCACGTCGTCGGTGACGTAGTCGAAACACAGGCGGCGAATCCACGCCACGGCCACGTCCTCGTGGATGAAGCTCAGCCCGATCAAGCTGCCGGCCCAGGCGAAGCCGCTGTGCGTGGCGTTCAGGATGCGGATCTTCGCCTCCTCGTGCGCATGCACCGAGCCGACCATCTCGGCGCCCACCGTTTCCCAGGCCGGCCGGCCGTTCGCAAAGCGGTCTTCGATGACCCACTGGATGAAGTCTTCGGCCATCACCGGCGCGCGGTCGGCCCAGCCGGTGGCGGCCAGCACGCGCGCGGCCAGGTCGGCCGGCGGGCGCGGCGTGATGCGGTCAACCATCGCGTTCGGGCAGGTCGTGTTGCCGCTCACCCATTCCGTTAGGGCGGTGTCGGTGCGGCGGGCCAGGAAGTCGAGCAGGCCGGCGCGGAAGCGCTCGCCGTTGCTGCGCAGGTTGTCGCAGTTCAGCAAGGTCACCGGGCCGGCGTTGCGCGCCATTCGTTCGCTCAGGATCGCGGCGATGGCGCCGTAAATGGTGACGGTGCTGCGGCCCGCGAGGTCGCCGGTGATGTCGGCAAACGCCAGGTCGAGGCGGTTTTGCGGGTCGAGGTAATAGCCGGCTTCGGTGACGGTGAAGGCGATGATGCGAGTGGCGGGCTGCGCGCCGACCTCGATGACGGCCGCCAGGCTGGCATCGAAGGGCAGCACCTCGCGGATTGCACGGATGCGCCGGTAGGCGCGCACGCCGGCGGGGGTGACGGTCTCGAGCGTGTACTCGCCGCGCTGGGCGATCAGCGCGGCCATCGTCTCGGCCAGGTCGTTGCGCAGGTTCGCACCGACTATTGCCCAGGACGTGTCGCCGCGTTCGATCAGCGCGTCGAGGTAGACGGCCTGGTGGGCGCGGTGGAACGAGCCGAGGCCGAGGTGGAGGATGACGTTGGCTTGCATGGTTTGAAGGGTCAGCGACGGGGTTTGGATTGATGCTTCAGTGGTGCCCAGCGCCCTCAAGCGCGCGCCGCGCCCGCCATCTGCCCATCTCGCCCGAACAGATGAAAGTGATTCGGCGCAATGTCCAGCCCCACCGCATCCCCCGGCCGCAGCGCCGTGCGCGCACTCTGCCGCGACACCAGCTGCACACCCTCGCCGCCACTCGCGCCCGGTGTGCGCGCGTAGATCAGCGTGTCGGCGCCGAGCGCCTCGACCACCTCGACCTTCGCCGCGAGCTGACCCGCACCCATCGCCGTGACACTGATGTGCTCGGGCCGCACGCCGATGAACCCGTCGGTCATGGCCGTGCCCAGAATCCGCCCCAACGCCGGCAGCTCGGCCGCATCGACAACGTTCATCTGCGGCATGCCTATGAACTGCGCGACGAAGCGGTTCGCCGGCTGGTCGTACAGGTGCAGCGGCGCGCCCTGCTGCTCGACCGCGCCGTCGCGCAGCACGACCACGCGGTCGGCCATCGTCATCGCCTCGATCTGATCGTGGGTGACGTAGATGCTGGTGGCGCCGAGTTCACGGTGCAGCTTGGCGATCTCGAGCCGCGTCTGGCCGCGCAGCGCGGCGTCGAGGTTCGACAGCGGCTCGTCGAACAGGAACACCTTCGGCGCCCGCACGATGGCGCGGCCGATCGCCACGCGCTGGCGCTGGCCGCCCGACAGCTCCTTCGGCGTGCGGTCGAGGTACTGCGACAAGTTCAGGATCTCGGCGGCGCGGCCGACCTTCTGCGCGATGATCGACTTGTCAACATTCGCCAGGCGCAGCGCGAACGACATGTTGTCGGCCACCGTCATGTGCGGGTACAGCGCGTAGCTCTGGAACACCATCGCCAGGTCACGCTTGCTCGACGGCAGGTTGGTGATGTCGCGGCCGTCGAGTTCGATGCGCCCGCCGTCGATCGACTCCAGCCCCGCGATGCAGCGCAGCAGGGTCGATTTGCCGCAGCCCGACGGGCCGACGAAGACGACGAACTCGCCCGGCTCGATATTCAGGTCGATGCCCTTGAGTGCGCGCACCGGACCGAACAATTTCTCGACGCCGGTGAGTTTGAGGAAGGACATGAATGGACTCCTTGAAGAACGGGTC
>JANXZA010000262.1 GCA_025355745.1 Rhizobacter sp. | reverse complement strand
GCCCCTGAGCATCGAAACCGTTGACCTCGAAGGCCCACGCGCCGGTGAGGTGCTGATCGAGGTCAAGGCCACCGGCATCTGCCACACCGACTACTACACGCTGTCGGGCGCCGACCCGGAAGGCCTGTTCCCCGCCATCCTAGGCCATGAAGGCGCGGGTATCGTCGTCGATGTCGGCCCTGGCGTGACCACACTGCGCCGCGACGACCACGTCATCCCGCTGTACACGCCCGAGTGCCGGCAGTGCAAGTTCTGCCTGTCGCGCAAGACCAACCTATGCCAGTCGATCCGCGGCACGCAGGGCAAGGGCCTGATGCCGGACGCGACCAGCCGCTTCTCGATAGCCGGCCAACCGATCCTGCACTACATGGGCACGAGCACCTTCAGCAACTACATCGTCGTGCCCGAGATCGCGGTGGCCAAGGTGCGCTCCGACGCGCCCTTCGACACCATCTGCTACATCGGCTGCGGCGTGACCACCGGCATCGGCGCGGTGCTGTTCAGCGCCAAGGTCGAGGCGGGTGCAAACGTGGTGGTGTTCGGCCTCGGCGGCATCGGTCTGAACGTGATCCAGGGTGCGAAGATGGTGGGTGCCGACAAGATCATCGGCGTCGACCTGAACCCGGCCCGCGAGGCGATGGCCAGGCGCTTCGGCATGACGCACTTCATCAACGCGAAGACGACGGAGAACGTCGTCGACGCCATCGTGCAGCTCACCGACGGCGGCGCCGACTACAGCTTCGAGTGCGTGGGCAACACCAAGCTGATGCGCCAGGCGCTCGAGTGCACGCACAAGGGCTGGGGCCGCAGCATCATCATCGGCGTGGCCGAAGCGGGCGCCGAGATCAGTACCCGGCCGTTCCAGCTCGTCACCGGCCGCAAGTGGGAAGGCTCGGCCTTCGGCGGCGCCCGCGGCCGCACCGACGTGCCGAAGATCGTCGACTGGTACATGGACGGCAAGATCAACATCGACGAACTGATCACGCACCGGCTCAAGCTCGAAGACATCAACCAGGGTTTTGATCTGATGAAGAGCGGGGAGTCGATCCGGTCGGTGGTGTTGTATTGAGCTTCGCGGTTGTGAAACGGCCTGTGCAGACTTCACTGCCTTCACTGCCTTCACTGTCTTCACCGGCAATGGCGGCGCGAGCATGGCTGCGGTGGCTTGTCCAAGGAAGACAAACCCCGTGTCCACAAGGCCGGGGTGGATGGGGGCAGCGGCGCCTATGCGGCGCTGATGCAGTGCGCCCGGACTCAGAACAGTCCCTGCGGACTGTTCTGTGCCTGGCGCACGCCCCGGCCTTGCCGCTCGATCTCAGACCTGCGATCAAGCACCACTCACCAAACGAAACGACCCACTGACATGCAAGGCACCCGCTCCATCACCACCCTCAGCGAGCACGCCTGCTTCGGCGGCGTGCAGGGCTTCTATCAACACGACTCCGACGAGACCGGCACACCGATGAAGTTCGGCGTGTTCACCCCACCGCAGGCGAAACAAGGCGCGGTGCCGGTGCTGTTCTACCTGGCGGGCCTGACCTGCAACGAAGAGACCTTCGCGACCAAGGCCGGCGCCCAGCGCATGGCGGCCGAGCATGGCCTGATGCTGGTCACGCCCGACACCAGCCCGCGCGCCACCGGCATCGCAGGCGCAGACGCCGCCTGGGACTTCGGTACCGCCGCCGGCTTCTACCTCGACGCCACCGAAGCGCCATGGCAGGCGAATTGGCGCATGGGCAGCTACGTGACACGCGAACTGCGCGCGCTGGTGCTGGAGCACTTCGAGGCGCGCGACGATCGCGTCGGCCTGTTCGGTCATTCGATGGGCGGGCACGGTGCGTTGACGCTGGCGTTGAACAACCCGGGGCTGTACCAGAGCGTCTCGGCGTTCGCGCCGATCGCCGCACCGATGCAATGCCCGTGGGGCGTGAAGGCGTTCAGCGGCTACCTCGGCAGCGACCGCCATGCCTGGGCGCGCCACGATGCCACCGAGCTCGTCAAGGCCGGCGCGCGTGTGCCGCCACTGCTGATCGACCAGGGCCTGGCCGACAAGTTTCTGGCCGAGCAGCTGCACCCCGACTTGTTCGAGGCGGCCTGTCTCGCTGCCGGCCAGCCGCTCACCTTGCGGCGCCATGCGGGCTTTGACCACGGCTACTACTTCATCGCGACCTTCATCGCCGACCATATCGCGCACCACGCGCGCTGTCTGCACGCTGCTTGATGATGGATTCGACCGAGGTACCCGACCCGAGCGACCCCGCGCCGACGCCGCAGCAACGCAACCCGCTGCACGGCGTCACGCTCGAAGGCATGCTCGTCGAGCTGGTCGCGCATTTCGGCTGGCCGGAGCTCGGGCAGCGGGTCGCGATCAACAGCTTCAACGCCGACCCGAGCATCGCATCGAGCCTGAAGTTTTTGCGCAAGACGGCGTGGGCGCGCGACAAGGTCGAGAGCCTGTACCTCTTCATGCGGCGCGAACGGGCCCGCGATGCGAAGGCCGATGCGCTTGATGCCGCAGCCGCTGCCGCTGTCGTCATACAGACCGCGCCGTTCGGCAGTTGGTCGTCGCCTGTCACCGCCGAGCTGATCGTCGCCGAGACCATCCGCCTCGGCCAGCCACGCGTGCTCGGCGACGATGTGTTCTGGACCGAGGGCCGGCCGCAGGAGCAGGGGCGCAACGTGCTCGTCTGGTGCAGCGCCGATGGCCATACCGCCGACCTGACTCCCGCGCCGCTGAACGTGCGCAGCCGCGCTCACGAGTACGGCGGCGGCGCCTTCACGGTCGGCCGCAAGGCGGGCTTCTTCACCAACGACGCCGACCAGCAGCTCTGGCGCATCCGCGCCGACGAGGCCCCGCAGCCGCTCACCGCGCAGCCCGGCATGCGCCACGCCGACGCGGTGATCGACGCGCAGCGCAAGCGGCTCATCTGCGTGCGCGAGGACCACACGGCGCAGGGCACGGAAGCGGTGACGACGATCGTTGCCATCAAGCTGTCGAACGGCGTGGCGCAGGTGCTGGCGAGCGGTCACGACTTCTTCTCGTCGCCCTGCCTCAGCCCCGACGGCCGCCACCTTGCGTGGCTGAGCTGGGACCACCCGAACATGCCGTGGGACGGCACCGAGCTGTGGCGGGCCGACGTGCTGGAGGGCGGCGCACTCGGCGCGCCGCTGAAGGTGGTCGGCGGGTGCGGCGAATCGATCTTCCAGCCGACCTGGTCACCGCAGGGCGAGCTGCATTTCGTCTCCGACCGCAGCGGCTGGTGGAACCTGTACCGACAACGCGGCAAATCGCTCGAAGCGCTGCACCCGATGGCGGCCGAGTTCGGCGTGCCGCAGTGGGCCTTCGGCATGTCGACCTATGGCTTCGATGCGCGCGGGCGCATCGTCTGCACGTACTGGGAAAACGGCCGGTCGCGGCTGGCGATGATCGATGCGCGAGGTGAAGCGCGAGGTGATGTGAATGACGACGCGCGGAGCGACGGCCCCACGTTCGAGCCCATCGACACCCCGTTCTGTTCGATCCGCGACCTGCAGATCAGCGCCGACTTCGCGGTCTTCATCGGTGCCACCGAAACCACGGCCGAAGCGGTGGTGCGTCTCGACCTGAACGGCGGCGCGTGGCGCACTTTGCGCGTTTCCAGCCGCGCGGAAATTGCCCCCGGTTTCGCGTCGATCGCCCAGGCCATCAGCTTCCCGACCGAAGGCGGCCTGCAGGCGCACGCCTTCTTCTACGCGCCGACGAACCCGGGCTTCATCGGCCCGCCAGGCGAGCGCCCGCCGCTCATCGTCGTCAACCACGGCGGACCGACCGGCGCCACCGACGCGGCCTTCAAATGGTCGCTCCAGTACTGGACCAGCCGGGGGTTTGCGGTCGTCGATGTGAACTACGGCGGCAGCGTCGGCTTCGGCCGTGCCTACCGCGAACGCATCAACGGGCAATGGGGCGTGGTCGATGTCGACGACGCCGTCAACGCCGCCCGCTACCTGGCCGGGCGCGGCGATGTGAACGCCCATCGAATGGCGATCCGCGGTGCCAGCGCCGGCGGCTACACGACCTTGTGCGCGCTGACCTTCCGCAGCTTCTTCCAGGGCGGCGCCAGCCACTATGGCATCGGCGACCTCGAAGCCCTTGTGCGCGACACGCACAAGTTCGAGTCGCGCTACCTCGACACCTTGATCGGCCCGTATCCGGCGTGCCAGGCGGTCTACCGGGAACGCTCGCCGGTGAACTTCACGCACCGGTTGACCAGCCCGATGATCCTGTTCCAGGGTGCCGAAGACAAGGCCGTGCCACCTGCTCAGGCACAGGCCATGTTCGAGGCCGTCAAGGCCAAGGGCCTGCCGGTTGCGTACCTGCTGTTCGAAGGCGAGCAGCACGGCTTCCGGCGCGCCGCGAACATCCGCCGTGCGCTCGAAGCCGAACTGTATTTCTACGGCCGCATCTTCGGCTTCACGCCGGCCGATGCGATCGAGCCGGTGGTTATCGAGAACCTGCCGGGCTGAGCGCTAATTGATCGGTCTGCTCATTGCGACTGAAGGTTCAAACTCACCACCGCAGAGGCGCAGAGAACGCAGGGAACGCAGAGGGTCGCAGAGAAGGCAACTACTGTTTTGAATTCACTCTGCGCAACTCTGCGTTCTCTGCGCCTCTGCGGTGCGTGAGTTGGCTTTTGCATTCAAAGCGAGTCGATCGTCTCCCACGGTCCGAGCCTTGCCCAACTGTGGCCGGGCACAACGCAAAAAACCCGGCCAAGGCCGGGTTCTTGTTTCAAGCTTCGGTCGCTCAGGCGGCCGGCTTTGCCATCTTCTTCTTGGCGGTGTGATGCTTCTTGGCATGCATCTTCTTGGCCGGCATGTCCTTCTTCATTTCCTTGGCCATCGGCGCGGCCGGGGTGGCAGCGGGGGTGGCCTGGGCGAAAGCGCCCATCGAGAAGGCGGCGGCGATCAGGGCGGCGATGATTTTCTTCATGGTGTTGTTCCTGCAGGGAATGATTAAAGAGCCGATTGCTCGGGGGGTTCAACGCGGCTGCTTTCGAACCGGTTGACACGTCTGTGTGGAAAAAGCAATCAGACAAGGGCGCGACGCCACGGCCTTTACATCCGCCCGCCCCGGGTCAATCGAACCGGCCCTGTCGCAGCCATTTGGTCGCGACCCATTTTTCACCCTCGATGACGGGAGCACCGCCATGCAGCGAACGCGTCAACGGGTGCGGCCGGTCGTAGCTGAAGAACACCGCGTTGCCCTTCAGCGGCGCCACATCGAGCTTCACGTCCGGGAACACGGTGGCGCCGCCGAGCGTGGGCGTGTTCAGGTAGCACACCAGCGAGGCGACGCGCTGGCCGCCGCGCTTCAGGATCGTCGGCGTGCCGGCCTGATCGGGGTCGAAGTAGTCGTAGTGCGGCTTGTACTCGGCGCCCGGGCCGTAGCGCAGCACTTGCAGACCTTCGCCGTTCTCGACCGGCCAGTTCAGCAGCGCGGCCATGCGCAGCTCGATGCGCTTGCACACCGGGTGCTCGCCGCGGTCGAAGAACATGCCCTGGCTGGTGCGCGCCTCATTCACCTCGGTGGCGCCGGTGGCGGTCTGCACGGTCTCGGAGCGCGCCAGCCGGGTGCCGGCGAGCGCGATGATCTCGTCGCACTCTTCGCCGGACAACAGGTTGCCGAACACGACGACACGCGGCTCGGCCAGGCTCACGATCACCGTCACCTCGCGGTCGCCGGCCCAGAGCGTGGCGCGGGTGCCGTGCGGCAGCGGGTCGGGCACCGCCACCACCGGCGGCAGCTTGCCGCTGGCAGTCAGGGCGGCAACATGGGTTGTCAGCGTCGCCTCGAGAATCGCTGCCGCAGCGTCTTCGTTCCAGCCGCTTTCAAGCATGGCCGCGAGCACCTCGTCGGCCGGCCGGTTGGCGCTCGCCTGCTCGATGATCCAGGCTTTGAGTTCCGGCGTGGCGGCTTGGCTGCTCATGCACGGATTTTGCCGCAGTTGACGAGGGCGACTTCAGCCCGCGCGGCGCCTGAACACCAACCGATCCGGCGCGGACGCGGCCGCGTCGAAGCGATAGCCCTCGGCGTCGAATTTCTTCAGCCCGGCGGGGCTGGCGACGCGCTTGCGGATCGCGTGCCGGGCCATCAAACCGCGGGCGCGTTTGGCGAAGAAGCTGATGACCTTGTAGCGCCCGCCCTGCCATTCCTCGAACACGCAGTCGATGACGCGCGGCCGCAGCGCGGCCCGATCGACCGCCTTGAAATATTCGATCGACGCGAGGTTGACGATGACCGGCGAGGCGTCAACTGCCGCCCGCTCGTTGAGGTGCTGCGCCAGCGTGTCGCCCCAGTAGGCATAGAGGTTGGCGCCGTGCGCGTTGGCCAGCCGCGTGCCCATTTCGAGCCGGTAGGGCTGCAGCCGGTCGAGCGGGCGCAGCACGCCGTACAGGCCGCTCAGGATCGCGACGTGATCCTGGGCCCAGGCCAGGTCGGCGGGGCGCAGGGTGGGGGCATCCAGGCCGCCGTACACGTCACCGTTGAAGGCGAGTGCGGCCGGCCTGCTGTTGGCGGCGGTGAAGGTCGGTGACCAAGCTCGATAGCGCTCGACGTTGAGCGTGGCAAGCGCCGGCGACAGCTTCATCAGCGCGCCGATCTCGGCCGCAGAGCGGCGCCGCAAGGTGGCGATCAACTCGGCCGAGCGCGCCATGAAAGGCGGCTCGGTGGCAGATAGCGCGACGCGCTCGGGCACCGGTGTTTCGTAGTCGAGCGACTTGGCGGGGGAGAGCAAATACAACATGGCGCGCATTATCGCAACGCGTGCCTTGCTCCCTCTCCCCCTTGGGAGAGGCGCCCTCTTGCCTCCCTCTCCCTCTGGGAGAAGGTGGGGGTGAGGCCGGACCCGCCGCGCAAACATTCCGTCAAATCAAGCCAGTTGAAATACCGCTATCGAAAGTCCCGGCTGCGGCTCACCAGCCCTTGCAGCAGCGCCGAATGGTCGATCAGCTTCATCGCCACCAGGTGCATCACGGCATGCTCGCCCTCGCCCTGGCGCTGCCACTGGCCGAACACCGTGAGCAGGTGCGCGCCGAGCAGCGGCTGGCGCTGCGCGGCGGCCACCGCGGGCCAGACGATGACGTTGATGCTGCCGGTGTCGTCTTCGAGCGTGACGAAGACCGTGCCCTTCGCCGTCTCGGGCCGCTGGCGGTGCGTGACCAGGCCGCTGGCGCGCGCGATGCGGCCGTGCGGATAGCCACGCAGCACCGCCGCGGGCATGACCTTGAAGACCGCGAGTTGGTCGCGCAGCAAGGCCAGCGGATGGCGGTTCAAGGTCAGGCCGAGGGCGCGGTAGTCGGCCAGCATGTCGTCGGCTTCGGACGGCGGCAGCAGCCTGGCCTCGGCCTCGACGACACGGGTTTCGCGCAGCAGGGCAGTGGCGCGGGTGTCGATGCCGGCCACCGCCCATGCGGCCTGATGGCGGTGCCCGCTGAGCGAGCGCAGCGCATCGGCCTGGGCCAGCGCTTGCAGCGCGTGGGCATCGAGATCGGCGCGGCGCGCCAGGTCTTCGGGGGTGATGAAGGGGGCGGTGCGCAGCGAGCCGTCGCCGCTCTGGCCTTCGCGCGCCGCGACGATGCGCCGGGCCGCGTCTTCGGCCAGACCGCTGACCAGGCTCAGGCCGAGGCGCACGGCGTGCAGCCGATGGCTGCCTGCGCTTGCATCACGTGCATCACATGCATCACGTGCAGCAGCGCCCTCTTCCCTGCCCTCTTCCCTGCCCTCTTCCCTGCCATCTTCCAAGGCATCGCCGTCCGGCTCCAGCGTGCTGTCCCAGCCGCTGATCTGAACGTCCACCGGCCGCACTTCGACGCCATGCGCGCGCGCGTCGCGCACCAGTTGCGCGGGCTGGTAGAAGCCCATCGGCTGGCTGTTCAGCAGTGCGGCGAGAAAGGCATCGGGGTGGTGGCGTTTGATCCACGCGCTCTTGTAGGCGAGCAGCGCGAAGCTGACCGCATGGCTTTCCGGAAAACCGTATTCACCGAAGCCTTCGATCTGCCGGAAGATGCGCTCGGCGTAGTCCCGGTCATAGCCCTTTTCGACCATCCGGCCAACCAGCCGCAGCTCGAACGGCCCGAGGCCGCCGCGCCGCTTCCAGGCCGCCATCGCGCGGCGCAGCGCGTCGGCCTCGCCGCCGCTGAAGTCGGCCGCCAGCATCGCGATCTGCATCACCTGCTCCTGGAAGATCGGCACGCCCTTCGTGCGCATCAGCGCGGGGCGGATCTCGACCGGGCAGTCGATCTGGTCGTCGGGCAGACCGCGATTCTTCAGGTACGGGTGCACCATGCCGCCCTGGATCGGGCCGGGCCGCACGATCGCCACCTCGACCACCAGGTCGTAGAAGACGCGGGGCTTGAGCCGCGGCAGCATCGTCATCTGGGCCCGGCTTTCGATCTGGAACACGCCGATGGTGTCGGCCTGGCAGATCATCTCGTAGGTCGGCGCGTCGTCGTCGGGCACGTCCTGCATGTCGAAGGGCCGGGCCACCTTGACGCCGATCAGGTCGAGCGAACGGCGCAGCGCGCTGAGCATGCCGAGCGCCAGGATGTCGACCTTGATCAGGCCGAGCGCGTCGAGATCGTCCTTGTCCCACTGCACGACGCTGCGGTTCGGCATCGCAGCGTTCTCGACCGGCACGAGCTGCTCGATCTGGTCGCGCGCGATCACGAAGCCGCCGGGGTGCTGGCTCAGGTGCCGCGGGAAGCCGATCAACTGCTGCGTCAGCTCCATCCACAGCTTCGTGATCGGCGCGTCCGGGTCGAAGCCGGCATCGCGCAGGCGCTGCGTGTCGACGTTGCGGCCATCGAACCAGTGCAGGCTCTTCGAGACCAGCTCGATGCGCTGCAGGTCGATGCCCAGCGCACGCCCCACATCGCGCAGCGCCGAGCGCGGCCGGTAGCAGATCACCACGCCGGTGAGCGCGGCGCGGTGCCGGCCGTATTTCGAATAGATGTACTGGATGACCTCTTCGCGGCGCTGGTGCTCGAAGTCGATGTCGATGTCGGGCGGCTCGCCGCGCTCGGCGCTGATGAAGCGCTCGAACAGCATCGTCGCCGTCATCGGGTTCACTTCCGTGACGCCGAGGCAGAAGCACACCGCCGAGTTGGCCGCACTGCCGCGGCCCTGGCACAGGATGCGCTGGGCCCGCGCCCAATGGACGATGTCGGCAACGGTCAGAAAATAAGGCTCGTAGGCAAGCTGGCCGATCAGCGCGAGCTCATGCTCGATGGCCGCCAGCACCTTGGCCGGCACGCCGTTCGGGTGCTGCGCCGGCGGGTAGCGGCGCAGCGCGCCCTGCTCGGTCAGCACCCGCAGCCAGCTTTGTGGCGTGTGGCCGTCGGGGACGATTTCGCGCGGGTATTCGTAGCGCAGTTGGGCGAGCGAAAAGCTGCAGCGCGCCGCGACCACGAGCGTGTTCTCGAGCCACTGCGGCTCATGCGGTTCGTACAGGGCCGCCAGGCGCGAGCGCGATCGCAGGTGCTGCTCGGCGTTGGCGGCCAGCGCCGCACCGCACTGCGCCACCGGCAGCGCCAGCCGCGCGGCGGTCAACGTGTCTTGCAGGGGCTTGCGCGAACGCAGGTGCATCAGCACGTCGCCGGAGGCGACCACCATCAAGCCGGTCAGCGCGGCGACGCGGCGCACCACTTCGAGCAGTTCGGCTTCGCCGGGGCGGTGCAGCAGTTCGATGGCGAGATGAGCCCGGTCCTGAAACCAGGTCTTGAGCCACATCGCGTGCGCGAACACGGTCTCGAAAGGCTGGAACGGCGCGGGCACCAGCAGCGCGATGCACTCGGGCAGGCCGGCCAGGAACGGGGCGTTAGGCACCTTGCCCTCGACGTCGGACGCGTGCGCCACGTACTCGCCCTTCGGCGCGCGCCGCCGCGCGACGGTGATCCAGTGCGACAGGTTGCCGTAGCCGCGCCGGGTTTGGGCGAGCAGCACGAGGCGCGGGGCGGGGTGGGATGGTGGGGCGGGCGCGGCGCGAGCGACGGCCAGCGGCGCCGTGCAATCGGCCTGAGCCGGCGCCGGCGTGAGCCGAATCTCGGCACCGATGATCAGCGGCAGACCACATTCGCGCACTTCCAGGTGAGCGCGCACGACCCCCGCCAGCGAACACTCGTCCGTCAGCGCCAGCGCCGCATAGCCAAGCGCCCGTGCCCGCTGCACCAGTTCGGCCGGGTGCGAGGCGCCGGTCAGGAAGCTGAAGTTGCTGCGGCAGTGGAGTTCAGCGTAGCCGGGAAGCGGCATGGCTTGTGGCTTGTGGCTCACGGCCAGGACAAGATCCGAGTTGAGATGAGGCTGTTATTAATTACAGTATATGGCGCCCTCGACGGTTCAGAAATACATCGAACCAATCCGACCCCTCACTCGCCCTGTCGACGGCTAAATCTGGTCGAACGGGCTGCGCACACCCCGCCCGCCGCGATTCAGCACGTGGGTGTAGATCATCGTGGTGGACACATCGCTGTGCCCAAGCAATTCCTGCACGGTGCGGATGTCGTAGCCAGCTTGCAGCATGTGCGTCGCAAACGAGTGGCGCAACACGTGCGGGGAGCAAGGTTTGTCGATGCCCGCCCGGCGCGCTGCGCCCGCCACCGCCTTCTGAACCGAGGCTTCATTGACGTGGTGGCGCCGAACGACGCCGGTTCGCGGGTCGACCGAAGTCACCGTGCTCGGAAAGACCCATTGCCAGCCCCACGCCCGCGACGCCCCGGGGAACTTTACCGCCAGCGCGTCGGGCATCCAGACCTTCCCGAGGCCTTGCGTCAGATCGCGGCCATGGCGCACGCCGACACGCACCAGGTGATCACGCAACGGCAAGAGCAGATTTTCTGGAAGCACAGTCACTCGGTCCTTGCCGCCCTTGCCATTGCGCACCAGAAGTTCACGCCGCTCGAATTCAACGTCCTTCACCCGCAGGCGCAAGCCTTCGAGCAAGCGCATGCCAGTGCCGTAGAGCAGCGAGGCGACCAGGCCCATCGTGCCATTGAGTTCGTGCAGCAATGCACGCACCTCGTTGGGAGTCAGCACCACCGGCAAGCGACGCTTCTCTTTCGCCGCCACGATCTCGTCGAGCCATGGCAGCTGCACTTCCAGTACTTCGCGGTACAGGAACAGCAAGGCCGACTTGGCTTGGTTCTGAGTTGATGGGGCCACATTGCGTGCGACTGCAAGGTGGGTCAAGAACGCAGCGACCTCCGGCGCCCCCATGTCCAGGGGGTGGCGTTTGTCATGAAACAAGATAAAGCGCCGCGCCCAGTCGACATAGGTATCCTCGGTTCGAATCGAGTAGTGGCGCACCCGAATGACTTCGCGCATGCGATCAAGGAGGCGCGGTGGGGCGGGGGCGACTGAAGCGGTCGAGACCGAGGCCACCAACGCCGAAGTTTCTGGGGCTGCTGCAGATTCCAACTCCTGCGGCAGCAACGCATCAAGGGGCGAGCGCGCCCACTTGACAGACCGGGCCTCCACCGGCATCGTTCGCGATGGGCAAGGATGGGGCAAACTAGATTTTCCAGGAGGTAAGTTCATTCCGAGAAATTTAGACCGCCCATATCCTTTCCACCATCGCCCAATTTCGGGCCTCGAAGAGGGCACCCGCAGGGGGGAAACGTGAACTGGCGGATGGGGCAGTCACCGGACATGGCCGAACGTCATGCCCTGCTCGAGGTTGGTCTATTTAACGTTAGGCGTCATGAACAACCCTCGCAACAAGGCCCTTCGCAAATGAACAATGCTCGCCAGCTCCTTATAGTGATGCTCGGCCTGTTTGCTATTGGCTGCGCAAGCACGCCTCCAGTTCAAACAGCGGCAAACAGCAAGTCACCCTTCGATGCTGCGGTCTTCAGTGGCGAAAGTACACAACTCGCCAAGGCAACACCAGGCGAAGAGTCCTTCCGTGCTTACTATCAAGGTGGTTCAGGTTTTGTCTCGCTATCGAGCGTGCGAGAAACCGTCGAAGATATGGCCACCAAACATTGCGCGCGCCAAGATATGAACGTTCGATTGATACAAGAGCGAACCTCTGCGCCACCACACATTCTTGGCAACTTCCCGCGCGTCGAGTGGG
>JANXZA010000176.1 GCA_025355745.1 Rhizobacter sp. | reverse complement strand
TCGGCCAGCACGCTGGTGAAGCGCTGCGCATCGCCCTGCGCCTGCGCCACCACACGCGATTTGTAGCCCTCCGCCTCTTCGCGCAAACGCGCCGACGTGCCCTGCGCTTTCGGGATCACATCGCTGGCATAGGCCAGGCCTTCCTTCTTCAGCCGGTCACCGTCCTGGCCGGCCTTCAGCGTGTCTTCGAACGCGGCCTGAACCTGCTCGGGCGGCTGCACGCTTTGCACGTTGATGTTGACGATCACGATGCCGGCCTTGAGCCGGTCGAGCTGGCCCTGCACCGACTTGGCGAGGTCGGCGGCGATCGCATCGCGCTGCTCGTACAGCACCGAGTCGATCTTGCTCTTGCCGACGATTTCGCGCACCGCCGATTCGGCTGCGAGCGTCACGGCTTCTTCAGGGTCGCGGTTCTCGAACAGGACGGCGCGCGCATCCTTCAGGCGGTACTGCACGGTGAAGCGGATGTCGACGATGTTCTCGTCCTGCGTCAGCATCGACGAGTCGCGCAGGCCGGTCGCGGCGATCACCGCGTTGCGGCCGACCTCCTTCGAACGCAGCTGCGTCACGTTGACCGTCTCATGCGCCTGGAACGGGTACGGCATGCGCCATTGGAAGCCGGCGTCGGCCGTGTGGCTGAACTTGCCAAACGATGTGACCACCGCCTGCTGGCCTTCCTGGACGATGAAGAAGCCGCTGCCGAGCCAGATCAGCGCGACCACGCCGGCGATCAGGCCGGCGCCGATGCCGGCGCTCTTCATGTTGGGCTGGAAGTTCGGACCGCCGCCATCGCCGGGGTTGTTGCCGGGGCCCCGCGGTGCACCGCCCTTGCCATTGAACAAGCCGCTGAGCTTGCGATTGAAGTCGCGCCAGAGTTCGTCGAGGTCGGGTGGGCCGTCGCCCTTGCCGCTGCTGAGCGACAGGCCCGCTGCCGCCGCGCTGCGCTCACCGAAGCGCTGGCGAACGGACGTCGCGATGCCGGCAAGCAACGCGCGCGCGGCCGCGCCCGTCGCACGCAAGCGTGCGGGGCCAACAAAATCAGAGGTCGAGTGGCTCATGGTCATGCGAGTGAGGGGTGGATTCCGGAAGCTTGCGATGTCAAGGGCGGCTCATCGTCCGCAGAACCGTCTGCCAACGTTGTTGATGGTTCGGTCTCGTCAAAAGAATGCGATGGATGTTGCGCCAGTTCGCGCGGGTTCAAGGTGCCGTCCAACGTGGCGTCGATGGCTTCGCGCACCGCGTCGCGCAGGCCTGCCAAGCCTTCACCGCTGCTGGCGCTGACGAAGACCCGAGGCACGCGGCCATCGCCCACGTCGAGCAGGTCGCGCAGCATGCGCGGCCGCTGCGTGGCTTCGAGCCGGTCGAGCTTGTTGAACACCAGCACCTGCGGGATGTGGCTGGCGCCGATCTCGACCAGCACCCGCTGCACCTCGGCCATCTGCTCGGCCAGCACCGGGCTGGCGCAATCGACGACGTGCAGCAGCAGGTCGGCATCGTTGGCTTCCTGCAAGGTGGCCTCGAAGGCTTCGATCAGCTTGTGCGGCAGATCGCGGATGAAGCCCACGGTGTCGCTGAGTGAGATTGAGCGAGTCGGCGAGCGAGACGCGGAGCCGGCCGCACCGTCCGCAGCTTCAGAGGCTTCCAGATAGAGCTGCCGCGTGGTGGTGTCAAGCGTCGCGAACAACTGGTCGGCGGCATAGGCGCGCGCGTTCACCAGGGCATTGAACAAGGTCGACTTGCCGGCATTCGTGTAGCCGACCAGCGAGACCCGGAAGGTCTGATTGCGTTCGCGCGAGCGCCGCTGCGTGCTGCGCTGGCGCTTGACGCGCTCGAGCTGCTTCTTCACGCCCTTGATGCGCTCGCCGATCATGCGCCGGTCGAGCTCGATCTGCGCCTCGCCCGGGCCGCCGCGGTTGCCGATGCCGCCGCGCTGGCGCTCGAGGTGGCTCCAGCGCCGCACCAGCCGGGTCGAAAGATATTGCAGCCGCGCCAGTTCGACTTGCAGCTTGCCTTCATGGCTCTGGGCACGTTCGCCGAAGATCTCCAGGATCAGCATCGTGCGGTCGGCCACGGCCACACCGAGGTGCTGCTCCAGGTTGCGCTGCTGGGCCGGCGACAGGGCCTGGTCGAACAGCACCGCCTCGGCCTGATGGCCTTGCACGAGGGCCTTGATTTCATCGGCCTTGCCCGAGCCGACGAAGAGCGCCGCGTCGGGTGCCTTGCGGCGCGCGATGACCCGCGCCACCGCCACGTCGCCGGCCGATTCGGCCAGCAGCGCGAGCTCGTCGAGCGACGCGTCGAATGCCTTGCCGCGGCCGAAATCGACGCCCACCAGAATGGCGCGGGCCGGGCCGGTCGGACCGCTCGCCGAACTTGCGTCTGCGGAACTCAAGGGGAAAGGCGTCGGGCCAGGCAGCGTCGGGCCATCATCATGCTGCGGGCGCCGCCGCGTCGGCCGGCTCGGCGGCGTGGAAATTCACTGCGCGGCCAGGCACGACGGTGGAGATGGCGTGCTTGTAGACCATCTGCGTCACGGTATTGCGCAAGAGCACGACGTACTGATCGAAAGACTCGATGTGGCCCTGCAATTTGATCCCGTTGACGAGGTAGATCGAGACCGGAACATGCTCCTTGCGCAGCAGGTTCAGGAACGGGTCTTGGAGGAGTTGCCCTTTGTTGCTCACGATATTCTCCGTGATGTAGTTTGGAAGCAAATGACGTTAACACAGGGTTTGCGCTGGCCTGGGCGATGGCCGCGATCCCCCCGCATGAGCACGGTCACTCCTTCGTGTCGAAGGGGTTCTTCGAGCTGCGCAGCTCGATCCGCATCGGCGTGCCGGTGAGCTTGAAGTGCTCGCGGAAACGCCCTTCGAGAAAGCGCTTGTACGATTCGGTGACATGGTCGAGCGAGTTGCCGTGGATCACGATCAGCGGCGGGTTCATGCCGCCCTGGTGGGCATAGCGCAGCTTCGGTCGGAACGCGCCGGCGCGCTTCGGCGCCTGGTGCTCCACCGCGTCCTGCAGCAGCCGCGTCAGCACCGGCGTCGACATCTTGCGCATCGCCGACGAATGCGCGTCGGCGATCGCCTTCCACACCGGCGCGAGGCCCTGGCGCTTGATCGCCGAGATGTGCATCACCGGCGCGAACTTCAGGAACGCCAGGCGCTGCTCGATCGAGCGCTGCAAGGTCTGCTTCTGGTAGTCGTCGACCGCGTCCCACTTGTTCACGGCCAGCACCACGGCCCGGCCGCTCTCGAGAACATAACCTGCAATGTGAGCGTCTTGATCGGTCACGCCCTGCGTGGCGTCGAGCAGCAGCAGCACGACGTTGGCATTCGAGATCGCCTGCAAGGTCTTGACGACCGAGAACTTCTCGATCGCCTCGAACACTTTGCCGCGGCGGCGCAGGCCGGCCGTGTCGATGAGCTCGAACTTCTGGCCGCCGCGCTCGAACGGAACGCTGATCGCGTCGCGCGTCGTGCCCGGCTGGTCGAACGCAACCAGCCGCTCCTCGCCGAGCCAGGTGTTGATGAGGGTGGATTTGCCGACGTTCGGCCGGCCCGCCACCGCCAGCCGGATCGGCGCGCCGGCATCAGGCTCGGCTTCTTCGTCTTCGTCGAACTCGAAGTGCGCCAGCGCGGCGTCGGTCAGGCTGCGAATGCCCTGGCCATGGGCCGCCGAGACCGGGTGCGGGTCTCCGAGGCCGAGCTCGAAGAACTCGCCCAGCAGCGGCGACTCGGGCATGCCTTCGGCCTTGTTCACCGCCAGGAACACCTTCTTGCCGGTGGTGCGCAGGTAGCGCGCGATGTCGTGGTCCTGCCCGGCCACGCCGGCCCGCAGATCGACGACGAAGATCACCGCGTCGGCCTCGGCCACAGCCTGGCGCGTCTGCTTGGCCATCTCCTTGACGATGCCGGTCGGGTTGTCGGGCTCGAAGCCGCCGGTGTCGACGATGATGAACTCGTGATCGCCGCTGCGCCCGTCGCCGTAGTGGCGGTCGCGGGTCAGGCCGGAGAAGTCGGCGACGATCGCATCGCGGCTCTTGGTGATGCGATTGAACAAGGTCGACTTGCCGACGTTCGGCCGGCCGACCAGGGCGATGACGGGTTTCATGCGCCGCGCGGCCGGATCGTCGGCAGGGGCAGGCTCACTGCGCGCGGAAGGCGAACAGCCCGCCGTTGCGCGTGACCACGAGCATCGTCGAGCCCGACACCACCGGCGCGCCGACGATCGCGCTGCCATCGGTGGGCAGCCGCAACTGCGCCTCGCCGGTGTCGCGCGAAAGCCAGTGCACGGTGCCGTCGGCATCGCCGAAGACGACCGCCTTGCCGACGCTCAGCGGCGTCGCCAGGCCGCGGTATTGCAGCTTGTCGGAGGTCCAGGCCAGGTCACCGCTGCCGGCCTTCCAGGCGGTCAGACGGTCCGATGCATCGGCACCGAAGACGAACTCGGCATCGGCGGCCACGCCGTCGATGCCGCCGATGTTCTTGCTCCACAGCACCGCTCCGCGTTCGGCATCGACGCAGCCCACCGCCGCCTGGAACGAGCGCACACAGACCACGTCACCGCTGCGCACCGCCGGCCCGACCAGATCGGCCAGACGCTCGATCTCGTTGGCGCCGCGCGGCGCACCCACCGGCACTTCCCAGCGCACCGTGCCTTGCAGCGGATCGACGCCGGCCAGGCGCGGCCCCTGCCCGACCAGCAAGGTGTCCTTGAAGGCGGCGATCACGCCGGCCTGCGCCAGCGTCAACGGGTCGCTGGGGCGCTGCAGGCTCCAGAGCTTGCGGCCGTCGATGGCATCGAAAGCCTGCACGCCGCGGTCGATGCCGAGCACGAAGACGCGCTCACCGGCCACCAGCGGCGCGGTCGAGACGCGCGTGCCGAGCGGCTTGCGCCACTTGAGCTGGCCCTGCTCGAAGGTCACGAGCTCGCCGTCGCGGGTCACGACCGCCGCGAAGCGCCCGTCGCTGCCGACGCCTGCGCCGAGCTTCGCACCCGCATTCGCACGCCACACCTCGCGCCCGCTTTGGGCATCGAGCGCGAGCACCGTGCCGTCGCTGCCGGCGACCGTGAAGGTGCCGCCGTTGACG
>JANXZA010000161.1 GCA_025355745.1 Rhizobacter sp. | reverse complement strand
AACAACCCGTTCTTCCAGAGCCTGGGCAGCAACGGCCGCAGCTGCGCCACCTGCCACCTCGCGCAGGAGGGCTGGACGATCACGCCGCAAGGCGTGCGCGAGCGCTTCGAGGCCAGCCACGGCCTGGAGCCGATCTTTCGCCTGAACGACGGCGCCAACTCGCCGCTGGCCGATGTGTCGACCCGCGCGGCGCGCAAGGTCGCCTACAGCATGCTGCTCGACAAGGGGCTGATCCGCGTCGGCATCGGCATTCCCGAGGGCGCGCAGTTCGAGCTGCTGAAGGTCGATGACCCGTACGGCTTCGCTTCGGCGAAGGAACTGTCGCTGTTCCGCCGGCCGCTGCCCACCACCAACCTGCGCTTCATCAACACGGTGATGTGGGACGGTCGCGAAACCTTCCGCAGTGCCACCTCGACCGACTGCATCTTCGGCACGATGACCTGCTTCGCGCCGCTGCACTTCGACCTCGACGACCAGTCGAACGCCGCCACCGTCGGCCATGCGCAAGCCGTGACGGCGCTTACAGAGAGGCAACGCGCTTCGATCATCGCCTTCGAGCTGGGCCTGTTCACGGCGCAGATTTCCGACCGTGATGCCGGCCGCCTGACCAACCACGGCGCGCATGGCGGGCCGAGCTTCGTGTCGACCCAGGAGTCGTACTTCGGCATCAACGACGTGCTGGTCGGCGACTACCGCACCCACGCCGCTTTCACGCCCGACGTGATGCGGCTGTTCGATGCCTGGGCCACCTTCATCCCCGATGCGCGCCGGCCCGACGAAGAAGGACGCGACCGCAACGTGGCCGTGGCACGCCGTGCCGTGGCGCGCGGCCAGGCGCTGTTCAACGGCAAGCAGATCCTCATCAGCGGCGTGAAGGGCATCAATGACGACCTGCACATCACCACCCTGGTGGGCACCTGCACCACCTGCCACAACACGCCGAATGCCGGCAACCATTCGATCCCGATGCCGTTGGACATCGGCATCGCCGACGCGAGCCGGCGCACGCCCGACATGCCGCTCTACACCCTGCGCCACAAGGAGACGGGCGCGTTGATCGAGACCACCGACCCGGGCCGCGCGCTGGTCACCGGCAAGTGGCAGGACATCGGCCGCTTCAAGGGCCCGACCCTGCGCGCCCTGGCGGCCCGTGCACCCTACTTCCACAACGGCGCGGCCGCCGATCTGCCGGCGGTGGTGAAGTTCTACAACGACCGGTTCGGCATCGGCTTCAGCGAAGACGAACAGCGCGACCTGGTCAGCTTTTTGAAAGCACTGTGAACACCATGAGCACTCAAGACCCGTTCAACCCACCGCGTCGTTCGCGCTGGCTCGCCGTCGCCGTCGTCGCGGCCATGCTGGGCGCCGCCGCCATCGGCATCACGGCCCTGCGCCACAACACGGCGCATGCGGTCCACCCGGCCCGGCCGCTGCCGACCACGCTGGCGGGCGCCTTGCCCGATGCGTGGCAGGCACCGGCGTCGGACGCGTCGCTGCCGTCGGCACACGAGGTGTTCAAGGTCCGCGTGGCGCCCGATTCCGACGGCTCGGCGCCGACGTTCTGAAGGCCGTGTGCACGGCAGCCCTGGCGGCGCAGAATACGAGGCTGGTCCCTGGGGTGCGGCGGTCGAGGGCGCTTCATCCAAGGGCCTTCAGGAAGGTTGATCGATGGCGTGCAGGACTTGCGTTCGTGGTGCTGGCTGCGACGCCCGCAGCAGGGCGCGGTCGGCGGCTCGGGTTCCTTGATGGACGACGCCGTAGCCTCCGCAGCACGGCTGCTGCGCCAAGCGCAGGCTGCCGACCCGACGACGCCCGGCTTGCTGTTCGCCACGCTGTACAGCGAGCTGCACCGGCTGGCCCGGCGCGAAGCCGGGCGCCACGGCCCGGGCGCCGTGCTGGGCGCGACCACCTTGCTGCACGAGGCCTATCTTGAGATGTCGCAGCGCGAGGGCCTGGTGTTTCCCGACCGCGCGCGCTTCCTCAGTTACGCGGGGCGGGCGATGCGCTGCCTCGTCGTCGACCGGGTCCGCGAGCGCAATGCGCAAAAGCGCGGCGGCGGCATCGACATCACCTCGCTCGACACGCAGACGGCAGACGCCTGCGAGCAGCCCGAGTTCCTGCACGACATCGGCGCTGCGCTTGACGAACTCGCCGCGCTCCAATCCGATCTGGCCACGGTGGTCGACCTGAAGTTCTTCTGCGGCTTCACGATGGCCGAGATCGCCGCGCTGCACGGCGTCAGCGAACGCACCGTGCGGCGCCAGTGGGAAAAGGCCCGCGTGCTGCTGTTTCGCGCGCTCGCGCCGAATTGAACCGGCGCGCTCTTTCGCAGCTCGCCGGGTCGCGTTTTCTTCATCACCTCTTTCCACCATGGCGACCCTCGACCCCGCGCGTTGGAAGCAACTGAGTTCGGTGCTCGACGAGCTGCTCGACCTGCCCGCGGCGGCGCGCGCGCAAGGCCTCGAAGCCCTGCGCGCGCAAGATCCTGAACTGGCGGCTGAAGTGGCGGCGTTCGAGCGCGACGCGGCCAACGCCGGCGCGGCCCGCTTCCTCGACGGCAGCCTGTCCAGCACCGATGGCAGCGATGGCAGCGAGCGCACCACTGGCACCGCAAGCGCCGGCCCGCGCGCCGCCGACGCTGCAGCAAACGTGCTGGAAGGCCAGCAGATCGGCGCCTATGTGCTGGAGGCGCCGCTCGGTCAGGGCGGCACCGGCACGGTGTGGCGGGCCCGGCGTGCCGATGGGCGCTTCGAGGGCAAGGTCGCGATCAAGCTGCTGCACCTGTCGCTGCTCGGCCGCGAAGGCGCGCAGCGCTTCGAGCGCGAGGGCGCGATCCTGGCGCGCCTGGACCACCCGAACATCGCCCGCCTGATGGACGCCGGCGTGACGCGGGCGGGCCAGCCCTACCTGGTGCTCGAGCTCGTCGAAGGCCAGCGCATCGACCGCTACTGCAACGCGTTGAGGCTGAACGTGGCGCAGCGCCTAACGATTTTCGCCGCGGTACTCGGTGCCGTCGCCCACGCCCACACGCAGCTCGTGATCCACCGCGACATCAAGCCCAGCAACATCCTCGTCAGCACCGAGGGCGTGGTCAAGCTGCTCGACTTCGGGATCGCCAAGCTCGTGCTCGACGAGGCCGAGCTGGCCGGCCTGATGCCGATCACGCGCGAGGGCAGCTTCGCGATGACGCCCGAATACGCCGCGCCGGAGCAGCTGCGCGGCCAGGCCGTGAGCACCGCCACCGATGTGTACGCGCTCGGCGTTCTGCTCTACCAGTTGCTGGTCGGCAGCCACCCGACGGCGCCGGCCGGCGGCTCGCCGGACGAGGTCATGCGCGCCACGCTCGAGACCGACGCAGGGCGCCTGACGAGCGCCGTCGTCGCCACGGCCGGCACCGCGGCCGACCGCGACACCTCGCCGCAGCGGCTGCGCCGCCAGTTGCAAGGCGATCTGGAGAACATCGTCGCGCGCGCCTTGCGCAAGATCCCGGCGCAACGCTACCCGACGGTGGCGGCACTCGGCGAAGACTTGCGCCGGCATCTGGCGCACGAGCCGGTGAGCGCCCGACCCGACTCATTCGGCTACCGCGCCGGGCGCTTCGTCACGCGCCATCGCGGCGCGGTCGCGGCCGGGGTACTGACCTTCGTTGCCATCATCGGCGGTCTGATCGGCACGCTCAGCCAGGCGCACCGGGCCGAGCTGCAAAGCCAGCGCGCGAACCGCGAGGCCGAGGTGGCACGCCAGGAGCGCGACGGCGCGCTTGAGCAGCAGCGTTTGCAGCGCGGCACCAACGAGTTCCTGCAACTGCTGATGCGCGACGCTGCCGGCGCCGACCCGGGCGCGATCCGCCGCCAGCTCGACCGGGCCAGCGAGCTGATCGACAAGACGCGCTTCGAGGCCCCGATCATCAAGGTGGCGCTGCTGCGCCAGACGGCCGGCCGCTACGCCGAGCTCGGTGACATGGGGCGCGCGGCGGCCCTGCTGCACCAGGCGATCGCGGCGATTCAGGGCACCGACCTGATGACCTTGCCGACCAGCGCCGTGCCGGTGAATCTGGCGTGTTCGCTGGGCCGCTACCTGGTCGAGATGGACGAGCCGGGCCAGGCGCTGGTCGAGATCGACCGGGCCGACCGCCTGATGGCGGCCGGTGCCGACCTGTCGGTACCGAGCCGGGTCGAGTGCCGCATGACGCGCAGCTTCATCGCGCTGGCGCTCGGCCAGGTCGAGGCCGGCATCGCGATGACGCGCGCGGCCTTGCAGACTCTGGAAGCGGCCGGCGTGCGCGACGGCGAACAGCACCGCGTGCTGCGCAGTGCGTTGTCGCGCGCGCTGCTGCAGGGCGGCTTGAATGCGCAGGCCTTGGGCGTTGCCGCGCCGCTGCTTGCCGACAGCGTGGCGGGCCAGGGCCGCGAGTCGATGGCGGTGGTGCGCCGCTCAAGTGTCGTCACCGGCCTGATGCGGGTCGGCGGCCAGCCGCTGGCCGCGCTGCCTTTGTCCGAGGCCGACGAAGCCTCTGCCGCGCACCTGCTCCGCCCGTCCCGCTCCGACCCCGCCATCGACCTGGAGCACGGCAAGGTGCTGATGGCGTTGGCGCGCGACGCCGAAGCCGCCACCGTGTTGCAGCGCGCCGCCTCGGTCGCGCGCGAGCAGGGTCATCTGCGCCTGGTGCTGCCGGCCGAGCTGGCGGCTGCCGAAGCGCTGCTGCGCGCCGGGCGCACGGCCGCTGCGGTGGAGGTGTTCGCGCGGGCCGAACCGGGCCGTGTCGCCGTGTTGCGGGACGGGCGACCGGCGCAGTTCGATGTGCTCCGTGTCGAGGCCTTGCTGGCCGCCGCGCGCGGCGACTTCGCAGGCTCAACGCGGGCGCTGGACGCTGCGCGCAGCAAGGTCGATGCGGCCGGCGGCGACACGCACGGCGCGGCCTACGGCGTGGCGCTGGCGCGCGCCGAGGCGGCGTTGGCGGCCGGCGGCATCGAGCCGGCCCGGGCCGAATGCGAACGCGCGTTGGCGGCGGCGCAGCGCAGTGCGCTCGATGTCAACAAGTCGAGCGAAATCGGCGGCGCGTTGGCATTGCGTGCGCGCATCGAGCGGGCGGCTGGCCGGCGCGAGCCTGCGCTCGGCGATGCCGGCGCGGCCCTCAGGCACCTCGACGCCACACTCGGCGCGTCGCACCCCGAGACGCAGGCGGCCGCAGAGCTGCAGGCTTCGTTGCGCCTGGTGCCGGTTCGCTGACGGGCTTGCGCGCGCGGCGCGATTGGACACCCACCTCACCACTGCGGAGCATCCCGAGCGCCTGTCGACGCCCGACGTGCGCCGGAAAACGCCGGCCGCCCGAAGGGCGAATACCGGAGTGCGCAGCACGGAGGTTGTCTGATAAGCCGCCGGCCGCTGAAAGTGCTCCACCAGCACGCCGCCGTTTGCCGTGATGACGCGCTGCGAAGCGATGTTCGCCGGGTCGGTCGTGATCTCGACCTGCGCCAGGCCTTCGGCGCGGGCCTTGGGCAGCAGCAACGCGAGGGCGCGTGTGGCGTAACCCAGGCGCTGCTTCCACGCCACCACCGCGTAGCCGATGTGGCCGAGCACATGGGGCGGCATCGCGCCCTTGTCGGCCGGCCAGCGCAAGCCGATGCTGCCGCAGAACTCGCCGTCCCACAGCCAGTAGCGCAGGCTCGGCAGGCGCGCGAACTGCGAGCCGTCGGGCAGGGTCACCGGGCCGCTTCGGGCCTCGCGGTCGACCATCTGGGCGAGGAAGCCGGCGGCGTCGGCGGCGATGTGTTCCAGATCTTCGGCGGCTGCGGCGGCACCCCGCAGGTTGTCGGCCGACCAGCCGCGCTGCAGGGCGGCGATGTAGCCGGGCAGGTGCTCGGCCGAGGGCCGGACGAGTTCGAGCGCGATGGGCGCAAGCATGATTGTCAGCCGGCCTTCGGCGGCACTGAGACCGCCGCCCATGCGGCCAGCAGTTGCACTTCCCGGTCGCGCGTGAGCTTGCCGGCGCGGCGCTTGTCGTCGGGCGCCGGCATGCCCTCATCGAGCACCGCGCCCACCGTGTCGCGCAACGGCCGGGTGCGCAGCCCGGCAGCGGCCGCGCGCGTCACATCGACGCGGTTGAAGCCGGCGTACTCGGGTTCGGTGGACGGCAGCCACAGCGGCAGCTCGCTCCAAGGCTGCACCGCGTTGCGCAGCAGGAAGGCCTCGTCGACGCCCACGGTGGTGGCCGGTGTCAGGCCGCGCGCGGCGGCCTCCGTGCGGCAAGCCGCCAGCAGCGTGGTCCAGCCGATGGTGTCGACCGGGCCGGTGGCACCGACCGGGCCGGTGGCGTTGAACACGCCGTGTGCGCCTTCCTCGATCAGCCGCACCAGCCAGGCGCCACGGTCGCGCACATCGATGAATTGCAGGGGCTCACGGTCGGCTGCATCGGCTGCATCGGCTGCAGCCGCCACGTCGGGCACCAGCATCTCGCCGCCGGCCGCCATGCGCCAGGGCCAGTGGCTGAAGCGGCCGCTGCGGTCGCCAGGGCCGACGATCAGCCCCGGCCGCACGATCAGCGCGCGGCTCCCGAACACAGCCAGCACCTCGGCTTCGCAGGCTGCCTTTTGCGGCCCGTAGTGCTTCAGGTCGCGGTCGTCCGGGGCGATGCCCTCGGCGCTGGCGAGCGCATCGGTTTCGCGCACCGGTACCTGGCTCGGCGTCGCATAGGCCGAGGTGCTGGAGACGAACAGATAGCGGCCGCAAGCGCGCAGCGCCTGGGCGCTGGCGCGCACGTCGGCGGGCACATAGCCGCAGGTGTCGATGACGGCGTCCCACGCCGCGCCAGGGCGGCTTTCGAGGGCGCTGAGGTCGGCGCTGCGGTCGCCCGTCAGCACCTCGACGCCGGCCGGCCACACACTGCATGAGCGGCCCCGGTTGAACACCGTGATGCGGTGGCCGCCGGCCAGCGCCGAGCGCAGCGCGGCCGCGCCGAGGAACACGCCGCCGCCGAGGATCAACAGGTGCATGTGATGCGCCCGCCGCTCAATCGAGCGTGAAGCCGACCTTCAGCGACACCTGCCAGTGCGCGATCTTGCCGTCCACCACATGGCCGCGCGTTTCGGTGACGCTGAACCACTGGATGTTGCGCACCGACTCGTGCGCCTTCGCGATCGCCCTGCTGACGGCATCCTCGATGTTCAGGGTTGACGAGCCGGTGAGTTCGAGCAGCTTGTAGACGTGGTCGGGCATGGTCGTCTCCGCGAAAAGTTGATGATCTGGGACCGTGCCAGCTTACGGCGTGTGCGCCGCAGTGGCAACGTTTGAACTGTCGGATACAGCACCGGGTGAACGGCCATGCCGTGTCACGCCAAGCTGGCCACATCCAGGTTCGCCCCGCACACGATCAGGCACAGCGCTTCGCCCGCACGCGGGCGGATCGCGCCGCTTTGCAGTGCGGCCAGCGGCAGCGCGGCGGCGGGTTCGACGGCGAGCTTCAACTCGGCCCACAGGAAGCGCTGCGCGGCGCGGGTCGCGGCGTCGTCGAGCAGCACGGCCTGCGCCACATGCTGCTGCGTGACCCGCCATGCGATGGCGCCGATGCGCCGCGCGCCGAGCGAATCGGCGGCGATGCCGCCGACCGCCACGTCCACCGGCATGCCGGCTTCGCGGGCTCGGTACAGCGTCGGTGCGAGTTCGGGTTCGAGCCCGACGACGCGGCTGCGCCCGGCGAACCACGCGGCGATGCCGGCGACGAGGCCGCCGCCGCCGACGCTCACCAGCAGCGCGTCGGGCGTGCCGGCCTGGGCCTCGATCTCGCGCGCCAGGGTGGCGGCGCCGGCCACCACTTCGGGTTGGTCGTAGGCGTGCATCAGCAACGCGCCGGTCTCGCGCTGGCGCGCTTCGCAGGCCAGCAGCGCGTCGGCGTAGGCGTCGCCGGCGATCACGACCTGGGCGCCGAGTGCGATGAGCTTGTCACGCTTGGCGGGCGAAATCACACTCGGCACATAGACCTCGGCACGCACGCCGAGCGCCTGCGCTGCCAGTGCCGTGGCGATGCCCGCGTTGCCCCCCGAGGCCGCGATCACGCCGGCCGGCGGGATCGGGTTCGCGAGCATCCGGTTGAACATGCCGCGCGCCTTGAAGCTGCCCGAGCGCTGCAGGTGTTCGAGCTTCAGCCAGACCTCGCACGGCGGTGTGCCGGTTGGCAGGCCGAGGGCCCTGCCGGGCAGGCGCCAGAGCGGTGTCTGGCGAACATGCGGGGCGATGCGGGCGGCGGCGGCGGTGATGGCGGCGGCGCTGAAGTGGGCGTCGATGTCGGCATCGATGTCGACCAGAGGATCGAGGGCAGGTGGCATGGTGGCGGTGTGGCGGTGCTGGCGGTGCTGGCGTGGATGAAGCTTGTCGCGCCGAGTATCGGCGTGCCCGATCTACGATGCAGCACCCGCGCCCCGGCGCGCTTCTGGAGTCAGCGATGCAACTCGGAATGATCGGCCTCGGCCGCATGGGCGCGAACATGGTGCGCCGCCTGATTCAGGGCGGGCACAAAGCGGTGGTGTTCGACCACCTGCCGGCAGCGGTGCAAGCGCTGGTGGAGGTGGGTGCTGCGGGTGCCGAATCGCTCGCCGACCTGGTCGGCCAACTGGCCCGACCACGCACCCTGTGGCTGATGCTGCCGGCCGCCGGCGTCGATGCCACCATCACCGAACTGCTGCCCTTGCTCGAGGCCGGCGACACGCTGATCGACGGCGGCAATTCGCATTACGTGGACGACATTCGCCGCGCCCGGGAACTGGCCGCGCACCAGCTTCACTATGTCGATGTGGGCACCAGCGGCGGCGTGTGGGGCCTGGCGCGCGGCTACTGCATGATGATCGGCGGCGAGGCCGATGTGGTGCGCCGGCTCGACCCGATCTTCGTGACGCTGGCGCCCGGCAGCGGCGACATCGCGCCCACGCCGGGGCGCAAGGCCGTTGCCAACAACGGCCTGCAAAGCACCGCCGAGCACGGCTACTTGCACTGCGGTGCCAGCGGCGCCGGTCACTTCGTGAAGATGGTCCACAACGGCATCGAGTACGGAATGATGGCCGCCTACGCCGAGGGCCTGGCGATCCTGCGCGGCGCCAACATCGGTGCAACCCGCCACGCCGTCGATGCCGAGACGACACCGATGCGCGACGCCGATCACTACCGCTACGACCTGCCGCTGCAGGACATTGCCGAACTGTGGCGGCGCGGCAGTGTGATCTCGTCGTGGCTGCTCGACCTGACGGCGGTGGCGCTGGCCGACGACCCGCAGCTCGAAAAGTACAGCGGCCAGGTGGCCGATTCCGGCGAAGGCCGCTGGACCATCAAGGCCGCCATCGACGAAGCCGTGCCGGCGCCGGTGCTCACGGCAGCGCTCTATGCGCGTTTTGCCTCGCGCGGCGAAGCGGAGTTTCAGAACCGGGTGCTGAGCGCGATGCGGTTTCAGTTCGGCGGGCATGTGGAGAAGCCGAAGGCGGGGTGAGCGCGCGCACGCAACCGCCCCAACCGCATCAGATGCACTATCATCTGATGATACTGCATCAACCATTCACCGCCATGCGCACCACCCTCGATCTCGATGACGACGTGCTCGCCAGCGCCAAGGAAATTGCCCGCCGCGAAAACAAGACCGCCGGCCAGGTGCTGTCGGAGCTGGCGCGCCGGGCGCTGACGCAGGGCGCGGCGCCGGCCGCAGCCACGAAGCGCAGGTCGGTCGCAGCGCATGGGTTTCAGCCGTTCGCTTCGCGCGGCGCGGTGGTCACCAATGCGCTGATCGAGAAGCTGCGCGACGAAGGCGAGTACTGAGTGGCAACGCGCAAAGGCACAGCCGCCGGTTCGGGTGCGCGCATCACCACGCCTGCGGTGCGGGTGCGCGAAACTGCCCTTCGGTATGTGGTGTCATCCCGGCCGGCCACGCAAGACAAGGCAGACCGCACACCGCGCCGCGCCTTGCTCGATGTGAACGTGCTCATCGCGCTGCTCGACGCCGACCATCTGCACCACGTTCGCGCCAGCGCCTGGCTGAGCGCGAACATCGCAGCAGGCTGGGCCTCGTGCGCGATCACGCAAAACGGCTGCGTGCGCATCATGTCGCAGCCCGGGTACCCGAATGCACTGCCGGCGGCGCGGGTGGCGCAGCGGTTGCGAGAGGCGACGGATACGGCGCATCACCAGTTCTTGCCCGACGGTCTGAGCTTGCTCGACACAGAGCATTTCGATACCGCGCAACTGCTCGGGCATCGGCAGGTGACCGATGCCTGGTTGCTCGGGATGGCGGTGGCGCATGGGTTGAGGTTGGTCAGCTTCGATGCCAGCTTGCCGATGCGGGTGGTACGCGGGGCGAAGCCGCAGCACGTCGTGCTGCTGTGAATCACTCGGGCGCTGAATTCCGCTACTCAACTGCCGGCACAGGCCTGACAGACAGCTTGTCCATCGACTCTCCCAATCGTCGAGTCATGAATGCCGGAGCCCAGGTGTGCTCGCTTCGCTACCTGGATCAACGGGACAAGTCGAGTGGCCTTCGGGCGATGTGAACACGTAAATTTGTCGTCAATTGTGTGGAGGCGCGGCCTTGCTCAAGAGCGCACGATGTTGCACTTTGCGGCCCGCGTGGCCGAACAGCGAAGGAGAATTCATGTCCGTCGTCACTCGTTTCGCGCCCATCTTAATTGCGCTGATATGGGTCAGCCCGCCCGCCCTGTGCCAGGAATCAGATTGGACAACCAAGTGTGCGCAAAGGGCCTATGCCTGCGCGAGCGTTGCGGTGTCTGCGGCGGACGAAGTGACCGTCACGCCCGAGCCAATCGATGTCGGCCCGCGCCACAGAACAACGAAGCTCGTCTGGGTCCTGCCTGAAGGCTTCGCGTTCGTGCGCTCGCAGGGCGACGGCATATTTGTGAAGAGTCACCACGGAGAGTTCGACCAGGAGACGGTCGTCAATGACGATGGAACGCAGACCACCGACCCTCGAAAACGATTCAGGGTGCGCGCGCGCAAGCCATTTGTGGACGGTGGCTATGAATACGCCGTGATCTTTCATCAGCTCAGGGCGGGCCAGCCTGTCAGGCGGTTCCAGTGCGATCCGACCATCATCAATTCGGACGCCATCACGGTGGCACGTCGATCAACCGAGCCAAAACGTAGCAGTTCGCCACTCCAATGCCTGGTGCAGTGACCCTGCCGAACTGCAATCCGGCGTGATGCCCGGATCGCCCAAAAAACTAACGGAGCTTCAAATGAACTCGTTCCCGTTTGCCTCAATTCTGCCTGGGCTGATCTTGACAGGGCTCGCAGCATCCGCCAGCGGCGCCAGTTGCGACAAGCCATGCAAAGAGCCGGGAAATCCTTGCGCGCGAGTCATCGTTAACGCCTCTCTGAGCGTCGAAAATAACGTCGAGAAATGGACGGTATCAATGAGCCCTGAAACCCTCTACCAACACCGCGACGTGAAGAAAATCATCTGGATTCTGAATGAAGGGTTCGTCTTCTACCCGCGAGATTCCTCTCACGACGGCGTTGTCTTCAAAGACAGTACCCAGGCCAACTACAACGAGCCCTCCGTCATCGATGACGACGAGAAGCCCACAACTGACAAGAGCAAGCGATTTCGCTGGTGCGTCAAGGGCTGGACGCTCGAGATGAAATTTCCTTACGCGATCGCGTTTTCCGAGCAGGATGGCACGACCCGAGGCCGCAAGTTTGAGTGCGACCCCACCATCATCAATTCCGACAGCAAGCCAAAAGAAGAACCCATCTTGATCGCGAAGTCGATCCAGTGCAATGTGACCAAATAGCCCAGCGGGCATAACGCCTACGCGCGGTGTTCGACCAAGGCGCTCGCGCGTTTGAGAGCGACTCCGAATTCCGACTGGTCCTCTGCGTCAAGCTCCGATTGCAATTGCCTGGCTCGAAGCAGCATCGTTGCGGCAGCCATGGAGTCTCTGGCGAGGTACGCTGCTTCCACGCGGCCACACAACAGCACGCCCAGACTCATGCGATCCGAGATGGCGATGAGCAGTGTCTCCCCTGCGACCAGGCACGCATGCGCCTGGTCGAATCGCCGCTGGCGCGCATGCAGCAGGCCCAGGTAGCCGAGGAACTGCCCTTCAGAGCGCCGGTCACGCAGGTCCCGAGCCAGCTTCAGGGCTTGTTCGTAGGTCGTTAGCGCGACTGCGGGTTGTTCCATGCCTTCGAGCACGATTCCAAGGTTGCACAGCACCACCGCTTCGAGCCTGGCGTAGCCCAGTTCTCGAGCGACAACCAGCGCTTCGTCCAGATGCAGGCGTGCGTCGGTCATGCGGCCTTCGGTGAAATGCAGCAGGCCGAGGTTGCAGCGCACATTTCCCTCCCATTGCCGGTCGCCGAGTTCGCAAGCGATTTGCAGTGCTTCGTCGTAGTAAGCCCGGGCCAGAGGCAGGCTGCCACGATTCGCATGGAGTTGCCCCAAATTGCCGAGGCTGCCGCCCTCCCAGCGTCGCTCGGATGCGTCACGAGCCACGCTGAGACCGCTCTCAAAGTAGGTCGAGGCCGCTTCGAAGTCACCCATGACGGCGCGGCACATGCCCAGACCATTGAGCACGCTGCATTCGAAGTTCCGGTCGGCAAGCTCTCGGGCGCCGACGAGTGCCAATTCATATCGCTCAACGGCATCCGTCATGCGACCCTCAAAGACATCCAACTCGGCCAGCGATCCGATGGCATGGACTTCGGCGCTCCGGTCTTGGGCAAGTCTTCCCGCGAGCAGTGCCGCATCAAGGTGAATCCTGGCATCTGCCCCGCGCCCTGCGGTCACCAGCGCCCTGCCGGTGATGCGTTCCAGCACGGTCCATGTCGGGGCCGACGGGTCGGCAATCGTTCGAACCAGTTCGGCCAGCTTGATCGCGACACTGTAGGGCCCGCGCAGCTTGAGTCTGTCCCATGAACCAACCAGCGCGCCGATCGCGATGTCGATGTCGCCCCGCAGCACCGCCGAACGACACGCGACCACAAGGTTGTCGAGATCTTCGTAGTCATTTGCATCAACGCGCATTTTTCCAAGCGATGCAAAAAAGCTCCCGTGTCGGCGTTGCGTGTCAATCAGCGCTGCGGCGCCGCTTCCCTCGAACCGACCTTGTGTGCGCAGATGTTCAGCAGCGTATTCGTGAACACTTTGCAGCATCTCGAAGCGGTGCGCCGCCGATCTTCTCAACAGAGACTTGTCCACCAGCGAATGAAGAACATCCGCAGACCAGGCTGCGGTTTCGAACACCGAGAGGTCGATCACTGCTTCGGCGGCATCGAAAGTGAAGCCGCCTTCAAACACGGACAACTGCGCGAGCGCGACTCTTTCGTGTTTTGCCAGCAAGTCCCAAGACCAGTCCAACGTAGCTCTCAGGGTCGACTGACGGTCTTGACGCCCTCCGTGTGAAGCGAGCAACTTGAAGCGCTCGGTCATGCGACTGAGCAATGTCTGGGTTGTCATCACGCGTGCTCGCGCAGCGGCAAGTTCGATCGCCAACGGAAGGCCGTCCAGCAGTTTCACCAGTGAGGCTATTGCAATGCGGTCTTCTCCGGACACCGGCATTGCCCCATTCGCGGCCGCAGCTCGATGCTCGAACAACCGAACCGCATCACTCGCCGGCAGCGGCGCCAGCGCCATCGTCTCCTCCCCCACGATGCCCAGCACCTCGCGCGTCGTGACGATGAACCTGGCCTGGGCGGCGCGGTCGAGCCAGCGCCCGAGTGTTTCCTCCGCATGCCGCGCGACCTGCTCGAAGTTGTCCAGGATCACCAGGCACTGGCCGCGGCCGTTGATTGCATGCGCGAGCTGCACCACCGGGTCGGTCTTGCCGAGCGGCACGTCCAGGCCCTGCGCCACGGCGAAGAAGATGCCGTCGACGCTGCGCGATTGCGACAGGTCGCAGAACCACACGCCGCCGGGGAACTCGCCGAGCCAGCTCCACGCAAAGCGGGTCACCAGCCGGGTCTTGCCGGTGCCGCCCATGCCGAGCACCGAGACGAGCCGGGCGCCGTCTTCGAGTTTTTTCGCGAGTGCCAGCAGCGGCTCCTGGCGGCCGACGAAGCTGTCGCGTTCAGCTGGCAGGCTGTGCTTGATCTGGCGCACCGGCTGCCACAGCTCGCCCTGGCGCACGACGCGGTAGGCCTTGCCGGCGTCGGGCGGTGCGGCGAAGGGCGCGTCGGCGTCGCCGATCTCGAACAGTTCAACCGGGTCTGTGACGCCCTGCAGCCGCCAGTGGCCATGTGACTGGACGCGTTCGGGCGCGACGCCGAGCGCCAGCCGCGCGTCGGTGCTCAGCAAGGTCTGGCGGCCGAGCGCGATCGACATCACGCGCGCCGCGATCGGCAGCGCCAGGCCATCGACCTCGACCGGTTTGGCACCGCGCGAAATGTCGTCGGTGCTGTTCGCCCGCAGGCTCACCGGGCCGACGTGGATGCCGGCGCGGGCGCTGAACGGCAGCTTCAGGGCCGCGAGCGCACGGTGGTAGGCGAGCGCGTAGCCGACCGCGTCGGCGGCGCTGTCGAACAGCAGCAGCATGCCGTCGGTCTTGTCGATTTCGCGGCCGCGCCAGGCTGGCAGCAGGTCGCGCGCCGCGCGGTCGTGGGCGATCCAGAGGTCGGCCATCGCCGCGTCGCCGAGCGCTTCGGTCAGCTTGGTGCTGTCGACGACATCGGTCAGGAGCAGGGCGCGCAGGGTGCTCATCGGTTCGGTGGGCTGAAGGCGGCGGGCGAGAGCGCGGCGGACGTGCAGCGCGCCGCAAGTCTCAGTCAAGCCAAGGGCGAACGCAAGCACAACACAAGCAGAGCCCAAGCGCCATGCGGCTGCTTCGGCGCTGGCGCCGCAGCCGCAGCCGCAGTCGCCGTCGAATTCCAGTGTCGCGCATCGGCGAGGCTGTGGGGCTCATCGTGATGGCGCAGGCCCAGCCATTTGAAGCGCGCATTGCGCGTGGCTTGCAGGAACTCAACGCACCACCGTAGAGGCGCAGAAAACGCAAAGTTGCGCAGAGTTGCGCAGAGTTGCGCAGAGTTGCGCAGAGTCAGTGAAGAAAAATTCTCTCCTTCTCTTCTCTGCGATCCTCAGCGTTTTCTGCGCCTGCGCGGTGGTGAGTTGATCGCTTCAGCCCGCCCACATCGCCCCTACCGCCCACTCGCCTGCGGCACCCGTAGCAGCTTGTTCACGTCATAGCCCTGGGTGCCGACGAAGGCCTTTAGCCGCTCGAAGTCGGCTTCGGGAATCGTCGGCGTGCGCGCCATGATCCACACATAGTCGCGCTTCTCGCGCGTGATCACGACCTGGCTGTAATCGTTCGACAGGTACGAGATGCGGTAGTCGGCCTTGATCGGCCAGAGGTACTGCTGGCCCCAGACGGCGTTATTGCCGCCGTCGAGGATGAAGCCGCGCGAGGTGTAGCTCTTCGGCTTGCCGTCGAAGCCGTCGGCGTTGAAGCTGAAGGTGGTCGGGATGGTGCCGTCGGCGTCGAGCCGGTAGCTGTCCTTCGCGTTGTGTGCGCCCTTCTCGAGAAAGGTCGGGATGTTCGCGATCACATGCCAGTCGCCCATGAAGCGCGGCAGGTCGACCTGCGGAACCAGCGTCACCGGCTTGAGCGGTGTATCAGCCATGCCGGCGCAACCCGCGAGTGTGGCGATCAACAACAACGATGTCATGCGCATGATGGGGTTCCTGGTTCATGGCGTTTCCTAACTTCATTGCAGGCGGTAGCTGAGCTTGCGCCCGCCGCCGACCAGCGAGTCCAGACCGATCCACTCGCCCTGCGCCGAATACCACACGTCGATCGGCTCGGCCGGCCCGGTGATGCGAAAGCGGGTGGCGGCGACCGGCTGCCCGCGCACGTCGACCGAGCCGCTGCCGATGCGGCGGACCTGCACCGTCTCGGCCTTGCCGGTCTGCGCGTTGAGCAGCCGGGTCTGGGTCTGGATGGCGGGGTTCCAGTACGCGAAGCTCATCACGCAGCCACTCAGCGACTGGCTTGCCGACGCCGTCTTGATGGTCAGCGCATCGCCATCGGCTTCGGTGCGCACGCTGCTCGGCTTGCCGTCATCGTCGGTGGTGGCGGTCAGCGCGGTCAGGCATTCGCCGCGCCACTGTTCGGTCGCCTTGTGGCGGTAGCGGTAGGCGGTGATGCCGAGAAACTTGACGGCGAAGCTGGCCTCGCTGAGCACCCGGCGCTCGTCGCCCTGTGCGCTGCCGACGAGGGTGACACTGAAGCGGTGCTGGCCGATCGGCTTGCCGTCGAGCAGGGCGCGGAAGTTCCACTCGCCGGTGGCAGGCGAGGCCACTTCGGCCGCGCGGCTGGGAACGCTGGCAAGGGCCGCAAGGCCGGTCAACAGCAGCGCGGTCCCGGCCCGGATCGACGCGCTAACCTTCACGCCGACCCCCGGCGACGCGGCCAGCCCGGCACGAAGGCATTGGTGCGGGCGATGTAGTCGCGGTACGCCGGCCGGCGTTCGCCGATGTCCTTTTCCAGCAGGCTGACGCCCGACACCTTCAGCAGCAGCACCGTCATCAGCAGCGGCGAGACCACGCTCCACATGCCGGCCCAGCCCGTGCCGCCGAGCGCCATCAGCCAGAAGCCCCACCAGACGCAGGTCTCGCCGAAATAGTTCGGGTGCCGCGTGTAGCGCCAGACGCCGCGGTCCATCACCTGGCCCTTGTTGTTCGGGTCTTTCTTGAAGATCGCCATCTGCGCATCGCCGATCGCCTCGAAGACGATGCCGAAGGCCGTGAGCGCAATGCCTGCGGCATCGAACCAACCAAGCGGTGGCGCGCTCGTCAGGCTGCCCGACATGGCGGCGAAGAACGGCGCCGAGACGGTCCAGGCCAGCACCGCCTGCAGCGCGAACACCAGGTACAGGCTCTTGAAGGCGAAGTTGGGTTGGTTGCGGGCGCGGATCTCCTGATAGCGCCGGTCTTCGCCGTGGCCCCAGTTGCGCCGCGTGATGAACACCGCCAGGCGCGACGCCCAGGCGACCACCAGCAGCAGCATCCACAGGCCGCGCTCGCCCGGCGCGGGCAACAGCAGCGCATAGACGATGGCCGCGCTGGCGATGAAGACCGACCAGGTGCGGTCGACCAGGCTCACGTCGCGGCGGACCACGCTGGCGAGCCAGGTCAGCACCGCAAGTGTGGCGATCAGGGCCAGGCCGCTGAGCGCGACCCGCAGCAACGGCGAGCTTTCAAGCACGCTGCGCTTTCATCTGCACCCGCGGCACGGCCACGCCGTCGAAGCGCATCGACAGCCACATCAAGGCCGGCATCAACACCGCCCAACTGCAGGCCATGATGATGAGCGCCGGCGCGGTGTGGATGAACTGCGCACCGCCGAGCTTCACGCCCGACACGAACGACGCCGGCCCGGCGATGGCACCGAGCACGGCAGCCAGCAGGTAGCGGCGCTTTAACCAGCGCATCGTCACGTTCAGTGCGATCGCCAGCAAGCCCCACAGCGCAACCATCCAGTACGGCGCCAGGCTTGCCACCGGCTGGCCCGACGGGTACGAGACATGGCCGAGCAGCGCCTGGCCGGTCTCGACGATGAAGCCGATCAGGCAGATCACGCCGAACAGCTTCGCCTCTTCGGCCGGCCGCGCCGAGACCGACAAGTGCCAGGCGAACGCGGCCAGCACGGCGGCGGTTCCCCACAGCGGCAATTGGTGCGCCGCGCCGAGCACGGCGGCGAACCAGGCCGATTGGAAGACGGCGAAGTTGATGAGCTGGACGGTGCGGGTCGGCTTTGCCACGCTCACGCTCACGCCCACGGCCGCAGCGGCACGGCCGGAACGAACGGCGTTACGGGCCGATGCCGAAGTCAGGCCCGACGTCATCACGCCCGCTTCTCGAACAGATAGTGGCTGACCCACCATTGCTGCCCATTTTCAAATCCGAACAGCTCGGCCACCGACATGAAGAACAGCCGCCAGCGCATCCACCAAACCCCCGCGTCAGCGCCGTAGCTACGCTCGAACAGCGGCCAGAGCGCGGCGCGCTGCTCGTCCATGTTGCGCAGCCAGGCCTCGGACGTGCGCTGGTAGTGGGTGCCGTCCCAGCGCCAGCGGCGCAGCAGGCGCAGGTCGTCCTGGCATTGCAGCGCCAGGTCGTCGCTGGGCATCATGCCGCCGGAGAAGAAGTGCTTGCTCATCCAGTCGCTCGCGTCGCGCTCGACGAACTCGTAGGCGGCGTCGCGGTGCGCGAACACATGCATGAAGAAGCGGCCGCCGGGCAGCAGCCAACGTGCCACCTGGGCGAACGCCTGCGGCCAGTTGCGCAGGTGCTCGAACATCTCGACCGAGACGATGCGGTCGAAGCGCGCGGGGGTGTCGAAGTCGTTGAAGTCGCGGGTGACGACGCGCACATTCGCCAGCCCGCGCGTTGCCGCCTGCACCTCGATGTGTTCACGCTGGGAGGCTGAATTCGACAGCGCGGTGATCTGGCTGGCGGGGTAGCGCTCGGCCATCCACAAGGTCAGCGAGCCCCAGCCGCAGCCGAGCTCGAGCACCTGCTGGCCATTCGCCAGGCCGGCGCGTTCGCAGGTCGCGGCCAGCGCGGCCGCCTCGGCCTGCGCCAGCGTGGTCACGCCGTCCGGCCAGTGGCAGCTGCTGTACTTGCGGTGCGTGCCCAGCACCGCGCCGAAGAACTCGGCCGGCACCTCGTAGTGCTGTTCGTTGGCCTTCTCGGGCAGCAGCGCGAGCGGGGCGTGGCGCAGGTCGTCGAGGAAGGCCTGGGTCAGCTCGGCGCTGGCCGCCACATCGTCGCTGCGCAGTTCCGCCAGGCGGGCCTTCAGCAGCCGGCGGATGCCGAGCCGCACGACCCGGTCCGGCACCAGACCCTGTTCGACCCAGTTGACTGCAACGGCGGTGCTGTCGGCCATCTCTGCGCTCCTGATTTCGCGGACGAAAGCGTCCGACTGCAGTGTTCGATACGCAGACTCTACGCGATCGGATGTTTGTTTGCACTGCTCAGTCACAAAATGCCCTGAACGGTCTTGGCGGTCCTCCGGCCGGGGGGGCAGGCCGATCTGGTCTTCGCAGGCCGATCGACAAGGCTCAGGGTTTACGCAAATGGCACGCCGGGTTATCTTGTCTATATTCTTGTATATCAGATTGAATTTCACTTGGCGCGGGTCCGGGTTTTTGCCTCGGGTCTTGCGAGCTTTTCGATCCACCGGAGCCGACACCATGACCTTGCGCAACGCTTCCCCCGGCCTCTACAACGAAGACCTCGCACCCGCCAAGGACCGAACCTGGGGCGCGTTCAGCATCTTCAACGTCTGGACCTCGGACGTGCACAGCTTGTGGGGCTACTACCTCGCCGCGAGCCTGTTCCTGTTGTGCGGCAGCTTCGTCAACTTCGTCATCGCCATCGGTCTGGGCTCGCTGATCATCTTCGTGCTGATGAACCTGATCGGCTTCGCCGGCGAGAAGACGGGCGTGCCGTACCCGGTGCTGGCGCGCGCCTCGTTCGGCATCTGGGGCGCCAACCTGGCGGCGATGGTGCGGGCGGTCGTGGCCTGCTTCTGGTACGGCGCGCAGACGGCGGCGGCGTCGGGCGCCATCGTCGCGCTGCTGGTGCGCAACGAAGGCATGCTCGAATTCCACAAGACCACGCATGTGCTGGGCCACTCCGGCCTGGAGGTGATCTGCTATGTGTTCATCTGGGCCTTGCAACTGCTGATCATTCAGCGCGGCATGGAGACCGTGCGCAAGTTTCAGGACTGGGCCGGCCCCGCCGTCTGGGTCGCGATGCTGGTGCTGGCGATCGGCCTGTGCGTCAAGGCGGGCGGCTTTTCCTTCGAGCACGGCATTCCGATGGACGTGCTGATCGACAAGACCAAGGACACCGGCGTTGGCGGCGAGCCGGGCTCGTTCTGGGCCCTGATGGCGGTCGGCGCGACCTGGGTCACGTACTTCGCGGCCCTGTACCTGAACTTCTGCGATTTCTCGCGCTACGCCAAGAACAAGCAAGCGGTCAAGACCGGCAATCTGTGGGGCCTGCCGGTCAACCTGATCGCGTTTTCACTCGTCGCCGGGATCACGACGATTGCGGCCTACAAGGTCTACGGTGAAGTGCTGCTGCACCCCGAGCAGATCTCGGCCAAGTTCGACAGCTGGGTGCTGGCGCTGATCGCGGCCGTGAGCTTCGCGGCGGCCACGCTGGGCATCAACGTGGTGGCCAACTTCGTCTCGGCAGCGTTCGACATCTCGAACGTCTTCCCGCGCGCCATCAGCTTCAAGCGCGGTGGCTACATCGCCGCGGCGATTGCCCTGGTGCTGTACCCGTTCGCGCCGTGGGAGGGCAACGCGTCGCAGTTCGTCAACGCCATCGGCGCCACGATGGGGCCACTGCTCGGCATCATCCTGGTTGACTACTACCTGATCGCGAAGGGCAACATCAACGTCGAGGCGCTGTACCAGGAGCACGGCGAATACCGTTATCAAGGCGGCTGGAACATCAACGCGCTGGTGGCCTTCGCGATCGGCTCGATCTTCTCGACGATCCTGCCCAATTTCACGAGCCTGCTGCCGCCGTGGTGGAACACCTACGGCTGGTTCTTCGGCGTGGCGATCGGCGGCACGGTGTACTTCGCGATGGCGATGCTGCGACCGAAGGCCGCGGCGGCGTCACTGGCGCGCACCTGACGGCCCATGGCAAGGATCAAGGTCCATGCTCACGCTGTCGCCGATTGCGCAACGGGTCGTTGAATCGATTCTGGCGCGCAAGATCCGCCCTGGCGAAAGGCTGGGTGAGCAAGAGCTCGCCGAGATGTTTTCAGTCAGCCGCACGGTGGTGCGTGAAGCCTTGATGCAGCTTCAGGCGCGCGGCTTCGTCGCGGTTCGTCCGCGTGCCGGCTGGTACGTGGTCGAACCCTCGTTCGAGGACGCACAGCAGACCTACGCCGCGCGCCGGGTGATCGAGCCCGGCATGCTGCACGACGCCGGCAAGCCACTGCAAAGCGTGTTGCGCACACTGCGTGCCCACGTCGCCGAAGAGCGCCGGGCGATCGCGTCGCAGGATGCGGGTACCCGCAGCGTGCTGCTCGCCGACTTCCATGTGTGCCTGGCGCAATGCCTGGGGAATCGCTTTCTGACCTCGACGCTGGTCGACCTGTCGGCGCGCACGACGCTGGTCTCGGCGCTCTATCAATCGCCCTCCGAGGCGCAGGTCTCGAACGACGATCACGCCGCCATCGTTGCGGCGCTCGGCGCTGGCGACACCCTGCGGGCCGCCGAGTTGATGCGAGCCCACATCGACACGCTCGCTGCGCGGCTCGATGAAACACGCTCGGGGCTGGGAACCGGCCGGGATCGGCTGCGTGAGGCGCTTGCCCCGCGCGGGCCCGCGGCTGTGGGCAATGCAATGGGCAAGGCCGTGGGCAAGTCAGCGCGCACGCCCGCGCGCAAGGTAGCTTGACGGCCCGGCAATCAGGCCCGGCAATCGGGCCCGGCAATCAGGCCTCTCAATCGGGCCCCTCAATCAGGCCCCTCAATCAGGCCGCATGCGCCATGGCTTCGGCGCCGTAGACGCGCCCGAATCGGTTGCCCAGGAAGTCCGCCAGCGCCACGTCTTCCTGCTTCACGAAGCCGTGCTGCGGCAACGCGCCGCTGGCCAGCAGGTCGAGCATCGCGCACAGGCTCGAGGCGGTGGTGATCTGGATCGCGCTGTGCACCTTGCCGGCCAGCACCCGGCTGTAGACCTTGCGCACATACGTCTCCTGCATCAGCCGGCCGTCGCGCTGGCCGGCGACGGTGACGAAGACGATCACAACGTCCTGCATCGTTGCCGGCAGCGCCTGCTCGAGGATGTCTTTCAACACGTCGCGCCGGTCCTTCAGCCGCAGGTCGTGCAGCAGCGCCTTCATGATGGCGGCGTGGCCCGGGTAGCGGATGGTGCGGTAGTTCAGGGTGCGCACCTTGCCGGCCAGGGTTTCGCACAAGGTGCCCAGGCCGCCGGAGGTGTTGAAGGCTTCGTAGAGCACGCCGTCGAGCGAGAACTCCTCGCGCTCTTCGAGCGCCGGCACCGAGCACAGGTGGCCATCGACGATCGCCTCGCAGGGCTCGCAGTATTCGTTGATGACGCCTTCGGTGCTCCAGGTCAGGTTGTAGTTCAGCGCGTTGCTCGGGTAGGCGGGCAGGGCGCCGACGCGCATCCGCACCGAGTCGAGCGAATCGAACTGGCGCGCCAGGTCGGCCGCAACGATGGCGATGAAGCCCGGCGCCAGCCCGCACTGCGGGATGAAGGCAGTGCGCGCACCGTCGGCCAGCGCGCGGATGGCGCGCGTGCTGGCCACGTCTTCGGTCAGGTCGAGGTAGTGCACGCCGGCCGCGCGCGCCGCCTGCGCCACCCGCAGCGTCAGGTGGAAGGGCGCGGCACTGAGCACGGCGAAGCGGCCACGCAGCGCCTGCGCGAGCTGCGCCGGGTCAGCCACGTCGAGCAGGAGGGTGGTGAGGCGCGGTGGCTGATGTGATGGCGGGCCGGCGGCGCGCTCGGTTTCGGCCAACAGCGCGGCCAACACCTCCGCCGAGCGATCCGCCACAGTGACGCGGTAGCCGCCGGCTTCGGGCGTGTCGGCCAGCAGCTGCGCGACCACCGAACCGATCTTGCCGCCGCCGATGACGAGGATGTCTTTCATGCTGGCTTCCTGAAGTTGATGGCCTTCATGGATCGCTGAAATGGATCGCTGAAGGCCTCGGCCATTCTCGGCGCCGGCCCTGCAAATCGCATCAGGCAATGCAACGAAACGAAGTCCATACTTCGGCACATCGCAGGCATCCGAACGTCATCATGACCAAACCCGCGCTCGACCCGACCGACCGAGCCCTGCTCGCGCTGCTGCGCGACGACGCCCGCGCCCCCACTGCCGAACTCGCGCGGGCGCTCGGCCTGTCGCGCACCACGGTGCAAAGCCGCATGGAGCGCCTGAAGCGCCAGCGCGTGATCGCCGGCTTCACCGTCACGGTGCCGGACGAACTCGAAGCCCACCTGGTGCGCGCCCATGTGCTGATCACGCTGGCGCCGAAGCGCCATGCGGCCATCGAGGCGGCGCTGCGCCGTATCGCCGAGGTGCGGGTGCTGCATTCGGTCAGCGGCCCGTTCGACCTGATCGCGATCGTGGCGGCGGCGTCGATCGGCGAGCTCGACGCGCTGATCGACCGCATCGGCGCGCTCGACGGCGTGGAGCGCACGACCTCGGCGATCGTGCTGTCGACGCGAATTCAGCGTTAGGTGAGCGTTAGGTGGGTGGCGCGTCTGAAGCGTGCGCGGCTACCTGCACGCCGATGCCGCGGTAGCCGGTGAAGCGGTTCGAGGTGTCGAACATCGGCTCGCCGCTGACCTGGAATTTCTGAGTCGAGCCATCGGCGGTGATGCGGCTGAACGCGAAATGCAGGAACGGCTGGCGGGCCGCGAGCTTGGCCTTCAGCGCCTCGCGGGCGGCCGGGTCCCAGCCCGTCGTCTGGACGTCGCTGGTTTCACCCAGGAAGGCTGCCATGCCCAGGCCCAGCGTTTTCACGATCGGGCCGGAAACATGGGTGAACTCACCGGTTTCGTTCTGTTCCCAGTACCAGTCGGAGGCCAGCGCCGTGAGCCGGCGAAAGCGGCTCTCGCTGTCGCGCAACTCGGCCGTGCGGGCCTGCACCGCCAGCTCCAGCTCCTCGTTGTGGCGTTCGAGAGTCTTGTACAGCAGCCGCACTTCGAGCAGGTTGCGGATCCGGGTGCGAACCTCGGCCAGGTCGAACGGCTTGCTGATGAAATCTTTCGCGCCGGCCTGCAACGCGCGCAGCTTGTGGCCGGGCTGGGCCGTCAGCACGATGACCGGCAGGTAGCCGTCGGCGGCGTCGGCCGTCAGGCCTTGCATCACCTCGAAGCCGTCCATGCCGGGCATCTGCAGATCGAGCAGGATCAGGTCGTAGCGGTGCTCGCGGTGCAGCGCGGCCACGTCCTGCGGGCGCAGCGTGGACGTGATGTGGGTGTAGCCGGAGTCGCCGAGCAGGCGCTGCAGCAGCTTCACGTTGGCCTCCTGGTCGTCGACGATCAGGATACTGGCTTGCAGGATGTCGGAGGGGTTCAGCATCATTCGCTTTCCACAGCGGTCTTGCGGGTCGGGCCTGCCTGTGAGAAGGTTAATGCCACGTCGAGAGTTTCCATGAATTCATCGACCTTGATCGGTTTGGTGAGGTAGCGGAAGAACCCGGCTTCCAGGCCCTTCTGGATGTCGTGAGGCATGGCGTTTGCACTCAGCGCGATCACCGGAATGGCGGCCGTGCCGGGGTCGTCGGCCAGCAACCTGAGCGCGTGAATGCCGCTGATGCCGGGCAGGTTGATGTCCATCAGGATCACGTCCGGGCGCGCCGCGCGGGCGGTCTCGACGCCGCCGTTGCCGTCTCTGGCGCTCAGCAGGCGGATGTCGGGCCGGCGCGCGACGAGCTTCTCGATCAGCATCAGGTTGGCCAGGTTGTCTTCCACGCACAGCACGGTGTAGCGGTGCGCGCCGGCCGGAACTTCGCTGGTCACCGGCAGCGCCAGCTTGGCGTGGCCGAGGTTCAGTTCGGGCGCGGCCGCCGAGTCGAGTTCGACCCAGAACACGCTGCCCGTGCCGACCGTGCTGCGGGCGCCGATCTCGCCCCCCATCAGCTCGACAAGACGCTTGCTCACCACCAGCCCGATGCCAGTGCCTTCCTCGGCGCCGGCCTCTTGCCCAAGGCGGTTGAAGGGCTGGAACAGCTGGGCCAGCTTCTCGCTCGACAGGCCCTCGCCGGTGTCGCGAAAGGCGATTCGCGTGCGCTGCGGCGTGGTCGCGCTGCACGTCACTTCCACCAGGCCGCCGGCGCGGTTGTATTTGATCGCGTTCGACAACAAGTTGATCAGCACCTGCTTGACCCGCGTGCGATCGGCCTTGACGAAGTACGGCGTCTCGAAGCGGGGAAATTGCAGGCGGATGCCGCTCTTGTGCGCCTGCGGTTCGATCATCGCCTGGCAATCGGCGAGCACCTCGGCCAGCGCCATGCTTTCGAGCGAGAGCGACAACTTGCCCGACTCGATCAAGGCCAGGTCGAGGATCTCGTTGATGAGTTCGAGCAGGTACCAGCCGGCTTGAAGAATCTGCTCGATGCTTTCCTTCTGCGCCGGCGTGGGCAGCGGCGAGCCCGATTCCATCAGTTGCGCAAAGCCGAGGATCGCGTTCAGCGGCGAGCGCAATTCATGGCTCATGCTCGACAGGAAATCCGATTTCGCGAGGTTCGCCTTCTCGGCCGCGAAGGTCGCGCGCTCGAGTTCGAGGTTGGTCTGCTGCAAGGCCTGGTCGAGCTGCTTGCGCTCGGTGATGTCGCGCGCCGAGGCGATCACGCCCTGCAGGGTCTGGTCGCGGTCATGGAAGGTGCTGGCGTTGAACGAGACGACAGTGCGCTTGTCGTCGCGGCCGCGCGCGGTGAGCTCGTAGTTGGTGAGCTTCTTGTCGCGCAGCACCTTCTTGATGCCGGCCTCGGCCCGCGCCGGGTCGGTGAAGTAGTTCTTGAAGGGCGCGCCGATCAACTCCTCGCGCGTGCAGCCGGTCAGCGCCTCCATCTGCTTGTTCACGTCGGTGATGGTGCCCGACGGGTCGGTGGTGATCAGCGCGTCGATGATCGATTCGATCAGCGAGCGGGTGTAGATCTGCTGGTCGCGCAGGCGCTGGTCGAGCTTCTTCTGTTCGGCCTCGACCTGCTTGCGGGCCGTGTTGTCGGTGCCGATCAGCAGGTAGCCGATGATGGCGCCCGGCGCGTCGCGCAGCGCCGTGACCGAGACGACGGCCGGGAAGCGGCTGCCGTCCTTGCGGATGTAGGTCAGCTCGTAGATGTCTTCGATGCCGCGCGAGGCCTTGAACACCAGGGCCTCGAAGCCGGGCGCAATCGGTGTGGCGAGCTCGTCGCTCAGTGCCCGGGCGCGGGCGATCAGCTCCTGCGGGTCGGAGATGTCGGCCGGCGTGATCTTGTTCAACACATCGGTAACGGCGTAACCCAGCATGCGCTCGGCGCCGACGTTGAAGATCTGGATCACGCCCTTCGCATCGGTGGCGATGCTCGAGAAGTTGGCGCTGTTGAAGATCGCGTTCTGCAGTGCACCGGTCTGCAGCAGCGCCTCCTGGCGGCGCAGTTCGGTGATGCCCGCGCTGGTGCCGGCGCTGGTGCCGCCGCTGGTGTCACCGTCGATGGCTGCGTCGAATTCGGGGGTTGGATCGTCGGCGGCTGCGGGCATGGCGGATTGGATTGAACCGTACAGCGTCGTCGATCGGCGCGCCGCCGTCTGTGCGGCGGCGCACGTAACGGCCCGGTTGACGTGCCGGGCTGGCACCGTTCGCGCGGGTTTCACGCTTCTTCCGGCCGGCGAATTCAAGTCTTGAGCCCCTGCGCCGATATTGGCAACAAGGCGTGTCGGGTAGAAGCTCCGCTCGCCGCAGCCCACGACTGACGGACTCGATGAAAGCAGCCGCCCGAAAAGACATGATCGATGTCGATGCCTTGTGCGTCGGCATGTTCGTTCACCTCGACCTGGGGTGGATGTCGCACCCCTTTCCGCTCGGCAACTTCAAGATTTCCGAGGCGGGGCAGATCGCCACCATTCGTTCGCTGGGCTTGCGGCAGGTGCGCTGGAGCCCGGCGCAAAGCGACGTGGTCGCGCCGCCGCCGGCATCGGGCGGGGCCGAGGCCGGCGTCGCGGTGGTGGGCTCTGCCGCTGACCTCGACGCCGGCGTGGCCGCGACCGGTTCCGCAGCCGCTTGCGCAGCCACCGAGGCGGTTGCGGAATCCGTCGCCACCCTCGCCCTCACTGCGCAAGCCCCGGATGTGCAAGTGTGCCGCCGGCATCGCGAGCAGCTCGCGCGGGAGGCCGAATCGCTGGCGCTGTGCGAACGTCAGTTTGCCGAGGCCGCGCTGGCCTGTAAGCACCTGACCGATTGCGCGCTGACCCAGCCACAGCAAGCTCGGGAGCAGGCCGAAGGCCTGTCGAGGGCGCTGGTCGACAAGATGCTGATCGCCGGCGACCTGTGCATCCGGCTGCTGTCGGACGCGGCTGGCGACAAGGCCGCGGTGCACGCGCTCAACGTCACGGTGATCTCGCTGTTGATGGGCCGCACCTTCAACCTCGGCGAGGCCGACATGCTCGACCTCGGCGTCGGCGCGATGCTGCACGACATCGGCAAGCTCGGGCTGCCCGAGCGTGCGCGCCATCACGACGAGCAGCTCAGCAGCACCGAGCTGCGCCTGTACGAAGACCATGTCGCGCGCGGCGTTGTGATGGCCCGCAAGATGGGCCTGTCGGGCGGCGCCACGCTGGTGCTGGCGCAACACCACGAGCATGCCGATGGCAGCGGCTTCCCCCTGCGCCTGGGCACCGACCGCATGACGGCCGCAGCGCGCATCGTCTCGCTCGTGAACCGCTACGACAACCTGTGCAACCCGCACCGGCCGTCGCAGGCGCTGACGCCGCACGAAGCGCTGGCGCTGCTGTTCGCGCAGGGCAAGACCAAGTTCGACAGCGCGATTCTTGGGGCACTGATCCGCATGATGGGCGTCTACCCGGCGGGCTCGACGGTGCAGCTCACCGACGACCGCTATGCGCTGGTGGTGGGCGTCAATTCATCGCGCCCGCTGCGCCCGAGGGTGCTGGTGCACGAGGCCGGCGTGCCGCGCAACGAGGCGCTGATCGTCGATCTGGAACGCCTGCTGGGCGTGGGCATCCGGCGCAGCATCAAGCCGCTGCAATTGCCGAGCGCGACGCTCGACTACCTGGCGCCGCGCGCGCGGGTTTCGTACTTCTTCGAGCCGCTGCGGGCGGCTGGATCGGCCGACCGGATGCGCGAGGCCGAAGCCGCCCATTGACCGAAGCGTTCCGGTTTGCGCTTCAACGCGCTGCGGCCGCAGGTCGAGATGGCACGGGCCAAGCGCTGAAGCGGGAGGTGGTCGCCGAAGGGGGCGGGACCGGGGCGCAGCGCCGGCTTCCGGCCGACGCCGGCTGGGCGGCGGCGCTGTGCAGGCCGGGGCACAATCGCTCACCATGATCTACAAATTCAAATCCAAGGCCGCCGGCGACGTCATCATGATGGGCCCGACCGGCGACGCCGTGTTGCGCCTGATCGGCAAGGCGCCGGCGGCGCAGGGCATCATCGAAGTGAGCGCGATGGCGGCCGCCATCAGCGCGATCGAACAAGGCGTTGCGGCCGACGAAGCGGCGCGCGCGCAGGGCGAGCAGGATGCTGTGGTCGAAGGCCGCAAGC
>JANXZA010000256.1 GCA_025355745.1 Rhizobacter sp. | reverse complement strand
CCGATGTTCGGATCATCGACTTCGTCGACACCGGCCACCCGGCATTGCTGCGGATGTGGGACAAGCGACAGCGAGGCTATCGCGCGATGGGGTATCGAATGGGCATCGACGCGACCGTCGATGATGACGTTTCGCCACGCGCCCTTGGAGAGCTCGCGCCTGCAACTGAGCATTTGAAGCAGAAGGCACTCTTGACATGAACCGCATCGCCCGATTTGTAGATGCTACGTGGATGCGATTTGATCCCCTGAGCGCACCTGGAACCTCACGGCTCCCGATGACGCCTAGTGCCCTGCGGGTTGGGCTCGTCCCGCCGAAGGCAAGCGATAATGGCTCGCATGTCCGGTCAGCATTCATATTCGGCGGCACTCTTCGGTTGGCGTTGGCGTAAGCCATCAGCCTGACCGACCTATTGCGCCCGCACAGGCGCCTAAGTCCCCACCCAGCACGTCGCGCCGGTCTCGCCAGCGACAGAAAAAGCGGGTATCAAAGCGGGTATGAAACGTGGGTGACGAGCAAGACACCCAACGAAATCAATAGGATAGCGCCCATATGCTGCTGATGATCGACAACTACGACAGCTTCACCTACAACCTGGTGCAGTACTTCGCCGAACTCGGCGAGGACGTTCGGGTGTTGCGCAACGACGAGATCGATGTGGCCGGCATCGCTGCGCTGCGCCCCGACAGGCTCGTGCTGTCGCCCGGCCCGTGCTCGCCGGCCGAGGCCGGGGTCTGCGTTGATGCCATCTCGGAGTTCATCGGCAAGATGGCGATCCTCGGCGTGTGTCTGGGCCACCAGGCGATCGGCGCGGCGCTGGGCGGCAAGGTGGTCCGCGCGAAGACCCAGATGCATGGCAAGACCGATGTGCTGAGTACCGATGAGCGCGGCATCTACACCGCGCTGCCGAAGCAGTTCACCGTCATCCGCTACCACTCGCTGGTGATCGACCGGGACACGCTCCCGGCCGCGCTCGACATCACCTCCACTTCGCAAGACGGCGAGATCATGGGCGTGCGGCACCGCGAACTGGCCGGCACGAAGACGCCACTCGAAGGCGTGCAGTTCCATCCCGAGTCGATCCTGTCCGAGCATGGTCACGCGATGCTGAAGAACTTCCTGGAGTTGCGGGCATGAGCGTGGTGGACCTGCGCAGCGACACGGTGACGCAGCCGACCGCCGCGATGCGCGCCGCGATGCTCGATGCCAGGCTCGGCGACGACGTGTTCGGCGACGACCCGACTGTCAACGCCCTGCAGCAGCGCATTGCCGAACTGTTGGGCAAGGAAGCGGCGCTGTTCGTGCCGAGCGGCACGCAGGGCAACCTCGTCGCCATCATGAGCCATTGCGCGCGCGGCGACGAGTACATCGTCGGGCAGATGGCCCACACCTACCGCTGGGAAGGCGGCGGCGCGGCGGTGCTGGGCAGCGTGCAGCCGCAACCGCTGGCGCACCAACCCGATGGCACGCTGGCGCTGGCTGACATCGAAGCCGCGATCAAGCCTGACGATGCCCACTTCGCGCGCAGCCGGCTGCTCACACTGGAGAACACGATCGGCGGCAAGCTGCTGCCGATGGCCTATATCACCGATGCCACCGCATTGGCGCGGCGGCGCGGCCTGGCGACGCATCTCGACGGCGCGCGGCTGTTCAACGCGGCGGTGGCACTCGGCGGTGATGCGAAGGCACAGGCGCGTGCGATCGCCGATCACTTCGACACCGTGTCGGTGTGCTTCTCGAAAGGCCTGGGCGCGCCGGTGGGCTCCGCGCTGGTCGGCACGCACGAGTTGATCGGGCGCGCCCACCGTTGGCGCAAGATGCTTGGCGGCGGCATGCGCCAGGCCGGCGTGCTGGCGGCTGCGGCGCTGCATGCGCTCGATCATCACGTCGAGCGCCTGGCCGATGACCACGCGCTCGCGCGGCGCCTGGCCGACGGGTTGGCCGGCCTGCCGGGGGTGACGGTCGAGCCGCCGCAGACCAACATCGTCTTCGTCGATCTGCACGGCGAACGCGCGGCCGGCGCGCTGCCGCACTTGACGACGCGCGGCGTGCTCGCCACCGGTTCGCTTTACGGCCAGGCGCAGCGCCTGCGCTTCGTCACCCACCTGGACGTGAATGCGGTCGGTGTTGGTCGCGCCATCGCCGCGCTGCGCGAGCACCTGACTGCCTGACGCGTTCGCGTCGCCCGCCAAAGCTTACCCAGAGCCCACCAAGACCCCACCCAAAGCCCGCCATGACCATCACCAACCTGGAAGCGCTGTCGCGCACCATCGACCACCGCGAAATCTTCCACGACGAAATGCTCGCGCTGATGCGCCGCATCATGAGCGGCGAGATGTCGCCGGTGATGATGGCGTCGCTGTTGATCGGCCTGCGCGTGAAGAAGGAAACC
>JANXZA010000284.1 GCA_025355745.1 Rhizobacter sp. | reverse complement strand
GGCGGGCTTGAAAGAGCTTGGCGCCAATCTCTCAGGTAGAGCGGACAGAGAGGGCAACTGGGTGCGATCATGTCGCACCGCATGGATCATTGCCCCTGGAGACCTGTCATGTCCGACTCCGCTTTGTCCGCTTTGTCCGCTGTGTCCGCTCTGTCCGCCACCCCGCTGCACGCGCTGCACCTCGAACTCGGTGCCAAGATGGTGGCGTTCGCGGGTTACGACATGCCGGTCTCGTACCCGGCAGGCATCCTGGCCGAACACCGCCACTGCCGCGCCTCGGCTGCGCTGTTCGATGTGTCGCACATGGGGCAGTTGCGCCTCGTCGGCGCTGACGCGGCAAAGGCGCTCGAAACCCTGGTGCCGATGGACGTGGCCGGCCTGGCCCCAGGCCAGCAGCGCTACGCCTTCTTCACCAACAGCAACGGCGGGCTGCTCGACGACCTGATGATCACGCGGCGGCGATTTGACGACGTCGATGACCTGCTGCTGATCGTCAACGCCGCCTGCAAGGCTGCCGACCTCAAGCACCTGGTCACGAACATCGGCCACCGCTGCACCGTGCAGCCGCTGCCCGAGCGGGCCCTGCTGGCGCTGCAGGGGCCGAAGGCCGTGCACGCACTCGCGCGGCTGAACCCGGCGGTCGCCAGCCTGACCTTCATGACCGGCGCGCCGGTACTGCTGGCCGGTGCCGATTGCTTCGTCACGCGTTCCGGCTACACCGGTGAAGACGGCTTCGAGATCTCGGTGCCGGTTGCCCATGCCGAGGCGCTGGCGCGGGCCCTGCTGGCCCTGCCCGAAGTCCGCCCCGCCGGCCTTGGCGCGCGCGACACCTTGCGCCTGGAAGCCGGCCTGTGTCTGTACGGCCATGACATCGATGCCAGCACCACCCCGATCGAAGCCGGTCTGAGCTGGGCGATCCAGAAGCTGCGTCGGGCCGGCGGCGCACGCCCCGGCGGCTACCCCGGCGCGGCCGTAATTGACGGCCAACTCGCCACCGGCGTGCGCACCAAGCGCGTCGGCCTGCGCGGCCTGGAACGCGTGCCGGTGCGCGAGGGCGCGGTGATCGTCGATGCCCACGGCCACAAGCTCGGACACGTGACGAGCGGCACCTTGTCGCCGACCGTCAACGAGCCGATCGCGATGGCCTACCTCGCCGCCAACCACGCCCTGCCGCACCACGAGGTGTACGCCGAGGTGCGCGGCAAGCGCCAGCCGATGCGGGTCAGCACGATGCCGTTTACCCCGCACCGCTACTTTCGGGGCTGACATGGCAGCTCTGATGGTTCTGCACGCCAAGAGATCACTCACGCACCGCAGAGGCGCAGAGGTTCGCAGAGAACTCAATTCAATTGATTTTCCTCTGCGCCCTCTGCGCCTCTGCGGTGGTGAGTTGGCTCTTTCAGCCCGCTTCATTCCACACACCCTCGCTGATCCGAACCTCAAGCCCATTTCACCTTCACGACCAAGGAGCCCCGCATGACGACCATGTACACCGACGACCACGAGTGGATCAACATCGAAGACCACGAAGCCGCCACGGTCGGCATCACTCACCATGCGCAGGACGCGCTCGGTGACGTGGTGTTCGTCGACCTGCCCGCTGTGGGCAGCACGTTCAAGAAGGGCGAGGTGGCGGGCGTGGTCGAGTCGGTGAAGGCGGCCGCCGACCTGTTCATGCCGGTCAGCGGCGAGGTCGTCGAGGTCAACGAAGCGCTGCGCGCCGACCCGTCGCTGGCCAACACCGACCCGCTCGGCAACGGCTGGTTCTTCAAGGTCCACCTGACCGACATGACCGAGTTCGAGCAGTTGATGGACGCGCCGGCCTACGACCTGCTCGTCAAGAACAGTTGAAAGCAACCCCGTGATGTTGATGTCAGCCCACACGCCCCTGATCGAGCTGGAAAACGCCGCCGAGTTCGTCGCCCGCCACATCGGCATCGAGGCCGGCGACGAGGCGCACATGCTGTCGGTGATCGGTGCGGCCTCGCGCCGCGCGCTGATCGAGGCCATCGTGCCGCGCGCCATCGCACGCGCCGCGCCGATGCTGTTGCCCGCGCCCTTGACCGAGGCCGATGCACTCGCCGAATTGCGCGCCATCGCCGCCAAGAACCAGGTGCTGAAGAGCTTCATCGGCCAGGGCTACCACGGCACGCACACGCCCGGCGTGATCCTGCGCAACGTGCTCGAGAACCCGGCCTGGTACACCGCCTACACGCCCTACCAGGCCGAGATCTCGCAGGGCCGGATGGAAGCGCTGATCAACTTCCAGACCATGGTGTGCGAGCTGACCGGCATGGCCATCGCCGGCTCGTCGATGCTCGACGAGGCCACCGCCGCCGCCGAGGCAATGACGCTGGCGCTGCGCGTCGGCAAGAGCCCATCGACGACCTTCTTCGTCGCCGACGACGTGCTGCCGCAAACGCTGGAGGTGGTGCGCACGCGCGCCCTGCCGCTGGGCATCAGCGTGGTCACCGGCCCGGCCGACGCGGCGGGCGGCGCCGGCGCTTTCGCGGTGCTGCTGCAATACCCCGGCGTGGACGGCGTGGTGCGCAACCTCGCACCGATCATCGCTGCCGCACAGGCGAAGGGCGCGCTGGCCATCGTCGCGGCCGACCTGCTCGCGCTGACCCTGCTCGTGCCACCGGGCGAAATGGGCGCCGACATCGCGGTCGGCAACACCCAGCGCTTCGGCATGCCGATGGGCAACGGCGGCCCGCACGCCGCCTACATCGCGACCCGCGACGCGTTCAAGCGCTCGATGCCGGGGCGGCTGGTGGGCGTCAGCATCGACGCGCACGGCGCGCCGGCGTATCGCCTGGCGTTGCAGACGCGCGAGCAGCACATCCGGCGCGAGAAGGCCACGTCCAACATCTGCACCGCGCAGGTCTTGCCGGCCGTGGTCGCCAGCATGTATGCGGTCTACCACGGCCCGGAAGGCCTGAAGCGCATTGCCCGCCGGGTGACGAGCTACACCGCGATCCTGGCGCGCGGCCTGAAGCACCTGGGCCGCACGCTGGTCAACGAATGCGGCTTCGACACCGTGACGGTGAACACCGGCGACCACACCGAAGCCCTGCTGCAAGCCGCGCGCGATGCCGGCTTCAACCTGCGGCGGGCCTCGGCCACGCGCATCGGCATCAGCCTCGACGAGACCACCACGCGCGACGACGTGGCCGCGTTGTGGGCGCTGTTCGGCGGCCCGCACGCGCAGCAGTCGCCGAGCTTCGAGCCGTTCGAGAACGGCGTGGCCTCGCTGGTGCCGGCCTCGCAACTGCGCCGCAGCGCGTTCCTGACGCACCCGGTCTTCAACCGCCACCACAGCGAGACCGAGATGCTGCGCTACATCCGCAGCCTGTCGGACAAGGATCTGGCGCTCGACCGCACGATGATCCCGCTCGGCTCGTGCACGATGAAGCTGAACGCGACCAGCGAGATGATCCCGATCACCTGGCCCGAGTTCGCGAACATCCACCCGTTCGCGCCGAGTGACCAGTTGACCGGTTACGACGAACTGCGAATCCAGCTCGAAGCCTGGCTCTGCGAGGCCACCGGCTACTGCGGCGTGAGCCTGCAACCGAACGCCGGTTCGCAGGGCGAATACGCCGGCCTGCTGGTGATCCGCGCGTTCCACGCGGCGCACGGGCAGGGCCGCCGCAACATCTGCCTGATCCCCGAATCGGCCCACGGCACGAACCCGGCCAGCGCGCAGATGGCCGGCCTGCAGGTGGTGGTGACGAAGTGCGACGCCGAAGGCAATGTCGACCTGGCCGATCTGGGCGCGAAGTGCGAACAGCACAGCGCGAACCTGGCCGCGATGATGATCACCTACCCATCGACCTACGGCGTGTTCGATATTCATGTGAAGGAGATCTGCGCGCTGGTGCACCGCCACGGCGGGCGCGTCTACGTCGACGGCGCGAACATGAACGCGCTGGTCGGCGTGGCCGCGCCGGGCGAGTTCGGTGGCGATGTGAGCCACCTGAACCTGCACAAGACCTTCTGCATTCCGCACGGTGGCGGCGGGCCGGGTGTCGGGCCGGTGTGCGTGGTCGAAGACCTGGTGCCATACCTGCCGGCGCACCGAACGGCGGGTTTCGGCACGGACGCGCAAGTCGGTGCCGTAGGCCATGAATCACGGCGCATAGGCGCCGTGAGCGGTGCGCCGCTCGGCAACGCCGCCGTGCTGCCGATCAGCTGGATGTACATGCGCATGATGGGCAGCGAGGGCCTGACGGCCGCCACCGAGATCGCGATCCTGTCGGCCAACTACATTGCCGCGCGCCTGGCCGATCACTACGACATCCACTTCAGCGGCAACATCAATGGCCTGAAGGGCGGCGGTGTCGCGCATGAATGCATCCTCGACCTGCGGCCGTTGAAAGAGGCCACCGGCGGCGAGAAAGCTGGCGTGCAAGGCATCAGCGCCGAAGACGTTGCGAAGCGCCTGATCGACTACGGCTTCCACGCGCCGACCTTGAGCTTCCCGGTCGCCGGCACCTTGATGGTCGAGCCGACGGAGAGCGAATCGCTGGAGGAACTCGACCGCTTCTGCGACGCGATGATCGCGATCCGCGCCGAGATCGCGAAGGTCGAATCGGGCGCCTGGCCGCTTGCCGACAACCCGCTGAAGGCCGCGCCGCACACTGCGCACGCGCTGTTGAAAGCCGACTGGCCGCACCCGTATTCGCGCGAAGAGGCGGCCTACCCGGTGGCCGGTTTGCGGCGCAACAAGTACTGGGCGCCGGTCGGGCGGGTCGACAACGTCTATGGCGACCGGAACCTGTTCTGCTCGTGCCCGCCGCTGAGCGCGTACGAAAGCTGAGCCGGGCTGGCGCTGCACGATGGCCGTCTCCGTCTTCGACCTGTTCAAGATCGGCATCGGCCCGAGCAGCTCGCACACGGTCGGGCCGATGCGCGCCGCGCGGTTGTTCGCGCTGCGCCTTCAGCATGACGGGCAACTCGCTGCCACCGCGCGCGTCTGCGCGCAGTTGTACGGCTCGCTCGGCGCCACCGGCAAGGGCCATGGCAGCGACAAGGCGGTGCTGCTCGGCCTGCTCGGCTTCGAGCCCGACACGGTCGAGGTCGAAGGCATCGCAGCGCAGGTGAGCCGCATCCGCGACGAAAAGCGCCTGCGCCTGCTCGGCGCGCACGACATCGTTTTCACCGAGAAGACCGACCTGATCTTCTACCGCCGCGAGACCCTGCCCTTTCATGCCAACGGCATGCGCTTCAGCGCCTTCGATGCACACGGGGCGGAGCTGCTGACGCGGGTCTATTACTCGGTCGGCGGCGGTTTCGTCGTCAGCGACGAAGTGGCCCACGACGGCTCGAAGCAGAAGGCAATCGCGCCCGACACAACCGTGCTCGCGCACCCGTTCCACAGCGCCGACGAACTGCTGGCGCTGACCGGTGCGCAAGCCTGCAGCATCGCCGAGATCATGCGGCGCAACGAGCGCCATTGGCGCAGCGACGCCGACATCGACACCGGCCTGCTGAAGATCTGGGCGGTGATGCAGGCCTGCGTGCTGCGCGGCTGCGCCACCGACGGCGTGCTGCCCGGCGGCTTCAAGGTGAAGCGCCGCGCGGCCGACCTGCATCGCCAACTCTGCGCCGACGCCGACGCCATCTCGCGCGATCCGCTGCAGGTGCTCGACTGGGTCAACCTCTACGCGCTGGCGGTGAACGAAGAGAACGCCGCCGGCGGCCGCGTCGTCACCGCACCGACGAATGGCGCGGCCGGCATCGTGCCCGCCGTGCTGCACTACTACATGCGCTTCGTTCCCGGCGCGAGCGATCAAGGCGTGATCGACTTCCTGCTCACCGCCGCCGCGATCGGCCTGCTTTACAAGGAAAACGCCTCGATCTCGGGCGCCGAAGTGGGTTGTCAGGGCGAAGTCGGCGTCGCCTGTTCGATGGCGGCCGGCGCGCTCTGTGCGGTGCTCGGCGGCACGCCGGCGCAGGCCGAGAACGCCGCCGAGATCGGCATGGAACACCACCTCGGCCTGACCTGCGATCCGGTCGGCGGGCTGGTGCAGATCCCGTGCATCGAGCGCAATGCGATCGCCTCGGTGAAGGCCATCAACGCCGCGCGCATGGCGCTGCGCGGCGACGGCACCCACCATGTCAGCCTCGACCAGGTCATCAAGACGATGCGCGAAACCGGCGCCGACATGATGACCAAGTACAAGGAGACGGCGCGCGGCGGGCTGGCGGTGAACATCGTCGAGTGTTGAGCGGCGACGATTGAACGGTGGATGAGCGGCGGCGACGCAACGCATCGGCCAGCAGGCCTGGCTCGGCGGGAGTCGATGTCGACGCTGCCCATCACTTCATCCCCGTGTCGCAGTGACGCGCCGCGCACGCCCGCCAGCGGCGCCATCTCAGACGCGCTCGGCCACTTGCTGCAGCCGCGTCGCATTGGCCCCGCAGACGCGTCGGAATGCGGCGCCGATGCGCGCATCGGCGGCGGCGCGTTGCCAGAACACGAGCGCAGCGGTGCAGGCGGCGAGCCAGGCCGTTCGCTGCGGCGGCAGCGGCAAGGCCGGCTCGAACGAACGCGTCGGCAACTCGCCGCCCGGAAGCGGCGCGTAGAGCATCGGCAGCATGTCATAGGTCGGCGCCAAGGCCAGCAGGCCGTGCGGGACGAAGCTCAGGTTGCCGGTGTGCATGTCCGTGTTCGCGGTCAACCGGCCGAACCACCACACAAGGTTGACGTGTTCGACGTCTTCGGCCACCAACAGGCCGAGGGCCTGGAAGCGCATGGCGAACACGGTCCAGTCGCTGGAGCCGGCGCCGAGCAGCGCCGCGTCGAGGGTGGCCAGGCTCGTCAGCCGGCTGCGGCCGAACAGGCCGTGTCGATCGAACCGCTCGACTTCGAGGAAGGTGCGGCCCGCGCCGGTGACGATGCGGCTGCGCGCACTCGCGACACCGGGCAGCGTCGCGACGCACTCGAGCGCGAGGTGTTCGGCCACCAGCAGATCGGCCCAGCGCTGCACCGCGGCCGACCGGTCGGCACCGGAAAATTTCACCAGCACATGCGGCGTGGCGCTGCCGCCAAGTGCCCGCACCGCGCTGAACTTCGGAAACTCGCCGGCGGCGCTCGACCCGGCGACGCCGGCGCCGATCGCCTGCTCGGCGAGCCGCGCGTAGGCTGCGGCCACGGCGCGCGGCTTGAATGGATCGAGCGGCGCGACCGTCGTCGCCTGCCAGCGCTCGAAGGCCCGGTCGCCGAGGATCAGGTTGCCGCTCACATCGCTGCCGCTGAGGCTCAGCACGTGGGCGACATCGTCGTCGCCCCACTCCTGCGGATTCGCCGGCACCGCCAGCGCGCGGTGCTCGGCGCGCGCGAACTGGCGGCCCATGTAGCCTTGCGGCCGCATGTCGTTCAGCGGATAGGGCAGGCCACCCCACCAACCGTCGCGCGACGCATCGGACACCGGCCAGCCGGAGCCTGCCAGGTCCATGCAGCTGCCCTGCGGGTGGACGAGCGCCAGGTGCGCGCGCAGCGCCGCGCGGCCGGTCGAATCGATTTCGTAGACCGGCAGCGGCGCCGCGACGCCACGCAATTCGCGCCGCAGCGCATAGCGCGTGCGCCGCGCCTTGCCGGTCGCGACGACGCGGTCGCCGAGCTCTTTCAGAAGCCGATGCAGTGTGGGGATGCTGACGTCGAGCGCCGTCGCGAGGTCACCGGCGGGAACTTCCGCACGCCGCGCAAGCACGCCGGCCAGACGGTCGCGGGCGGTTTGATTTCTCGGGCGCATGGCGCCATTATGAAACGATTTATGAGAAGATTTGCAAGGATAGTTTCACTCGTAGAAATCAGATTTTTCGCATTGAATCGAGAAGATCACCGAGCCGTTAGTTAGCCGCTCAATCTTTGGCCGCCGGCATCGGCTCCGGCATCGCACCACCCGCCAGCACCGGCGCGTGTTCAGCCTCCTGCTTCGGCTTGCGCTCGCGCACCAGGTAGCTGTAGAGCACCGGCACCACGATCAAGGTCAGCAGGGTCGAGGTGATGACGCCGCCGATGATCGCGCGCCCCATCGGCGCCTGGATCTCGCCGCCTTCATCAAGCGCGAGCGCCAGC
>JANXZA010000263.1 GCA_025355745.1 Rhizobacter sp. | reverse complement strand
GTGGCGCACGGCGCCATCCTCTACCTCGACGACATCACAGTCAGCTTCGACGGCTTCAAGGCGCTGAATGCGCTGAGCCTGTCGATCAGCGCCGGCGAGCTGCGCTGCATCATCGGCCCGAACGGCGCCGGCAAGACGACGCTGATGGACGTGATCACCGGCAAGACCCGGCCCGATTCGGGCCGGGCCTTTTTCGGCTCGACCATCGACCTGCTGCGCCTGCGCGAGAACGAGATCGCGTCGATCGGCATCGGCCGCAAGTTCCAGAAGCCGACGGTGTTCGAGCAGCTCAGCGTGTTCGAGAACCTGGAACTCGCGTTGAAGGCCGACCGCGGCGTGCGCTCGTCGATGTTCTTCCGCTTGAATGGCGAACAACTCGACCGCATCGGCGCGATGCTGGTGTTGATCCATTTGAAGGACAGCGCGCAGCGCACCGCCGGCCTGCTGAGCCACGGCCAGAAGCAGTGGCTGGAGATCGGCATGCTGCTGATGCAGGACCCGAAGCTCTTGCTGCTCGACGAGCCGGTGGCCGGCATGACGGATGAGGAAACCGAACGCACCGCCGAGCTGTTCCTGTCGCTCGAAGGCAATCACTCGCTGGTCGTCGTCGAGCACGACATGAGGTTCATCGGCGAGCTGACGCAGAACGGCCGCAACGGCAAGAAGGTGACCGTGCTTCACGAAGGCAGCGTGCTCGCCGAAGGGTTGCTGAGCGAAGTGCAGGCGAACGAGAAGGTGGTCGAGGTGTACCTTGGGCGGTGATGTTCGCGACCATCGGCCGAAGGGCAGCCGCCCAGCCACAAAGACACAAAGGCACCAAGAATGAAAACGAACAGATCGTTCTTCATGGCCGTCTTTGTGTCTTGTTGCCTTTGTGGCAAAAGAGCGGTCGCGCCGCGCGAGGCTGCGAGAGATGCCTGAGCCATGTTGAACGTCGCACACATCAACCAGTACTACGGCGGCTCGCATATCCTGCGCAATGTGGGCTTCGAGGCCAGGCCCGGCGAGGTCACCGTGATCCTCGGCCGCAACGGCGTCGGCAAGACCACGCTGTTGAAAAGTCTGATGGGCGTGGTGCCCGTCAAGACCGGCAGCATCACGCTCAACGGCACCGACATCACCCGCGACACGCTCTACGAACGGGTTCGCAAGGGCGTCGGCTACGTGCCGCAAGGCCGCGAAATCTTCGGCCGCCTGACGGTGCAGGAGAACTTGCGCATGGGGCTGGCCTACAAGCCCGCCAGCACGCCGATCCCGGCCGAGCTGTACGAGCTGTTCCCGGTGCTGAAGCAGATGATCGACCGGCGCGGCGGTGACCTGTCGGGCGGCCAGCAGCAGCAGCTCGCGATCGCGCGCGCGCTTGCGGCCGGGCCGAAGCTGCTGATCCTCGACGAGCCCACCGAAGGCATCCAGCCGAGCATCATCAAGGACATCGGCCGCGTCATTCGCATGCTCGCCGACAAGGGGATGGCGGGTGGCCAGCCGATGGCCATCGTGCTGGTCGAACAGTTCTACGACTTCGCCGCCGAACTCGCCGACCAGTACCTGGTGATGGAGCGCGGCGAGATCATCCAGCGCGGCTGCGGTGCCGACATGGAAGCCGAAGGCGTGCGCAAGCTGATGTCGATCTGAGGCGGAGCGGCCAGCCTCACGCAGAGCGCGGAACCGCAGTTGTCTTGCGCTGCCCGCGCTGCGCGCGCCATTCGAGCAGCTCGAACAACCCCATGCCGACCAGCATCGCGCCGACGAACAGCAGTGCCTTGACGCTGCCCATGCCGAGTGCCACCAGCGCCGGCCCCGGGCAGAAGCCCGCTATACCCCAGCCGATGCCGAACAGCAGGCTGCCGCCGACGAGGCGGCGGTCGATGCCGCGCGCGGGCGGCAGCCGCATCGGCGCGCCGAGCCACGACAGCGTGCGCCGCCGGGCGACGAAGAACGCCACCATGCCGACGCCGACGGCCCCGCCCATCACGAAGGCCAGCGACGGGTCCCACGCGCCGGCCAGGTCGAGGAAGCCCAGCACCTTGGCCGGGTTCGCCATGCCGGAGACGATCAGGCCGAGGCCGAACACCAGGCCGGCCAGCAGCGATGCCAGGTTCATCACGCGTGCCACCTCAGCCGCCGATCGCGTGGCGCAGCACGAACACGGTCGCAAAGCCGGCGCCCATGAAGGCGAGCGTGGCCAGCAGCGACCGCAGCGACAGCCGCGATATCCCGCAGACCCCGTGCCCGCTGGTGCAGCCGCCACCGAAGCGGGTGCCGACGCCCACCAGCAGGCCGGCCAGCAGCAGCGCGCCGTACGACGCGTCGATCTGCGGCCGGGGCAGCGCTGTGAACAGCGAGTAGGTGAGCGGCGCGGCCAGCAGCCCGCCGATGAAGGCGAGGCGCCAGCCGACATCGCCGCGCACCGGCTTCAACAGCCCGCCGACGATGCCGCTGATGCCGGCGATGCGGCCACCCACCAGCAGCAGCATTGCCGCCGCGATGCCGATCAGCAACCCGCCGGCCAGCGCTGGCCACGGCGTGAAAACATTCCAGTCCACAGTCATCGGGTTCCCTTCGAGTCGTTTGTTCACAATCGATACACCGTCGTGCATCGGTCGGCAAGAACCGATCGCCAAGAACCGATCGTCCCCGGCCGATCATCGCGCATCCGAAGGACCCGCCATGAAGACACGCACCACCACCCGGGCATTCTTCGATTCGAACACCTGGACCGTCACCTATGTCGTGGCCGATCCTGCCACCCGGCGCGCAGCTGTCATCGACGCGGTGCTCGACTACGACTTCAAGTCCGGCCACACCGGCACGCAGTCGGCCGACCAGGTGCTGGCGTATCTGGCCGCGCAGCAGCTGCAGGTCGACTGGATTCTGGAGACGCACGCGCATGCCGATCACCTGTCTGGCGCGCGCTACCTGCAAACGCGCGTCGGCGGGCGCATCGCCATCGGCGAGAACATCCGCGCCGTGCAGGCGACCTTCAAGACGCTTTACAACCTGGAGCGAAGCTTCCTGCCGGACGGCAGCCAGTTCGACCACCTGTTCCACGATGGCGAAACCTTCCTGATCGGCAGCGTGGAAGCGGCCGCCCTGCTCGTGCCCGGCCACACGCCCGCCGACATGGCCTACCTCGTGGACGGTGCGGTGTTCGTCGGCGACACCTTGTTCATGCCCGATGTCGGCAGCGCCCGCGCCGATTTCCCCGGCGGCGACGCTCGCACGCTGTACCGCTCGATGCAGCGCATCCTCGCGCTGCCGGCCGAGACGACGATGTACGTTTGCCACGACTATCCGCCCACGACTCGCCAACCTGCCTGGCAGACCAGCGTGGCCGAACAGCGCGCGCACAACATCCACGTGCACGACGGCATCGGCGAAGACGCGTTCGTCGCGATGCGCACGGCGCGCGATGCCACGCTCGAGGTGCCGACCCTGATCCTGCCGGCGATCCAGGTCAACGTGCGCGCCGGCCAGCTGCCGCCGGCCGATGACAACGGCGTCGCCTATCTGCGCATTCCGCTGAACGCGTTGCCGCTGCGCCCACACGGGTGAACGCGGCCATTCGCCGACCGGCACGCCCAGGCGCGCGAAGCACCGGCCTGGCCGCGCATGGGCCGACATGCAACTGCATCGCTGCAGCCCACAATCAACAGCTTTCTGACTGCCCGCGGCACGCCCATGATCACCGGCGACCACCTGAACAACTCGCGCTCGCAGCGCGTCCTTTGGCTGCTCGAAGAGCTGGGCCTGCCGTATGAGATCAGGAAGTACCAGCGCAACGCGCAGACCATGCTGGCGCCGCCTGAACTGTTGCAGGTGCACCCGCTCGGCAAGTCGCCGGTGATCACCGACGATGGGCTGACGGTGGCCGAGTCGGGCGCGATCGTCGAGTACCTGATCGAGCGCTACGGCAACGGCCGCCTTGCGCCGGCCATCGGCACGCCGGAGCGGCTGCGCTGGCGCTACTGGCTTCACTTCGCCGAGGGCACGGCGATGTCACCGCTGTTGTTGAAGCTGATCTTCGACCGCATCCCGCAATCGCCGATGCCGTTCTTCGCCAAGCCGATCGCTCGCAGCCTGTGCGCCAAGGTGCTGGCGCGCATGGTTGAGCCCAACCTGAAACGACAGCTCGATTTCATGGAGGCCGAGCTTGGCAAGAGCGAGTGGTTTGCCGGCGCTGACTTCAGCGCCGCCGATATCCAGATGAGCTTCCCGGTCGAAGCCTCGGCACAGCGCGCCGGGCTCGACGCGAGCCGGCCCAGGTTGATGGCGTTCCTGAAGCGCATCCATGCTCGGCCGGCGTATCGGCGCGCGCTCGAGCGCGGCGGGCCGTACAGCTTCGCAAACGACTGAGCTAAGCAGCCTGCCTCTCGACGTGCCCGTGGCGGGTGTACAGGAAGTCGAGAACGCACTTGCGGTAATGCACGTAGCGGCTGTCTTCGGCGAGTTCGATGCGGTCGCGCGGGCGAGCCAGATCGACGCTCAGAATCTCGCCGATGGTCGCCGCCGGCCCGTTCGTCAGCATCACGATGCGGTCCGAGAGCAGCACGGCTTCGTCGACGTCGTGCGTCACCATCACGGTGGTGCTGCGGGTGCGCGCGACGATCTTCAGCAGCTCGTCCTGCAGGCGGGCGCGGGTCAGGGCGTCGAGGGCGCCGAAGGGCTCGTCGAGCAGCAGCACCTTGGGCTCCATCGCCAGCGCGCGCGCAATGCCGACGCGCTGCTTCATGCCCCCGGAGATCTCGTGCGGCCGTTTGCTGGCAGCTTGGGCCATGCCGACCAGCTCCAGCGCGGTGTGCGTGCGTTCGTTCAGCAGCGCCTTCGGCTCGCTGCCACCGAACACGCGTTCGACCGCAAGGTGGACGTTTTCGGCACAGGTGAGCCACGGCAGCAGCGAGTGGTTCTGGAACACCACCGCGCGTTCCGGGCCGGGTGCGGCGATCTCGCGCTCGTCGCAGATCAACACGCCATCGGTCGGCAAGGTCAGCCCGGCGATCAAGTTCAGCAAGGTCGACTTGCCGCAGCCCGAGTGCCCGATCAAGGTGACGAACTCGCCCTTGGCGACGCCGAGGTTGATGTCGCGCAGGGCGTGGAACTGGCCTTTGCGGGTCTTGAAAATCATCTCGGCGTGCTGGACTTCAATGAACTGGCTCATGCGATGTCTCCCGGTTCAGACCTCATCGAAACTGAAGCGCCTGGCGATGTTCACCAGCAGCATTTCGAGCAGCAACCCGACCACGCCGATCACCAAAATCGCAATCAGGATGTGCTTGACGTTCAGGTTGTTCCATTCGTCCCAGACCCAGAAGCCGATGCCCACGCCGCCGGTCAGCATCTCGGCCGCGACGATCACCAGCCACGCCGTGCCCACCGACAGGCGAACTCCGGTCAGCATGTAGGGCAGCACGGCCGGGAAGAGAATCTTCGTGACCACCTTCCACTCACTCAGGTTAAGCACTCGCGCCACGTTCAGGTAATCGACCGGCACCCGCTGCACACCGACGGCGGTGTTGATGATCATCGGCCAGATCGAGCAGATGAAGATGGTCCAGATGGCGGCCGGGTTCGCGGCCTTGAACACCAGCAGGCCGATCGGCAGCCAGGCCAGCGGTGAGACTGGACGCAGCAGGCTGATGATGGGCGACAGCATGCCATTGAGAAACGCCACGCGACCGATAAGAAAACCCGCCGGTATGCCGACCATTGCCGCCATGCCAAACCCGATGCCGACGCGCTTCAGCGAGGCAAGAATGTTCCAGCCGATCCCCTGATCGTTGGGGCCTTTCTGGTAGAACGGGTCGCTGAATACCTGGACGGCGGAGACCCAGGTCTTGCCCGGCCCCGGCAAGTTAGGGCTGGAACTGGCAATGAGAGACCAGACTCCGATGAACAGCAGCGCACCCAGCAGCGGCGGCAGGATTGTCATGGTCCATTTCATGAAGGCGGGCTTC
>JANXZA010000249.1 GCA_025355745.1 Rhizobacter sp. | reverse complement strand
GCGCCTGGGCGCGCCTCTTGCGGCGATGGCCGTGAAGGTAGCCTGCCGCAGTCCAGGTGCCGGCTACGTTCTGGGCGAACGACTTCAGGGATGCGGCGCAGAATCGCTCCGGGAACGTCGTCGCCATGAAGGCCTCAACGTCCTCTCGCGGAACGGAGGTGCCGGTAGGCATTTCGAGAATGAAGGGCTCGGATGCGCGCAAAAGCGGGTCGCGTGCCAGTGCGACGGCCAGCGCAAGGACGGGCTGGGCCGATGCTTCCAGGGGCCAGAGGCGACGCAGCGCTCGGAAGATGGGGTTGCTGGCATCGAGCCCGTACAGGACGGACAGGTGCCGCAGGGTGAGTTCACGCGCCTTCTTGGTCGCTTTGCCCAGTACGTTGGCGCCGATGACGGCCTCGGCGTACTCGGCCCGGGATGCGGTCGCGGGCGTGTGCGCCAGCAGCAGGCGCAGATCGTCCAACATCATGGTGCGGGCCGCATGCGGCCCGTTCAGGCCGAAGCGGAAACCCAGCTTCGACAGGTTCTGCTCCCGAAGCACGGTCAGGGGTTCTTCCGAGACTTGACGGTGGCGAGCGTCTCTTCAGAAACCCCATCCATCGGAACGCCGTTGGCCCGGCAGTACGCCACCACCATAACCTCGATCATGTTGGCTAGGCTGCGCATTTCCCGTTCAGCAGCCGACTGCAGAGCCGCCTTGATGTGCGGCTCCACCCGAACACTGACCACTTCCGACTTGCCGGTTGCCATCGATCCCATCCTGTGTGCAGAACGCTAGCGGTATGCTAGCTTGAGATCGAGGCAAGATCACGTCACGCTGAAACAAAATCGTCCCCGAGCGACCTTCTGGAGCGATCAAAGTTGGTATCAGCCAGGTTGGCGCTCCAACCATGAAAACCGCCCAAGGCCGGTCGCCTCCGCGTCGTGGGCCTCTGTCAGGATGGAGGATTTGCAGAGTTGATCGACCATGCGCTCCAAGAAAGGCACAGGCGGTCAGATCACTAGCAGGAGGATGGCTAAGACCTGTCGAGCACCAACCGGCCCGGTCAGAAAACATCACATTGCGCCTGCCATCAGCCTAACGTAAGCGGCTAGCCATCCCACCTTGAACAGCCGACTGATAACGGCCAGCATGGTGTCCACCTATGTCTGAGGTGGACACCACGCAAATCAAGAGTGCGCCGCGGCGGCGCCACGCCGCTGAACTCAAGGCCCGGGTGCTGGCTGCGTGCGACGAACCCTGCACGAAATCGAGCGCATAAAGACGCTTCGCAATGCAGTGGCTGTCAAGCGCGCCGTGCCGGTAGCCGCGTTCGAAGCCGCAGATGCCTGACCCGAGGGCACGGCTTCCAGGCTACGCCCTCCAGCTGCCCCTCATTCGTTTTCAACGCTGCATCCGCCAGGGTCGGCCCAGCGCTACACGAAGTGCGCCAGCATCCGCTCCAGCGCCATCGTGAACGGCAACTGCATCATCGGCAAGGTCAACAGCATGCCGACCAGGCCGACCGAGACGGTGACGGGGAAGCCGATCGCGAAGATGTTCATCTGCTGCGCGACGCGCGAGATGATGCCCAGCACAAGGTTCACGAACAGCAGCATCGCGATCATCGGCAGCGCGATCCACAGGCCGAGGCGGAACACCTCGGCGCCCCATACCTGGGGCTGCACCGCGCGCAGGAACGCGAACGGTTCGGGGCCGACCGGGAAGGCGTGGAAGCTCTGCACCACGGCGGCGATCAGCAGCAGGTGGCCGCCGCTGACGATGAACAGCCAGCTCACTGAAATGCCGAAGAAGCGGCTCGTAGCGGTGGCCTCGCCGCCGGTCATCGGGTTGAAGAAGCCGGCGAAGTTCAGGCCCATCTGCAGGCCGATGATTTCACCCGCGAACTCGACCGCGCTGAAGACGATGCGCACCGCGAAGCCGAGCGACACACCGATCAGGATCTGCTGCAGCAACGCGAGCAGCGCCGGGGCCGAGTCGAGCGCGATCACCGGCATCACCGGCAACGTGGCTTGCGCGCATAACGCGATCAGGAACGCCAGCGCCACCCGCAACCTCGCCGGCACGCCGCGCTGCGCGAACACCGGCAAGGCGCCGAACAAGGCCAGCACGCGCAGGAACGGCCAGAGCAACGGCGAGATCCATTCGAGGACCTGGGTGTCGGTGAAGGTGAGCATCGAAAACCAATTCATTCACCGCTGAGGAACGGAGTTAGCGGAGTTGGCGCAGAGTAAGAAATTGACTGTCTTCCCTCTGCGAGACTCCGCTAACTCCGTCACTCTGCGGTGAAGCATTCAGTCTTGCTTTCACCCCACCGCCGATGGAATCGACTGCAAGGTGCGTTGCAGGTACTCGACCAGCGTCGTCAGCATCCACGGCCCGGCAATGGCCAGTACGGCGACGGCGCCGACCACCTTCGGCACGAACGACAAGGTGGCCTCGTGGATCTGCGTGGCGGCCTGGAAGATGCTCACGACCAGGCCGATCACCAGCACGGTCAGCAGGATCGGCGCCGACACCAGCAGCAGCATGTACAGGCCTTGCTGGCCGGCGGTGAAGACTTGTTGCGGGTCCACGGGAATCCTTTCGCCTAACTCGCAAAGCTGGCGGCAAGCGAGCCGAGCAGCAGGTTCCAGCCGTCGGCCAACACGAACAGCATCAGCTTGAAGGGCAGGGCGATCAGCACCGGCGACAACATCATCATGCCCAGGCTCATCAGCACGCTGGCGACGATCATGTCGATGATCAGGAACGGGATGAAGATCAGGAAACCGATCTGGAACGCGCTCTTCAGCTCGCTGGTGACGAAGGCCGGCACCAGCACCTTGAACGGCACGTCGGCAGTCTTCACGGCGGGGTCGATCTTGGCGAGTTTGGCGAACAGCATCACATCGGCCTGGCGCGTCTGCTTCAGCATGAACGCGCGCATCGGCAGCTCGCCGCGCTTCAATGCCTCGTCGAAGGCGATGCGGTTTTCGGCGAACGGCTGATAGGCGTCGACGTAAACCTTGTCGATGGTCGGGCCCATCACGAAGAAGGTCAGGAACAGGCTCAGGCCGACCACCACCTGGTTCGGCGGCGCGGCCTGCGTGCCGATGGCCTGGCGCAGCAGGCTGAGCACGATCACGATGCGCGTGAAGCCGGTCATCAGCAGCAGAACGGCGGGCAGGAAGCTGAGCGCGGTGAAGAACAGCAGGGTCTGGATCGGCACCGAGTAGCTGGTGCCGGCGGCACCCTGGCCGATGAGCAGGGGCAGGGCGGCATTGCCGGTGGTTTGCGCGAGGGCGACGGTGGGGATGGCGAGCAGCGTTGCGATGGCTGCGAGACCGGTGCGGTGCGCACGTCTTGCTCCCTCGCCCCTTTGGGGAGAGGGTTGGGGGCGACGCGGGGCTTTCGAGGCGCATGCGCCGAGCCGGCTGAGCGGTCTGGGCTTGCAAGCCCGGACGCGCACTGCGAGTGAGGGGCCGGGCGCATGCGTTATCGCTTCGCGATGGTCCTCACCCCCACCCTCTCCCAGAGGGAGGGGGAGTAAGAAGGATTCAGCGGTCACCGGCCGCCCCTTTGTCCTGCCGCAGCTTGCCGAGCAACTGCGCGAACGCGGGCAGCGGCGCGGGGGTCGGGGTTTCGTCTTGCGGGGCGATCGCGTACAGCATGCTGATGTTCTGCGGCGTCACACCCAGCACAAGCCAGCGGCGCGACTCGCCCTGGCCGACTTCGACGGTGATGATGCGTTGCCCGGCCGAAAGCGGCAGCGCCGCCACATGCCGCATCAACCCGCCCGCTGCCACGCCGCTGAAACGCGCACCAGCCGGCGAACGTTTCACAAGCCACAGCGCGAGCGGAATCATCGCCAGGATCACGACGAACCACAGTGCAGAGGTGATCGCAGTCGATGTCATCTCGGTTCTTTCGGCTTCGATTCAGGCGCGGCTTCAAGCGCGACTCAAGCGCGACTCAAGCGCCGCATCCGCTCGCTCGGCGTCACGATGTCGGTCAGGCGGATGCCGAACTTCTCGTTCACCACCACCACCTCGCCTTGCGCGATCAGGTAGCCGTTGACGAGCACGTCCATCGGCTCGCCGGCCAGTGCTTCCAGCTCCACCACCGAGCCCTGCGCGAGTTGCAGGATGTGCTTGATCGGGATTCGGGTGCGGCCCAGTTCCACGGTCAGCTGCACCGGGATGTCGAGGATCATGTTGATGTCGTTGCCGGCCGTACTGGCGCTGGTCGGCGTGAAGTTCTGGAACGACGCGGGCGCCACCTGATCGGCCGCCGCGTGCAGCTCCGAGGCGCTCTCGGGCCGCGCGTCGGCGAGCGCGGCGGCCCACTCGGCGGCCATCGCATCGGGCGCGGCGTTACCGGCGCCGGCTTCGGTGGCGGCGGCGGCGGCGGCGGTATTTCTATCGGACATTGGAGGCTCCCAGCCAGCCGGCGCTGCCGCCGGTCAAGAGTTGATTCACCTTGAGGGCGTACTTGCCGTTCGAGGTGCCGTAATGACAATCGAACACCGGCACGCCTGCCACCTTGGCCTGCAGCGAGGTGCGCATGTCGAGTTCGATGAAGTCGCCGGCCTTCAGCGACAGCAGCTGCTCCACCGTGGCCGGCGCCTGCGCCAGTTCGGCCACGAGCTCGACCTCGGCCGCCTGGATCTCTTCCTTCATCAGCGCCATCCAGCGCCCGTCGGGCTCGGCGCTGCTGCCTTGCAGGGTCGAGTGCAGCACGTCGCGGATCGGCTCCAGCGTGGCGTACGGAATGCAGAAGTGGATCGTGCCGCTGGTGTCGCCGATCTCGAGCATGAAGCTGGTCGCCACCACCATGTCGGTGGGGGTGGCGATGTTGGCAAACTGCGGCTGCATTTCCGAGCGCTGGTACTCCAGCGTCAACGGGTAGATGCCTTCCCATGCCTGCCGGTACTGCGCGGTGATGACCTCGACCAGGCGCGCAATGATGCGCAGCTCGGTGGCCGAGAAGTCGCGCCCCTCGATGCGCGTCGGGTACTTGCCGGCGCCGCCGAACAGCGCGTCGATCACCGCAAACACCAGCGGCGGTTCGCACACGATCAGGCCGCTGCCGCGCAACGGCCGCACGGCCACGATGTTGAAGTTCGTCGGCACCACCAGCTCGCGCAGGAAGGCGGCGAACTTGAGCACCTTCACCGCGCCGATGGTGACCGCCGGGCTCTTGCGGATCAGCTCGAACACACCGCTGCGGATGTTGCGTGCGAAGCGTTCGTTGATGACCTCCAGCATCGGCATGCGGCTGCGCACGATGCGGTCCTGGCTGGCCAGGTCGTGGCTGCGCACGGCGCCCGCCTCGGCCGGCGCCTGCGCCGGCGCATCGGCGTCGCCAGTGATGCCTTGCAGCAGCGCATCGACTTCGTCCTGCGACAGGATGTGCTCGTTCATGGGGGGGTGAGGTGATCGCGTGAGCCGAAGGCGTACGAAAGTCCACGGGCGCAGCCGCCGGGCCGCCCGAAGGCGCAGCCCGGTCCTTGGGCCGCGAAGGGGCCACTGCGTGGCCCTTGGGGACGTGAGCCGAAGGCGAGGGGGGCCGTCATTTCTTACTGGATGATGAAGTTGGCGAAGTGGACGTGGCGAACCGGGTTGGCTTCGGCTTTGGCCTTCTTCGACTTCGCCTTGGTCGGCTTCTTCGGCGCAGCTTCGTCGTCACCGGCCTTGGGCTTGGCAACCTCGGCGTCCTCGTCGTCCGGCTCCTCGATCTCGATGCCCATCGAGCGCGCGGCCTCGCGCTGGATCTGGCCGGCGAGCTTTTCCTTGCCCGAACGTTCGAGCAGCTCGGCCGAGGTCTTGTGCGCCAGGATCATCAGGATCGCGTTTCGGATTGCCGGCATGTAGACCTTCATGTCGTCGGCGAACTTCGCGTCTTCGAGCTCGAGCGTGATGCCGATCTGCGCATAGCGCTCGGCTTCCCTGTCGGCCAGATTCACGACGAAGGGGTCGAGCGGCAGAAAGATCGGCGGGTGCTTGGCGTCGTGCTTGGCCACCGCGTGTTCGGCTGCCGGTGCGGCGCCTTCGTCGCCCTGCGCTTCGAGCGCGTCGTGGGCCTTCTTCTTCATGAAGAAGACCGCGCCACCGCCGCCGGCCAGCACCACCAGCAGCGCGATGGCGAGCATGATGACGAGCTTCTTCTTGCCCTTTTTCGCGGGCACGGCAGCGCCTGCATCAACGGGCGGGGCAGCAGCGGACATCGTCTCTCTCCTTCGGTTCACGGGGCCGCCGCGGCGCGGGCTGGCTTGAAGAAAATTATCGGAACGAAGGGGCTGCGCTCAAACGGCGATAAGCGGGGGTTTTGGCGGCCAGTCCGGGCCGCCGCCAGGGTTGACGCAGGGCCGACCTTCAGGCGTACAGGTCGAGCCCGCCGAGCCTGACCACGCGACGGTTTGCGGCGCGTGCGGCGCTGGTCGCGGCATCGTTGGCCTGGCCTTCGATGCGGCGCTCGCGGGGCGCGGCCGAGCTGTCCTTGTTCCTGCCGTCGCCGTCCCCACGGCCGCGCGAATGCTGCGAGACACCGCCGCCGCTGAGCGTGAAGCCGGCGTCGTTCAGGGCACTGGCCAGGGCCGGCAGACCGGCCTCGATGGCAGCGCGGGTGGCCGCCACATCGGCACCGAAATCGACCCGGGCTTGATTGCCGTCGAGCACGATCTGCACCGACACCGGCCCCATGTCGGCCGGGTTCAGGTGCAGCTCGGCGTGTTGCACGCCGCCCTGTGCCAGCATGCTCATGCGCAGCCCGAGCTCTTGCGCGAATTCGGGCGCGGTGACGGGGGTGGCCAGCGCGACCGCGACGGCCGGCGCCGTGGGGTTGCCGGTGTTCGGGGTCGCGACGAAGCTCGCGCCGATGGCCGTGGCCGCATCGGCGCTGCGGGCGGTGGCTTGCGGTGGCGGCTTGTCGGCGGTGTGTTCGGTGAGTGCCTGCGCAAACCGGCCGCCGTTCGCGACCGCTGCCGCTGCTGCTCCCACGTCGACGCGCGCTTCGTTCGCATCAGCCTTGTCGGCGCCGCGCTTCACCGATACGGCGTCGGGCTTCGAACCGGTGGCGGCGAGGCCCGCCGCTGGGTCGGGCATCGCGCCCGCGGTCAGGCCGGCCGCGCTGTCGGCGGCGCTCGGGTGGCCGCTTGCATCGTCGGCAGGCGTGCCGCGTTGGCCTGGTTGAAGAGCGGCCAGCCAGGTCGCGGGGGTCGGAGCAAGTGAGGTGTCGATGGCCGGGGGCAGCGGCTGCGGCGGCAGCGATTCGAGGCCTGCCTTGGCGGCGGTGTCGGTGTCGCGATCGGCTTCTTCGTTGGTGGTCACCTTGGCCTCACGCTGCACCACGCCGGTCGGCCCTTCCGGGCGCGGCTTGCCCGGCGCGCCGGGGCGCAGCCGGCCTTGTGGGGCGGTGGTGGGGGTGCCGTCGGCAGCGCTCGGGTTGTCCATCGGATCGGCGTCCGGGCCTTGCTCATGGGCAGGCGCCGACGTGGGTGTGGATGCGGGCGCAGCGGCGGGCGCTGCGCCCACACCGTGATCCTGACTCGACGCCGATTCCGCCTTCCGTGGGGGCGGCGCGGTCTGCACCGGGCGCGGTGCGGCCTGGCTTTGGCGCAGCAGCGAGGCGAAGCCGGCCGGGTCGCGTGCGTTCGCGTTCGCGGTCGTTTCGGGCAGCGGCCTCGAGGCCGCCGGTTCGCGGCGCGCGGCGTGCAATGACGGCGATGGGATGTTCATGGTGTGGGCCTGGGGTGGTCGGTTCGGATCAGCGGTTTCACGCCAGCCCGGGCTGGCCGTTGGCGCTGCGGCGGTTCCACGCAGCGCGGGCCGCGAACTCGTCGCTCTGCTTCTGGTCGCGGCGCTCGGCGGCGACGCGCTGTTCCTGGGTGCGGCGCTCGATCAGCTTGCGCACCGAAGCGCAGCGCAGTTCGGCCGCACTCACGGCGGCCAGGGCGCGCTTCACGTGCAGGGCGGCCTGGTCTTCGATGTGGGCCTGGTGCTCGACGGCCTGGGTCAGGCGCTGCATGAAGCCGTGATAGCAATGCACCAGACCGATCTGGCCCTCGACGCTGAACTGGGCGTGCCAGCGCAGCTCGTATTCGCGCCGGTAGGTGCGCAGCTGATCGGCCTGCGCGGCAGCGGTCCGGCTTGCCGCCAGTGCCCGCAGGTGCTCGGCGAGCGCGGCGTCGCGCTGGCGCTCGTTCTGGGTCAGCAGGAGGGTCAGGGGGTGGAGGGTGGGCATGGGGTGGGATGCGGGTTGATCACTGCGGCTCGGCCAAGAGGGTGGCGGGTGGTGCACCGCCTAACGTCCATATCAAGCATCTCATCGAGCCGCTCTTTACCCGCCCACCACCGCTTGCAACTGCGCCACGCAGTCGCCCAGCGCCGCGCTTTCGTGCATGCCCTGCTGTAGCAGCGCCGTCATCGGCTCGTGCAGCCGCACGGCGGTGTCGAGGTCAACATCGTGCCCCGGTGCATAGGCGCCGAGCTGGATCAGGTCGCGTGCCTTCTGGTGTCGGGCATGCAGTTGCCGGAAGCGCCGCGCGGCGTCGAGGTGCTCGCCCGAGGCCACGCTGGTCATCACCCGCGACACCGACTTCTCGATGTCGATCGCCGGGTAGTGGCCGGCCTCGGCCAGCTCGCGCGACAGCACGATGTGGCCGTCGAGGATGCCGCGCGCCGCATCGGCGATCGGGTCTTGCTGGTCGTCGCCTTCGCTGAGCACGGTGTAGAACGCGGTGATCGAGCCGCCGCCGGCCACGCCATTGCCGCTGCGTTCCACCAGTTGCGGCAGCTTTGCGAAGCAGCTCGGCGGATAGCCCTTGGTGGCGGGCGGCTCGCCGATGGCCAGCGCGATCTCGCGCTGCGCCATCGCATAGCGGGTCAACGAGTCCATCAACAGCAACACGTTCTGGCCGCAGTCGCGAAAGTGCTCGGCGATCACGGTGGCGTAGTTCGCGCCCTGCATGCGCACCAGCGGCGGCGCGTCGGCCGGCGCGGCCACCACCACCGCACGGCGCATGCCTTCGTCGCCGAGGATGTCCTCGATGAATTCCTTCACCTCGCGGCCGCGCTCGCCGATCAGCCCGACCACGATCACATCGGCCTCGGTGTAGCGCGCCATCATGCCGAGCAGCACCGACTTGCCGACGCCGGTGCCGGCGAACAGGCCGATGCGCTGGCCTCGGCCGACGGTGAGCATCGCGTTGATGGCGCGCACACCGGTGTCGAGCGGGGTGCGCACCGGATCGCGGTCCATCGCGTTGATCGGGCGGCGTGCCAGCGGCTCCTTGTGCACATGAACGATCGGCCCTTTGCGGTCCATCGGCAGGCCGTGCGCATCGACGACGCGGCCGAGCAGGCCGTCGCCCACCGGCAGGTGCAGAGTGCGGTCCTGGTGGCGCCGCCACGGGTGGCGCGCGGCGCCTAGCTGCAGCGCCACGATGGGGGAGGGCCGCGGCACGACGCGCGCGCCGCTCGCCAGGCCGGCCACATCGCTGGTCGGCATCAGGTAGGCGCAGTCGCCAGCGAAGCCGACCACCTCGGCCATCACCGGCGCCGGGCCCGCTCTTTGCGTGGACCCCTGCGTGGACCCTTGTGTTGACCCTTGCGCCGAGCCCTGTGACGAGCCATGCGCCATCGCCTGCCCCACGTTCTCGATCTGGCACACCGAGCCCACCGGCACGCGGATGCCGGCGGCTTCGAGCACGAGGCCGGTCACGCGTACCAGCAGGCCTTGCGTTTCCAGGCGCACCGGGTCGGCCGAAAAGCTGCGCAGGTCGGCCAGGTACTTCTGCCATGTCTCGGTGGTGGACGGCGCGGCGCTCGATGCAGAAGCCATGTTCATGTGCGGCCCCGGCGCTCGACGCGGGCCGCGCTGTCGTTGTCGTTGTCGCTGTCGTCATCGGTGTTCACCGCCACCTCACCGTCCCAGCTTTCGTCGATGCCGAGCGACGCGGCGGCGCGGCGCCAGCGCGCATCGATGCTGGCGTCGATCACGCCGACGTCCGACTCCACCGCGCAGCCGCCACGCGGCATCGCCGCATCGGACAGCAGCCGCGCGCCGCGGGCGCTGAGCACCTCGGCCGCACCCTGCGCGACCAGCGCGTGGTCGTCCGGGTGCACGCGCAGCGTGATGTGGCGCGCACTCAGCAGCAAAGTGTCGAGCGCCTCTTGCGCCACGCCCGCGACCAGCTCCGGCCGCGTCGCGAGTTCGGCCCGCACGATCTGGCGCGCCAGGTGCGTGGCGCTCACGGCCAGCGTGCGGGCCATGTCCTGTTGCAGGCCTTGCAGTTCATCGTCCAGTGATTGAAGCAGCGCGCCGAGGCGCGCCGAGGTCTGCGCCGCGAAGCTCTGCTTGAAGGCATCGAGCGCCACCAGCCCGTCGCGATAACCGTCCTGATAACCGGCCTGGCGCGCGGCGTGCAATTCGGCCGCATGTTTGGCGGCCAGGTCGACCTTGACCGCGTCGTCGGCGCGCCGGCCGACGTTCGCCTGCGGGGCCGGCCCGCCGGCCAGGTCGCCCGGCGTCCAGGCCGCGAAGCCGCCCAGTTCTTCGCGCGGAATGAAGCGCGCATAGACGTTCGGGCGCGCGCCTTCAGTCAGAGGTGGCACCGCGCGCGGCTTACAGGAAGTCATCGCCGCCACCTCCGCCCAACACGATCTGGCCTTCGTCGGCCAGGCGCCGCACGATCTTCAGCATTTCCTTCTGCTCGGCCTCGACCTCGGAGACCCGCACCGGGCCGCGCGACTCGAGGTCTTCGCGCAAGGTCTCGGCGGCGCGCGTGGACATGTTGCGGTAGACCTTCTCGCGCATCTCCGGCGTCGCGCCCTTCAGCGCCACCACCAGCGATTCGGACTGCACTTCCTTCAGCAGCGCCTGGATGCCCTTGTCGTCGATCTTGTCCAGGTCGTCGAAGGTGAACATGTTGTCCATGATCTTCTGCGCCAGGTCGTGGTCGGCTTCGCGGATGAAGTCGAGCACCGCCGTCTCCACGCTCGTTCCCATCAGGTTGATCATCTCGGCCGCCGCCTTGGTGCCGCCCAGCGAGGCCTTGCGCGCTCGCCCGCCACCGGCCAGCACGCGCGCCATCACGTCGTTCAAATCCTGCAGCGCGGCCGGCTGGATCCCGTCGAGCGTGGCGACGCGCACCAGCACTTCATTGCGCTGGCGCTCGGGGAAGGTCTTGAGTACGGCGGCGGCCTGCTCGGTGTCGAGGTGGACCAGGATCGCGGCGACGATCTGCGGGTGCTCGGCCAGCAGCAGCTCGCCCACAGAGGCGGCGTCCATCCACTTCAGGCCTTCGATGCCGGCGGTGTCGCCGCCGTCTTGCAGAATGCGCTCGATCAGCATGTTGCCGCGCTCGTCGCCGAGCGCCTTGCGCAGCACCGAGCGCACATAGGCGCTGTTGTCGTTGACCAGCGAGCTGTGCTCGGCGGCCTGACCGGCGAAGTCGGCCAGAACGGTGTCGACGCGCTCGCGCGGCACCGACTTCAGGCGCGCGATGGTCTCGCCCAGCCCCTGCACTTCCTTCGGGCTGAGGTGCTTGAGCACGCCGGCGGCCTCTTCCTCGCCGAGTGTCATCAGCAGGATGGCGGCGTTCTCTAGCCCTTGGTCGTCCACGGTGCGGTTCCGGTCGGGGGTTCAGTGGGATGCGTGAGGTCTTCTGCGAGGTCAGGCTGCGGTGTTCAAGACTTCGCGACGGCCACTTCGCCATTCACCCAGCCGCGCACGATGCCGGCCACCGCGGCCGGGTTCTCCTTGGCCAGTGCGCGCGCGCCTTCCAGGTGCTCGGCGCGCTGCGGCGCGGGCAGGGCCGGCAGCTCCTGCACGTCATCGACCACCGTCGTCAACCCGCTGCCCGGTACCGGCGGCGGTGCTGCCAACGCCACCTTGAGCGTCGGGCGCACCAGGCCGAAGAACACCAGCAGCGCGACCAGCGCCAGGCCGGCCGGCACGGCGGCGGCGCGCAGCATGTCGAGCAGCTCGGGCTGCTTCCACAGCGGCAGCTCGATCTGCGGAACCACATCGACCTTGAACGGTGCGTTGATGACCTTGACCGAGTCGCCGCGGTCCTGTTTGAAGCCGATGCTCTCGCGCACCAGGGCCGTGAGCTTTTCCATCTCGGGCTCGCTCAGCGGCACTTGTGTGGTCTTGCCCTTGGCGTCGGTGACACTGCGGTTGTTCACGACCACGGCCGCGTTCAACCGCTTCACGTTGCCGCTTGCATTGCGCGTTATGCGCACGGTCTTGTCGATCTCGTAGTTGGTGGTGGCTTCGCGCCGGCCGGCGCTGTTCGCTGTGCCGTTCGTGCCGCCGTTGGGAAGCCCGCCCTGTGCGGTCTGCAAGGGTTGCGACGCCCCCGTCAACGGTGCGGTCGCCGCCACCGGCGGCTGGTTCGAAGCTGCGCCCGGCACGCCGCTCGGCGTGGCGCCCGCCGCAGCGCCGCCGGCGCCTTGCTCCGAGGTCTGCTGACTGCGGATCGCAATCAGCGCCTGCGCGCCCTGGTTCGGCTTGAACTCTTCGGAGGTGGCTTCGCTTTGCGAGAAGTCGACCTCGGCGGCGACCGTGGCGCGCAGGTTGTCGCGCCCGACGATCGGCTCCAGCAGGTCGGCGATGCGCTTCGCGTAGCCAGCCTCGATCTGGTTCACATAACGAAGTTGTTCAGCGTCGAGCCCGGCGCTTTGCGCCTTGTCGCCACCGCTGGTCAGCAGCGCGCCGCTCTGGTCGAGCACGCTCACGTACTTCGGGTCGAGCTCGGGCACGCTGCTCGACACCAGGTGCACGATGCCTGCCACCTGCGCCCGGTCCAGCGTGCGGCCCGGGTGCAGGCCGAGCAGCACCGAGGCACTGGGCTTTTGCTGCTCGCGAAAAAAACCGTTCTGGTTCGGCAGCGCGAGGTGGACGCGGGCGTTGCTCACCGCAGCTAACGAAGTGATTGAGCGGGTCAGCTCGCCTTCCAGGCCGCGCTGGAAGGTCAGGCGTTCCTGGAACTGGGTCTGGCCGAAACGCGCCGAGTCCATCAACTCGTAGCCCGACACCGAACCCTTCGGCAGGCCAGCCGTCGCCAGCTTCAAACGCAGGTCATGCACCTGCGCGGCCGGCACCAGAATGGCGGCGCCGCCATCCGACATGCGGTAGGCCACATTCATCTGCGAGAGCTGGGCGATGACCGCGCCGCCGTCCTTGTCGGACAGGTTCGCATACAGCACCTTGAAGTCGCCCTTGCTGCTGAACAGCGTCATCGCCAGCACCACGCCGGCCAGCGCGGCCACGCCGATGGCCGCGCTCAGCTTGCTGCGCAGCGGCAGCGCGGCCAGCCGTTGCCCGAAGCCGGGCGGCACGACCTGAACGAGTGGGGTCTGGCTGACGAGTGCGTTGTCCATGGAGGCTCGGGTTCGGTGCGGCGCCTGTTGGGCGCTTCGATCGGTCGATTATTCGGACCACCGACCCTGGCGGATGCCTCGATGAAGGCGCCGAACACGCATCAGTTCGGTGTCATGGGCGCGCAGCGCCTGGCTACGATCACGTTCATTCCCGCATCGACGCGCTCGGGCTGGATTTCTCAAGCTGAACACTTGCACGCTGGACACCTCGATGAACGTGACCCTCAAACCTTTCGACTTCGCCCAGGCCGTCGCCCGCGCCGGCCTGGCCACAAACGGCCAGCCCTTGCAGCGCGGCACGCCGGTGCAGGGGGCAGGGTTCCAGCAGGCGTTGACGCAGGCCTTGAGTGCGGTGAGCAAGTCGCAGACCGACGCGACCGCGATGCAGCGCGAAGTGACGCTCGACAACCCGAGCGTCAGCCTGGAGCAGACGATGGTGGCGATGCAGAAGGCCCAGATCGGTTTCCAGGGAACGCTTCAGGTTCGCAACAAACTGGTGCAGGCGTACTCCGACATCATGGCGATGCAGGTGTGACCCCGCGCCGCTCGGCCTCAGGCCGACCGGTCCAGATGATCGCCAAGCTCCGGCGCCGCTGCAAACGCCGCCGGCTGATCGGCGGCCGATTCGAGTTCCCGCGACAAGCGGCTCAGCCACGGAAAACGGGCCGGAGCGGCTTGTTGTGCGGTGTCGTCCGAGGTCGGCTGCGCCGCAGCGGCTGCCACCGCTGTCAAGGTCATGGCCGCCGCAGGCAGGGCTGTGCGGTCCGCAGTGCCGAGGCCGCCGAAGCCGGTGATTCCGGGAATGCCGTTGATGCTCATCGAGTCGCTCCTTAGGGGTGCGAATGGGGCTGATGGGTTCTTATCGGCGAATCGCGACGCAACCTGAGGCCACTTCCCGGACGAACTTGTGACGAAATGAGCGTCTGACCGGTCGGTCGGGTCAGGCGTTGGCCAGCAAGCGGCTGCGCTTCTGGGTCTGGTCGATGAAGCGCTGCAGCGCCCGCACGGTGGCGGCGTCGGCGTTGACGAATTCGCAGCCCAGGCGCATGCCACCGGCTTCGACGTCCAGCGACGTCGCGTGCTGGAGCCGCAGATCGACATGAAAGCGGGTGTCGTCATCGAGGGTGACCTCGACCTGGCGCATCACGCTGCCCGCCGTCATGGGTGGCAGGTTCGCTGCCACGCTCTGTGCCGGCCTGGCCGGCAGGAACAGCGCGCAGCCGCCGATGCTCACATCGAGGACGCGAAGCTCGAGCGCTTCGCCAGTCTTGGCCACCGGCGTGTTGCGCGCCAAGGGTTGCACGCGGAACGCGCCGCGGCGCTGAAAGCGGAACATTTCTCGCGGGCGGGCGCAGCGCAGCACGCTGGCGCGCGCGCCGTGCACCAGCACCATCGCGCGGGCCTCGAACTGCAGCTTCACGGCGTCCACGCAACCCACCGCCACCACGTCGTCGCCTTCCAGCAGCGCGAGCAGCGAAGCGTCGGTGGCAGCCACATTGATGTCGATCGAGAAGACGAGATGGTCGTCGTCCACGCTCCACACCGTGACCGGCAGGCTGTGGCGGCCGTGGCCACTGTGGCCCGCACCCCGGTTCAGATGCAGCCGCACGTTGCCTTGCTGCAACTGGCGCAGCGTGGCCAGGATCTCGCGCGCCGAGGTGATGCGGAAGTCGTCCAGGCCGCCGGGGCGCGCGCCCAGCGCGTCGAGCGCGTCGAGCGGCATCGGCAAGGTGTCCATTGCGGTGGCGATCTCAGTGGACCGTCGGGGTGGGGTCGGTGAGCAGCGCGTCGAGGTGGTCGATCCACGGCTCGGCGAGCTGTCGCACCTGGGCGTCGTTGCCGAGGATGCGCTGCATGATGCGCGACTTGAACTTGGCCTCGTCCGCGCCCAGCACCTGGCCATTCGCGCTGTGCTTGAGCTGCGAGATCAGCAGCGCACACGCGCCTTCGAGCTTCAGCACATGGTCCCAGTTGCCCAGGCGGGCGGCCTCGAGCATGTCCTGGCTGGCCTTCTCGATGGCCTCGTAGTAGTTCAGAAGCGCGGAATTCATAGGGACTCCAGAGAGCGGGGTTCCAGAGGGGGTGGAATCAAAGAGGGCGATACCAGAGAGGGCGGTGCGAGTCATGTCACTGCGTCCGGGTGGCGGTGTTGCCGGCCGGGCCGATGCCGACCCAGGCGGCGCGCAGCGGCTCCATCAGGCGTTTGCATTCGTCCAGCGCAGCCGCGTCGCTGTGCAGGTTGGCCTGCGTCAGGCGCAGCGTCACGTAGGTGTAGAGCGCCTTCAGGTCCTCGGCCAGCTTGCCGCCGGCCTTCACGTCCAGGGCGGCCTTCAGGCCGTCATCGACGATGCTGGCGGCGCGGCCGATGGCGCGCCCCCGGGCTTCGATCTGGCCGAGCTGGAGGGCGGCACTGGCCTGGGCGACGGCCTCGTTGAAGCCGTCGAACAGCATCAGCACCAGCTGGTGCGGGGACGCGACGGCGACGCCGGTTTCGACGCCGATCTGGCGGTAGGCGCCGGCGGCGCTGGAGCCAGCGTTGGCATGGGCGGTGGAGCGGTACACGGCAGCGGGCGCGAACATGGTGCGTTGCTTTCGGCGGGTGGGCGTGACTTGAATATCGGTCACGTCACCGGCGACTTGAGTTCAGATGGCCCGGTCGTTCGGTGGGCTGACAGCGGCCCAGCAGCGGGCTAGCGCCCCGAGTTCGCGTTGAACGCGTTGATCTGCTGCGTCACGTAGCTGCTGGTGCTGTTCAGCTGCGCCATTCGGGCGTCGAGCGCGGTGTATTGGGCCCGCATGCGCTTTTCGATGCCGCTCAGGCGCAACGTTAGGGAATCCTGGTTCTTCTGATTCCGTTGCAGCTGCTGGCCCAGACCGTCGGTGCGGGTTGCCAGCGAACCGTCAGAGGCCAGGATGGTGTCGGTGATGACCCGGAAGCGTTTCGCGAAGCCGTCGAGCGATGGGTCGGTGAGGCTCGAATTCGAGAACGCCTTCTTCAGTTCCGGCAGGTTCGCCAGCGCGCTGTCGAGCTGGGTCGCGTTGACAGTCATCGAGCCGTCGGACTGGAGCTGAAAGCCGGCGTCCGAGAGGTGCGTGAACACCGTCGAGGCGCCCGACGCCGCCCCCACCAGCGCGCGCAGCTGGCGTTGCAGCCCGGTGGCTGCGGAGTCGCCCTGCAGAATGCCGCCCTTTTTGCTGACCGGGTCGTACTTGGTGTCGGTGGCGATCATCTTCACGACCGCGCTGTAGGCATCGGCGAAGTCGGTCATGGTCTTCTTCAGCGCGTCGCGGTCGGTCGCAATATCGACGTTGACCGGCGCGGTCGTCACCGCCGCGAGCGTCAGCGTCAGGCCGTCGACGATGTTCGCCAGGCTGTTGCTGGCCGACGTGACGGCCAGGCCGTTGACGGTGGCCGCGGCGTTCGAGGCGGTCTGCGTCTGCGCCATCACGGCGGCGCCGGCGGACGGGTCGTAGGCCAGCGCCGACAGTCCGGCGGCGTTGTTGTTGACGCCGTCGGCATCGGTCACGGTGCTGCGGAATGCGTTCACCGCGCCGCTGCTGTTCGAGCGCAGCAGCAGCCGCGAGCCGCTGGCGTCGGTCATGATCAGCGCGGTCACGCCGGCACCGGCCTGGTTGATCTTGTCGCGCACCGTGGTGAGCGTGTCGGCAGCGGCCACGGCGATGTCGACCACCGCCCCGCCGGCCTTCGGCGTGAAGCTGGTCTGGCCGGCGCCCCAGGTGCCGAGTTCGATGTGCAGGGTGCCGGCGCCCGGCGTGGCGGCGGCCGACGCGAACGTAGCGGTCGCCAGCGTCTGCACGCTGGCCAGGGCCTGCACCTCGACCGCATAGTGGCCCGGCGTCGAGCCGTTGGTCGCCGAGGTCACGGCCGCCGGGTTCGACGAGGTGCTGGTGGTCTGGGCCCAGGGCGTGGCCCCGGCGAGCTTGATCGACAGGTCGTGCAGGGTCGAGATCGCGCCCTTCAGCTTGCCGTATTCCGAGACCGTGCCCTGGATGGCCGTGGCCTTGGTTTGCAGCACGTTCAGCGGCTGGCGTTCGATCGCCATCAACTGCGTGATGATCGAATTGACATCCAGGCCACTGCCGATGCCTGCCGAGTTGATCGTCGCCATGGGCAACCCCTTTCAAA
>JANXZA010000090.1 GCA_025355745.1 Rhizobacter sp. | reverse complement strand
GCCGTGGCTGAAGTCTCCGAAGGAATGCCGGTCGACGATCGGCCGGGCTCCTTTGAAAGCGCCAACTTCAGCACGTCTTCGGCCTCCTGGGCTCGACCGGCACGCAGATGGTTTTCAGCGATGTAAATCAGACCGTATATCTTGCGTGCCGGACGGATGCCCGCACTCTCGTTCGACTGGGTCATCGCCCACACTCGGTCCGCCAGCGCTGATTGCTGTGACAGCTCTCGCAATGCTGAGTAAACGCGGTACAGCGGAAGCATCGCGGCGGCTTGCGCATCCGGCGACGACGTGTCGTCCATGACGGCTTGAAGTGCCGGCAAGTCAGGACGCACACGCTGCGGCCAACCAAGGCGCAGCAGCGCCTGTGCCTTGTCGTACACAAGCCTGCTGCAACGGGCATCGTTGGCGCCCAACGACGAGATGCAGCGTGCAACGGCAGCTTCATCGTGAAGCAGCGCATCGCGATATCGTCCAGCAGCCGCAAGAAGTTCGCCACGTTCGATCTGGAGCGCCACGGCCGCGCGCGCATCAAATCGAGGTGCGCGCGCGCTGACTGTTTCGAGTTCAGTCTGAGCGGCCAACGCTGCGTCGAAGTTGTGTGATAGCACCTCCGACCGGACAAGACCCGTCATTGCATCCAATCGCAGGTCAGATGCAGAGTCAGTCGTTGAAGCAGACAACCTCAGACTCTCGCGGAAGCCGACCTTCGCAAGGAGCAGATCGCCCTGCCGCAGCGCCAACCAGCCCTCCGTCAAATGAAGGCTCGCTTCCGTAGGCTCATCGCGGAGGCGCCCGGACAGTAACCTGCGGGCCTGCTGCGCCGAGTCGCGCGCCAACGCATCATTCCCCATCCGCATCGCGTTATCCGCCCGCGCCGCCATCGCCATCGCCGCCTGCCTCGGCTGCTTCATTGACAGGTAAAGCTTTGCCAATTGATCGAAGCTCACGTCGGCCTTGGTGAACTCCTGCATGTCGGCCTGGATGCCAGCGATGCCTTGCAGCAGATCGACCTGCAATTCGGGCTGCTTACTCAAACGCCGCATCACGTCGTCGCGGCCGCGGTCGAGCAGTTCGCGGGCGGTGATGTTGGCGCCGCGCGACTTGTCGCTGTCGGCTTGCTTGAACATGCCCATCATGAAGTCTCGCGACGCCACCGCCCTGGCCGACTCCTGCCGGGCCTGCACGCCAAACCACACCGCCACCGACGCGGCCGAGGCCAGCGCCACCATCGCACTCGCGCCGAGCGACACGCTCAGCGCATGCCGGCCGACGAACTTGCGCAGCCGGTAGCGGCGGCTCGGCGTGCGGGCCTCGACGGCTTCGCCGGCGAGCCAGCGGTCGAGGTCGACGCGCAGCGCTTCGGCCGAGCCGTAGCGCTGTTCCGGCCGCTTCGCCAGGGCCCGCAGCACGATTGCATCGAGATCGCTTGCGAGGCGCTTGCGCAGGCCTTCGACGGTGGTGCCACGGGCCTGCGCCGCAGCTGCTGTCAACACGCGCCGGCTCGGCTCGCGCGGCTCCACGTCGAGGATTGCCTGTTCGAGCTGCGCGGCCGATTCGAGCTTCAACGCGTACGGCCGCTCACCGCACAGCAACTCGTACAGCACGACGCCGAGCGAGTACACATCGCAGGCTGTCGTCAGCGGCTGGCCGGTGAGCTGTTCGGGGCTGGCGTACTGCACCGTCAGCGGCCTGCCGGCCTGGCGCGTCAATTCGGTTTCGGCCAGCGCACCGCCCTCGGGCTCCATCAGCTTGGCGATGCCGAAGTCGAGCAGCCGCACCTCGCCTTGCGCCGTCACCAGGATGTTGGCGGGCTTCAGGTCGCGGTGGATCACCAGGTTGGCATGCGCGTGCTGTACCGCCAGCAGCACCTGGCGGAACAGGCGCACGCGCGCCTCGACGCTCAGCCGCGCGGCGTCGCACCAGGCCGTGAGCGACTCGCCTTCGACGTATTCGAGCGCCAGCCACGGCTGGCCCGAGGGCGTGACGCCGGCGTCGTGCAGGCCGGCGATGTTCGGGTGGTGCAGTGACGCGAGGATGTCGCGCTCGCGCGCAAAACGCTGCGCGAAGTTGTCGCGCTGGTGGCTCGCGGCGTGGCGGAACAGCAGCTTGATCGCAACCGTGCGCTGGAACGCGCCGTCATCGCGTTGCGCCAGCCAGACCTCGGCCATGCCGCCCGCGCCCAGGTGGCGCAGCAGCCGGTAGGCTCCGATGCGCTGGCCCGCGCGCCACGCGTGCAGCACCGGTTCGGGCGCGGCCGGAAGGTGCGGCAGCGTGCCGAGAAAACCGTTCGCCTGGACTTGCGCGCGGGCGTCGAGCATCTGTTTCAGCGATGCGAGCAAGGGATGCGATTCGGCTTGCAGGCCGGCCAGCCAGGCGTCGAGCGCAGCACCCTCGAGCGCGTCGGCGTGCTCGTAGAGGGCAGACAGCTCCTGCCAGTCGGTTACTGCGGTGCGGGTCATCGCGCTCGCTCGGCGTTGAGGTTCGGGAAGCATAGGGTTCGAGAACAGGCGCGGCAAGCCGCGAAACGTGGGAGTGATTCGTGGCAACGGGTTCCGCGCACCGCATTCGCAAGCTGTCAAAGGGGAAGTACGGAATCGGAGGGGTGAACCGGACACCCACGTTGAATCGAGGCAAAACAAGCCGCCTGCGCGATGGACGAGCGCAGGTCAGCGCGCTAACCTCACCGCATGATCGAATCAGCGCCTTCCGTGCCGGGCCCAGCCGAGCCCGCTGCTTTCCCTGAAGAGGTACCCGCCGGCGAGCTGCCGCAGATCACCCAATGGTTGCAGCAGGCGGCGAGCGGCGACCGCGCCGCGCTCGATGCCGTCTATGCCTCGCTCTACCCCGACCTGAAGCGCATTGCGCGCTCGCGCCTGCGCCAGCAGGGCCGTGCCGACAGCATGAGCACGACGATGCTGGTGCACGAGAGTTTTGTGCGCCTGGTGGGCGCGCGCGGCCTGCGCCTCGAAGACCGGCGCCACTTCTTCGCGTATGCCGCGAAGACGATGCGCCACATCATCATCGACAGCGCCCGCGAGCACCTGGCCGAGCGCCGCGGCGGCGGCGCCGAGCACACCACGCTGGGCGGCGACGACGCGCTGCAAGTGGCCGACACTGCCTCGGGCGATGACCTGGTGCGCGTCAACGACGCCTTGAAGGGCCTCGAAGCGGTCGACCCGGAACTCGCCGAGCTGGTCGAGATGCGCTACTTCGGCGGCTACAGCGAGGCCGAGATCGCCGAGCTGCAAGGCGTCACCGAACGCACGGTGCGGCGCCGTTGGGACAAGGCCCGCGCCTGGCTGTTCGTGGCGCTGGGCAGCGCCTGACCGCAAACGCTCAGGCGCGCAAGCACACCGTCAGCCATTCGTTCAGCCGCGCGTCACCGGGCAGGCCTTCGCGCACATCCAGCCCGCTTACAAGGTCCCAGCTCGAGTCGAACCAGCCGGGGCCGTGGACCCCCGCTTCTTCATCGGCCGCCAGGAACGGGCCGGTAGGTTCGTCGTCCACCAGCGCCCGCAGCGTGCGCATCGACACCATGGCCTGGCGCTGAACCTGTTGAGCCTGTTGAACCTGAATCTGATAGCCGCCGAGGCTGAAGTTGAGTCGGGCCATGTCGCTGTCTCCGTGCGGGTGTTTCGATGCGACAGAGTCTTGCCGGCAACACCTTGCGCAGCCATCCCGCCGAGGGTGGGAAGGCGGGTGCGCGGGCGCCGGATTGCGGGGGATGCCAGCAGCTCGGCGGCACCCCTCGAACGGCGTCCCCCAATGGAGGGCGCCGGGTTCAAAGACTGAGCGCTCTTTAATCTGCGTGAGTGCCCCTTTGAACCTTCAAACTCACCACCGCAGAGGCGCGGAGTACGCAGAGTTGCGCAGAGTCAATTCAGAAGTCTTGCTTCCTCTGCGGGTAATCCGCGGCTCTGCGGTGAGTGAGTTGACGCTTGCATTCTCAAGCCGGGATGACGCTGACCTCGACGCTCATGCGCTGGTCGCCGGCACCGACGATGACGCCGCGCAGCGGCACCACGTCGGCGAAGTCGGCGCCCCAGCTCAGCGTGATGTAGCGCGTGTCGGCGAGCTGGTCGTTGGTGGGGTCGAACTCGACCCAGCCATGCTGCGGCGCGTAAGCCGCGACCCACGCATGCGAAGCGTCCACGCCCATCAGGCGCGGCCTGCCGGGCGGCGGTTCGGTCAGCAGGTAGCCCGAAACATAGCGCGCCGGCAACCCCAGGCCGCGCAGGCAGGCGAGCATCAGGTGGGCGAAGTCCTGGCACACGCCGCTGCGCTGGTGCAGCACTTCATCGACCGAGGTGCTGACGGTGGTGGCGCCGGGCTCGAAATCGAAGTCGGCATGAATGCGGTGCATCAGGTCGAGCACCGCAGCCAGCCATGGCCGGCCGCACGCGAACGATGCAACCGCGTAGCTGCGCGCGGCCTCCGACAAAGGCACGAGCGGGGTCGGCTCGCTCATGCTGGCGGGCGCCAGGTTGTCCTGCTGCGGATCGCGGCGGATCGCGTCGCGCACCGTTTCCCAGCTGGCTTCATCAAACGCCATGGCTTGCTGAAACTGCGATTGCGATTGCGATTGCGATTGCGAGAGGACGTGACCGTCGCCGCCGCCCTCGCCCAGTGATTGAGATTGAAGTTGAGATTGAACACCGAACCCGGCGGCCCCCTGCACCGCAGGCCGTGCCGAGACTTCCACCAGGCATTCCATCCGCACCCGCAGCACGCGGTGCGCGCCGTGCAGCCCGAAGTGCGTGACGGTGTTGCCGAAGCTGTCGAGCTCGTCGCGGCGCTCGTTGGGCTGCGGGTCGATCTGCAGCGAATGGGACAGCAGCGCCTGCCACGGCAGCCGGCGCGGCGTCAGGCGCGCCAGTTGCCACGACTGCGACACCGGGGCCGCGTAGGCATAGCGCGTCTCGTGCTCGACGTGGTAGCGCTGGACGAGCGGCTCGGCAGGTGTCATGTCAGGCGCGCCGCGTCGTGCATCATGCATCAAGCCAGCAGCATCACGCCACCAGCGACAGCACGCTGCGCGAGCCGGCATGCGAGAAGAACTTCAGCGTCAGTTCGTCCGAGACTGAATTTGCGCAGCGCCGCAACTGGTCGAGCACCTGCGCCACGGCCGGGCTTTCGGGGTGCAGGTCTTGCGGTTGCAGGTCGCATAGCGCGGCCTGCGCCGGCGCCAGCACATCGCTGGCGAAGCGGCCGTGGCTCAGCTCCAGCTTGGCGATGTATTCACTCAGGCCCTTGACCTGGAACGCCACCGAGCGCGGGTTCGTGTCGTCGCGCAGCAGGATGTCGAGCACCGGCATCCACTCGGGTGCGACGATGTAGCGTGAGCGGTAGGTGCCGGTCGAATCGCAGACATCGAGCAGCCAGTCGAGCCCGTGCGCGCGGCCCTCGCGCGTGGCCACCTGCAAGGTCAGGCACAGGTGCGACAGACGCTCGATGCGTCGCCCGATCGACAGGAAGCGCCAGCCGACGCTGCGAGTCATGCCGTCGAGCGTGAAGCCCGACAAGGTCATCATCGACGTCACCGCACGGTCGAGCCAGGCCAGCGCCACCGGCAACCGCACCGAGCTCGACAGGCCGCGCTGGAACACCGGGTCGGCGGCGAGCCGGTTCAAGGTGCGCCAGTTGTCGGCCGACATCCGATCGCGCAGGTTGAACGCAGTGCGCGAGAGCTGGTGCAGGCGCTGGCTGACCGCGCCGTCGGGGTGGGTGGCGGCGCGCATCAGGGCCGCGCTGGCGGTGTCCATGGCGCTGGCGTTGGCGTTAGCAGCTTGATGCTGGACCATGTCACCGTCACCGTCACCATCAGCGTCGGCTTCGGCCGTGCTGCGCACTTCCTCGACCAGCCCCAGCCTGCGCACCAGCGCGATCGCCGGGGCCACCCCGTCGGACGGCAGCAGCGCATGGTCGAGCACGCCGACGATGGCGGTGCGCAGGGCGCGCACGGCGCTGTCGCAACGCTCGCCGTAGCGGCCGTACCAGAACAGGTTCTCGGCCGCCCGCGACGGCAGGTTGGCGCGCGAGCCCACCAGGTCATCGGCCGTCACGGTGCTCGACAACAGCGAGAACGCGGCGTTGTCCGGCGCGTCCGACAGCACCCAGGTGTCTTTCGAGCGGCCGCCGCGCTGCATCGCGATGACCCGCGAGTCACCGTCGACCGCAACCCGCGTCAGCCCGCCCGGCATCACCCGGTAGCCGTTCGGCGTGGCGACCGCGAAGACCCGCAGGCCGACGGTGCGCGAGACCATCGCATCGCGCAGGCCGCGCCGGTTCGATATGTCCCGCTCAGTTTGCGCGTTAGGGCCGGGCGGCGACGCGGGCGCCGCCGATGAGCCGACCCGCTCCAGCACCGGCGCCTGCGACACATGAACCCATTCCTGCGCGACGAAACGCTGCGGCCGCGCGGCGACGCGGGCGCGCAGCAGGGTTCGCTCGTCGGCCGACAGGTCGGCACCGAACAGCGCCGGCTCGCGCACCGAACGTTCGAGCGGCTTGATGAGCAGCTTGTCCAGGTGTTCCCAGGCGTCATCGAACGCGGCCGGCTCGCCGAGCCACCAGGTCGCCACCGACGGCAGCTTCAGCGGCTCGCCGAGCAGTTGCTCGGACAGCTTCGGCAGGTAGCCGAGCAAGGCGCCGGACTCGAGCACGCCCGAGCCCAGCGCATTGCCCAGCAGCACCGTGCCGCGGCGCGCGCAGTCGGTCAGGCCGGCGATGCCCAGGGCCGAATCGGAGCGCAGTTCGAGCGGGTCGCAGTAGTCGTCGTCCTGGCGGCGCAGGATGGCGTGGACGCGCTTCAGGCCCTCGACCGTCTTCATCCAGACGCAGCCGCTGCGCACCGTCAGGTCGCTGCCTTCGACCAGCGGGAAGCCGAGGTAGCGCGCCAGCAGCGCGTGTTCGAAGTA
>JANXZA010000083.1 GCA_025355745.1 Rhizobacter sp. | reverse complement strand
GGCATCGAGACCCGCTCCGGATTGAGGAAGCGCTCGAAGAGCAGGCCGTAACGCAGCGGGTCGAGGCCGGTGATGTTGAGCGAGTAGGCAACCAGCGAACCGGCGCCCGAGCCGCGTCCCGGGCCGACCGGGCAGCCGTTGTCGCGCGCCCAGTTGATGAAGTCGGCAACGATCAGGAAGTAGCCGGGGAAGCCCATCTTCAGGATCGTCGCGATCTCGAAGTCGAGCCGTTCAACATAGCGCGGGCGCTGCTTCTCGCGCTCAGCCGCATCGGGGTAGCGCTGCGACAGCCGCCGCTCCAGTCCGTCGTGCGACGCGAGGCTGAAGTACTCGGCCATCGGCAGCGCTACGCCGTTCACCAGCGGGGTCGGGAAGTCGGGCAGTTGCGGCTGGCCGAGCACCAGGGTCAGGCTGCAGCGCTTCGCGATTTCGAGCGTGTTGCGTACGGCGCTCGGCAGGTCGGCGAACAGTGCTTGCATCTGCGCCTGGGTCTTGAAATACTGCTCGTGGCCGAAGCGCTTGACCCGCTTCGGGTTCGTCAGCAGCTCGCCCTCGGAGACGCAAACGCGGGCCTCGTGGGCCTCGAAGTCATCGGGCACTGCGAACTGCACCGGGTGCGTCGCGACCACCGGCAGCGCGCAGGCGGCGGCCAGTTGCACGGCGGCGCGCACATGGGCCTCGTTGCCGGGCAGGCCGGCGCGCTGCAGCTCGATGTAGAAGCGGCTCGGGAACAGTGCAGCGAGGCGCGTCGCAAGGTGGGTGGCACGCGCCGAGTCACCGGCCACCAAGGCCTGGCCGACCGCGCCGTACTCGGCGCCCGACAGCGCGATCAGCCCGTCGCCCAGCTCCGTCAGCCAGGCCCATTTGACCCATGCCTGACCGCGCTGTTCATTGCGCAGCCAGGCGCGAGACAGCAGCTCGCACAGGTGCAGATAGCCCGGCGCGCCCTGCACCAGCACGAGCAGCCGGCTCGGGATCTTCTCTCCGCCTTCGGGCTCCAGCCACAGGTCAGCGCCGATGATCGGCTTGATGCCGCGCTTGCGCGCCGCGGCATAGAACTTGACCGCGCCGAACAGGTTCGCGAGGTCGGTGATGGCCAGCGCGACCTGCTGGTCGGCGGCGGCGCCAGCCACCGCCTCGGCGATTCTCAGGGTGCCGTCGACGACGGAAAATTCGGTGTGCGTGCGCAGGTGAACAAAGGCCATCGGACGATTGTAGGGAGCGCGTCGGGCCAGAAAAACGCACGACCTCCGAAGAGGCCGTGCGAGCGCGGCGAATCGTCCCGGATCAGGTGCGGCGGCGCCGCGCCGTCCAGCCCACCAGGCCCAATCCGCCGAGCATCAGTGCGTAGGTCTCAGGCTCGGGGATCGGCGCGCGGCCGATGTAGATGTTGTCGATGAAAGCCAGTTGATCGAGCCAGTCGGTCACCACCACCCGGTCGAACGCCGCACCCGTGATGCCGGCAAAGAAGCCCGCTCCGGAGCCCGCGAAGTTCGAGCTGGAATGCACCAGCGCGGCACCGAGGAAGAGGTCGAGGTGCAACGCACCCGGAAAGTCGAAGCCGACCACCGACTGCGCGCTGCCAAACTTCCGGGTCGTCGAGCCCTTCGAGTCGATACCCTCGGTGTCGGTCGGAAAAGAAGCAGGCGTGAGGACGGTATCGTTCCCGTCGGTGAACGTCACGCCAAAACCACCGAATTGGTTCGTGACGAGAACACCGTCGGCGAGCCCGACGAAGGTGATCGCCGAGACGCCGCCAGCTGCCGCCGCCTAGGTCGCCTGGTTCGTGAACTTGGTCGGTGCCGCTTGTGCCTGCATGCAAGCGGCAGCGGCGAGAATGGAGATGCAGATTGCTTTCATCGCTGTGTTCCTTCCTGTTGGTAGAGTGACGCTTGAGGCTTGCCGCCGATGCCGCGCGGCGGCACGAGCCTAAACGCACTGTTACCTTTCGCAATCCCGCTTCCTTGGGCGTCACCGCCATTTGCCGATGCTCGCCACCACACTCAACATCGCGGGCTATCGATTCGTCCACCTCGATGACCTTGCCGCCCTGCGCGCCAGGCTCTTCGAGCGCGCCTGCGCGCATCGACTGCTCGGCACCGTGCTGCTCGCCGAAGAAGGCATCAACCTGTGCCTCGCAGGCGCGCCAGCGGCGGCGCGCGGCTGGCTGGCCGAGCTGGAGTGCGACCCGCGCCTGGCCGGCCTCGATCTGAAATCGAGTCTGAGCGACAAGGTTCCGTTCAAGCGCCTGGTCGTGAAGGTCAAGCGCGAAATCATCCGCATGAATCAGCCGTCGATCCGACCGCAAACGGCGCGTGCTCCTGCGGTGATCGCGACAACCCTGGCGCGCTGGCTCGATGCCGGCGCAGACGACGCCGGCCGCCCGCTGCTGATGCTCGACACGCGCAATGCGTTCGAGGTCGATGCCGGGCGCTTTCAAGGCGCCGCCGACTGGCGCTTGGCCAAGTTCAGCGACTTCCCGCAGGCCCTGGCATCGCGCCGCGTCGAGCTCGTAGGCAAGACCGTGGTGAGCTACTGCACCGGCGGCATCCGCTGCGAGAAAGCGGCCCTGCTGATGGTGCAGGCGGGTGTGGCGAATGTGTGGCAGCTCGAGGGCGGCATCCTGCGCTATCTGGAGACGACGGGCGGTGCGCACTTCGATGGAAACTGTTTCGTCTTCGACAAACGCGAAACCCTTGACGCGACGCTCACATCGACACAATCGGCGCAGGCATCGCAGCCTCGTTGATCGGGCGCTGCGTCAATCGAATCGAACCGGAGCCCGACCATGAACCCGACCCTTCCGGCGGCCGCATCACAGCCCCACGCGGCCTGGCCACACGACCCTCTGGCAACGGCCTACGCCGCAGTTCGCGCCGCCTCGCTGGCCTTGATCGCGCCGCTCTCGGCCGAAGATTGCCAGGTGCAATCTATGCCCGACGCCAGCCCTGCGAAGTGGCATCTGGCGCATGTCACCTGGTTCTTCGAGACCTTCGTGCTGGAGCGCTTCGAGCCCGGCTTTCGGCCCTTCGACGCGCGCTTTCGCGTGCTCTTCAACAGCTACTACCAGGGCGTGGGCGAACAGTCGGCGCGGGACCGGCGCGGCCTGATCCTGACGCCGACCCTGAACGACGTGAAGCGCTACCGCGCCAACGTCGACGAGCGCATCCACGAGTTGCTCGCCACCCGGCGCGCTGACACGGCGCTGGACGAGCTGGTCACACTCGGCCTGCACCACGAGCAGCAGCACCAGGAACTGCTGCTGACCGACATCAAGCACGCGCTCAACTTCAACCCCGGCCACGCGCCATATGCCAGGCGCTGGCCGATGGCCACCGTGCAGGCCCAGCCGCTGCGCTGGTTCGGCTTCGAGGCCGGGCTCAACGAGCACGGTTTCGACCCCACGCGCGACGGCGCGTTCTGCTTCGACAACGAGACGCCGCGGCATCGCGCGTTCACTGCGCCGTTCGAGCTGGCGTCACGGCCGGTCACGTACGGTGAATACCTTGTGTTCATGATGGACGGCGGCTACACCCGGCCCGAGCTGTGGCTCGCGATGGGCTGGGACTGGGTGCGCGCCGGGGCCCGCAACGCGCCGCTCTACTGGCGCGATGCCGGCGGCGCATGGCTGAACCACACGCTGCAAGGCGAGGTCGAGATCGACCCGCGCACACCCGTCTGCCACCTGAGCCTGTTCGAGGCCGACGCTTATGCGCGCTGGGCCGGCGCGCGGCTGCCGACTGAAGCGGAGTGGGAGCACGCCGCACGCGGCCTGCGAACCAACCCGCGGCCGAACTTTGCCGACCGCGGCGCGTTCCACCCCCTGCCCGCCAACGACGCGGCCAGTGACGAGCCGACGCAGCTGTTCGGCGACGTGTGGGAGTGGACGCAATCGAGCTACAGCGCCTACCCCGGCTACCGCGCGGCACCGGGCGCGGTGGGCGAGTACAACGGCAAGTTCATGTGCAACCAGTACGTGCTGCGCGGCGGCTCGTGCGCCACGCCCGCCGGCCATGTGCGCGCCAGCTACCGCAACTTCTTCCCGGCCGAAGTGCAGTGGCAGTTCAGCGGCTTGCGGCTCGCGCGCGATCTTTGAGCGCGTATCGAAGCGCAGTGAATTTGTGGCCGTGAGCGCTGGCTGCGTTCATCGTTGCATCCGTCATCGGCGTTGACTGCGAAGCGCCATGCCGGGCTCGCCGACCGGCGCAAAAGCGCGCGGCGCCTCAGGCGGAGCCGGACAGGCCGCTGTCGTACATCACGTTGATGCGCGCCACGTACTTGGACACGCTGCCCAGCACCCGCGCACCCTCGTGCAGCACCGAGCCGGGGCCAAAGCCGTGGCGGAAGAACAGCGCCGCACCAGCGCGCGGCACCACGTCGACCGCCGCCCTGTCGGGCCGGTACAAGCGCGTTTGACCGCCCGCCACACCGTCTTCGGGGCCGTTCAGGTAGAGCAGCATGGTCAGCTTCGAGCGCAGCTGCGCCGGCCACTGCAGCATCTCGCGCCGGTCGTCGCTCAGGCTGAAGCCCGGCCAGTCACCGTCGGTATGGGGGTTGAAAACATCGTTATTGTCGTAGCGATAGAGGTTGAGCCGGTGGCTCAGACGCGGGTACAGCGCATGACCGTCGAGTGTTGCCGGCAGCAGCGGCGCGATGCGCTGAAAGATCGGCCCGAGCAGCGCGTCATCAGCCACCCAGTGCACCGACTTGTTCATGCGCATGCCTGGCGGCGTGCTGATGCCGGGCGCTTCACGCCGAAAGCCCAAGGCCTCGCTGTGCGCAATCAGCGCGTTGGCTTCGCCAGGGCTGATAACCGGCTCGATGCTGAACGCCAGCAGGCCGGCCAGTTCAATGTCGGTGCGCCGTGGCTGCATGCTGGCCGGCGCCGGGCCGAACGCCAGCGCTGCGGGTGTCTCGGCCCAGGCGTGGATCGGTGTGTTCGGCACCACGCCGCCCATCGGCAGCGAGCCGGGCATCCGTGCCACCACCACGCTGGTTGCGGCCGGCGCGGCTGCGGCGGCGCTCACCACACGCCCTCATTCGGCATGGCCGCCCAGGGCTGGGCCACTGGCAGCCCACCCCCGCGCTGCAACAGCTCGATGGAGATGCCGTCGGGTGAGCGCACGAACGCCATGTGACCGTCACGCGGCGGGCGACTGAGGGTGACTCCATGGTCCATCAGGCGCTGGCAGGCCGCGTAGATGTCGTCCACCGCATAGGCCAGATGGCCGAAGTTACGGCCACCGGCGCAGGGTTGCGGATCCCAGTTGTGAGTGAGTTCCACCTGCGCCTCGGTGTCGCCCGGCGCGGCCAGAAAGATCAGCGTGAAGCGACCTTGCGGCACCTCCCGCCGGGACAGCACTTGCAGGCCCAGGGCGTCACAGTAAAAGCGCAGGGATGCCACCGGGTCGGTGACGCGCACCATGGTGTGGAGATACTTCATCGGCAGGTGGTCCGGTTGAATGGGCCGGGCTGAGTCGGCGGCGCGGGTGGGTGGCTGAGTGGGTGAATCAGTGCGGTGGCTGCGTCTCGCGGCGGCGCTACGCCATCACTGCCTGGCACCTTCGACCAGCCGGCGCCCCAACGACACCGCATACGGCGCGGCGCGGGCGGCCAGCATCGGGTCGTCCGACGGCTCCACGCCCTTGGGCAGAACCATCGGGTTGAAGGTGATGCTCACGCAGGCGCCGGTGGCATCGGGCGAGACGGCCTTGATGGTCAGCCGGCCCAGCGTCACCTTCTTGCGGTCAGCCGGCAGCGGGGTCACGGCGCTGTCGATCCGGTCACCCGGCTGCGCCAGTTGCAGGTTGAAGTCGAACGCCACGCCGCCAGCAGCCACGCGCTGGCGCAGGTCGTCGATCAGGAAGTCGGTGCCCTTGGCCTTGGCTTCGTCGTCGGTCAGGGTCTGGGTGCCGCCGACAGGCTCGAAGATCCACTTGCCGACCTGCTTCTTGCCCGCCGCATCGACAAAATAAAAGCCGTGCACACCCCAGTAGTTGACCGCGCCGAAGCTGGCCGGAACCGGCTGGCTGGCGAAGTACTTGCCTTGCAGCAGCACCTCGGGGTTGGCGTCGGCGAAGGCCTTCACCTGGTCGGCATCGGGCTTCCTGGTTTGCGGGTCAGGCACCAGCGAGGTCAGCCGCCCCAGCATCTGCTGCGGGTTGGCGGCGCCAAACAGCGGCGCCGAGATGTTGCCCATCTGCCAGGTCTCGCCGCCTGGCAAGTCGAACTGAAGCGCCAGGTTGCGCTGGCTTCTGGCGTTGTCTGGCGCCTTCGGGTTGCCCCCGCCGATCGAGAACCGGGCAATCACCGGCACCGGCTTGCCACTGAAGGCCGATGCGACCGAGAGCGCGCGACCGTCGGCGCTGCCCACAAACTCGGCGCTGGCGCATACCCCCTTGGCGCCCGAGCGGCGAAAGCCTTCGAACTTGCCACCGGCGCGCTCGAAAGTGTCGACCATCAAGCCGGGATTGACCTGCGCAGATGCGGGCGGGCCCACCGACAACGTTGCCAGGCCGATGGCCGACGACACCAAAACGCGAGTCCACACGGACTGATTCATCACGGTCTCCTTCAAGTGGTTTGGGGGCGGTCAGCGCAGCGGCACCGTCAGACGCCGTGGTCCTTCAGCCAGTCGGCCGCCAGCTTCTGCGCATAGACGGCGGCGGTCTTGTCGTACGTGGGCCGGTAGTCGGCATTGAAGCCGTGGTTGACGTTGGGGAACACCACGATCTCGGACCCGCTGCCCGACTTGACGATGCCAGCGCGCATCTGGTCGATGACAGCCGGCTTCACGAAGCCGTCGATGCCGGCGTACAGCCCCAGAACCGGCACCTTGAGGCTGGCCGCGAAGTCGACCGGGTCTTGCGGTTTGATGGCTGACTTCATGCCGTCGAGCAGGCCGTAATACGACACCGCAACCTTCAGCCTGGGGTTGTGGTTGGCATAGACCCAGGCCGCACGCCCGCCCCAGCAGTAACCCACCAGGCCGAGGCGCGCGGAGTCTGCGTTACCGCTGGCCTGGGCGAAGGCGACGGTTGCGTCGAGGTCGGTGTTGACCTGGGCATCCGGCACCTTGGCCACCACGGTGGACAGGATGGCACCGATGTCGCTCATCTTCGAAACGTCGCCCTGGCGCGCATACAGCTCGGGGGCGATCGCGTAATAGCCCAGCTTGGCATAGCGGCGGCACATGTCCTTGATGTGCTCGTGCACGCCAAAGATTTCCTGCACCACCAGCAGCACCGGAAACTTGCCCGCACCGGCCGGCATGGCGCGGTAGGCAGGCATGCGGCCATCGGCCACCGGCACGCTCACCTCGCCGGCCACCAGTCCGGCGCTGTCGGTGGTGATGGCCTGAGCCAGCACCGGGTTCGACGCCACCGCAAATCCCGAGGCCAGCGACGTCACGACAAAGCCGCGGCGCGACAAGCCCGCGTCCGCTGTGTTGCGGGCGGCGTCGGGGTGTTGGAAATCGATCGGCTTCAAGCCGTAGTCCATCAGTTTCATCAAAGGTTCCTGGTTGCGGGTGGGTTGGGGGTTGGGGGGATAAACCGGATCAGCCTTGGCTGCCCAAGGCGCTGCGCAGGGTTTGCAAGCGGGCCGTCCTGGCCTGGCGCTCGGGCGCCGAAGCAGTGCGTCCCGCACGCTACCGGGTCAATCCCGGCGTGCGCGCGCTGGCGCGATGCGAAGTTCAGATGTGCTGCAGGGTAGGGCATGTCTTGCACCAAATTATATTGCATCAAAGATAAATGTAAACTTTCCACCTCGTTGCGCAGCATTGAACAGCACCGCTCAGCCCAGACGCCTGCTGGTTGGGCGCGCTTCACGATGTGAGCACGTCCAGCACCTCGGAGCGGAACTCGCGTTCGTACAGGATGTAGACCACGCCGACCGTCGCCAGCATGAAAACCAACGGCGAGAAGAACCAGCCGATCGCTGCGAAGGCGAAGTAGTAGCCGCGCAGGCCGTCGTTGAAGGTCTCGGCGGCCAGGCCGACGATGCGCCCGGCCTTGTCGGCGAAGGCCTCGCGCGACAGGCCTTCGTGCAGGAAGCGTTCGGCCTCCGGCATGGCCGCCACCAGCAGCGCGCCGAAGGTGTACTGGCGCATCGACCAGGTGAAGCGGAAGAAGGCGTAAACGAAGATGCCGAGCAGCAGGATCAGCTTCATGTCGAAGATCAACGTGGTCGTACGGGCCGCGAACGGCAGGTCGCGCACCAGCTCGTTGGCCTTGTCGCTGCCCAGCACCGCGAGCAGGCCGCCGATGATCAGGATCGTGGTCGAGGCGAAGAACGACGGGCTGGTCGACAGGTTCTGGAGCACCACCCCGTCGATGACGCGCACCTCGCGGTAGGTGGTCTGCAGCATCCACTGCCGGCGCACCGCGTTGGTGGCGGCCAGCACCGACTTCTGCGAGAACGCACCGCGCCGCGCGAAGTGCCAGTAGCCGGCCCAGCTGGCGAAGAAACCGGTCACCGCCGCCCAGTCGATCCAGGGCAGCAAGGCCATCAGCCTGAACATCATTTCCATGCCGGAATGTAGCAAGGCGCGGGCCGCAGCCGCGCCTTGCCCGACCCCGCCCGATGCGAATCTATCGGGTGAACTTCGAGGCCACCTCGGCGACGCGGGCACCGAATTGCCGCGCAGTTTCCAGGTCGCCAGGCAGCATCTCAGCCGGGCTGGCGTCGGACGGGCTTTGCGCCATTGCGCCCGAGTACGAGCCGACATAGTTCAGATCGTTGCGCGTGGCCGCCTTGCTGTTGCTAGGCATCATGCCGGTGCCGACCCAGATCATGCTGTGCTGCTGCGACAGCGTGAACATGTAGTGCAGGGTCGACAGCTTGTCGCCGTTCATGGTTGCCGAATTGGTGAAGCCGGCCGCGATCTTGTTCTTCCAGGCTTGCGAGAACCAGGGCTTGCTCGATGCGTCGGCAAACTTCTTGAACTGCCACGAGACGCTGCCCATGTAAGTCGGCGAGCCGAAGATGATGGCATCAGTCGCGCCCAGCGTGGCCCATTGGGCTTCGCTCAGGTTGCCTTCGGCGTCGATGGCGAGCAACTCGCCGCCGGCGCCCGCAGCGACCGACTCGGCCATGCGCCTGGTGTGGCCGTAGCCGCTGTGAAAGACGATTGCGATCTTGGACATGCTGTTCCTTGGGGCGGGTGAGCGGGGTGGGGGTGGGTAAAAACGATGGCCATCAGTGCAGGTCGAACACCAGCACTTCGGCATCGATGCCATGGTCTATCGTCAAGATCGACTCGTCTTCGAACCGCAGCGCGTCGCCGCCCTGCAAGGCGTGACCGTTGACCGCAACGCTGCCGCGCACGACATGCACATAGGTCTTGCGCGCCGCATCGAGTTCGCGAGTGACAGCCTGCTGCGCACCATTGAACAGGCCGCTGTAGATCGCCGCGTCGGCATGGATCGTCACCGAGCCGTCGCGGCCATCGGGCGAGGCGACCAGGCGCAGCACGCCCTGCTTCGATCCGGCGTCGAAGTGCTTCTGCTCGTAGCCGGGCGCGATGCCCTGAACGCTCGGCTCGATCCAGATCTGCAGGAAGTGCGTGCTGTCGTTCGGTGCGTGGTTGAACTCGCTGTGGCGCACACCCGAGCCGGCGCTCATGCGCTGCACATCGCCGGGCCGGATGACGCCGCTGACGGCAGCGCCGGCGGCGCCGTTGCCCAGGCTGTCCTGATGCGCCAGCTCGCCCGCCAGCACGTAGCTGACGATCTCCATGTCGCGATGCCCATGCGTGCCGAAACCGGTGCCGGGGGCGATGCGGTCTTCATTGATGACGCGCAGGTTGCCGAAGCCCATGTGCTTCGGGTCGTGGTAGTCGGCGAACGAAAAACTGTGCCGGCTCTTGAGCCAGCCGTGGTCGGCAAGACCGCGGTCGGATGACGTGCGCAGCGTGATCATCGGGGTGCTCCTTGGATGGCTGCAACTGTAGACGGCAGGCCCGCAACCGCCGCCGTGCCGGGCTTGAACTTGACGTTCAAATAAGATGAAGCCCGGTCCGCGCTCCCGCGTTCCTGCTCTGCTCAAGTTCCGCTCAAGTTCTGCTCTACCAAGGCCGGTGCCCATGTCCGACAGCCGCAATGTCCTGACCCCCGATGCGCTCGCGATGATGGACGTGATCGCCCGCACCGGCAGCTTCGCCGCCGCCGCGCGCGAACTCGGCAAGGTGCCGTCGTCGCTGACCTACAGCGTGCGCCAGCTCGAAGACGCGCTCGACGTGCTGCTCTTCGACCGCCGCTCGCGCCAGGCCAGGCTCACCGCAGCCGGCATCGAGCTGCTGACCGAAGGCCGGCGCCTGCTCGAACAGATGGACGCGGTGGCGAGCCGCGTCAAGCGCGTCGGCGCCGGCTGGGAGTCGCAGCTCAGCATCGCAGCCGATGGCTTGATTTCGCGCATCACGATGTTCGAGCTGTGCGAGGCCTTCTACTCACTGCCGCCGGTGCGCAGCGTGCCGGCACGCGGGCACTCACAGGCCGCTGCCACCGCCGCGGCACCGGATGCCGGCCGCGCCGGCCCGCCCGCCACCCTCGGCGGGCCGGGCACGCGGCTGCGGCTGCGCACCGAGGTGATGACCGGCACCTGGGAGGCGCTGACCAGCGGCCAGGTCGACCTGGCCATCGGCGTGGGCATCGAGCGTGGCCTGCCGCCCGGGGTGCAGATGAAGGAACTGGGCAGCATGCCGTTCGTCTTCGCGGTCGCGCCGCACCACCCGCTGGCGCAATGCCAGGCGCCGATCAGCGACGCCGAATTGATGCGTCACCGTGCGGTGGCAGTGGCCGACTCGGCACAGCGCCTGGCGCCGCAGACCGTCAACCTGCTGCCGGGCCAGGACGTGCTGACGGTGAGCAGCATGCAGCTCAAGATCGAGGCGCAGCTGCGCTGCATGGGCTGCGGATTCGTGCCCGAGCCGCTGGTGCGCGAGCACCTCGCCGCAGGCCGGCTGGTGGCGCGGCCAGTGCAGCGGGCGACCCAATCGGCCCGCCTCGGCTATGCCTGGCGCACGCCGGTGGCGGAGGCGCCGGGCGCGGCGCGCAAGCCGCAGCTCGGACTGGCCTTGCGCTGGTGGCTGGTGCAGCTCGACCGCCCGGCCACGCGCCAGGCCCTGATCGAACGCCATACGTTCATGCCGCTCGCGGGCATGTGATGGCGGGCGGCGCCGGCATCGGCAACGGCATTCACACACCCGCCTACATCGGCCGCTTCGCGCCATCGCCCACCGGCGCGCTGCATGCCGGCTCGCTGGTCGCGGCGCTGGCCTCGTGGCTCGACGCGCGCGCCCATCGCGGCCGTTGGCTGGTGCGCATCGAAGACGTGGACGGCCCGCGCTGCGTGGCCGGTGCGCAGGCCGTCATCCTGGCCCAGCTCGCCGCGCTCGGGCTGCACGCGGACGAAACCCCGCTGCTGCAATCGACCCGCGGCGAGGCTTATCAGGCCGCGCTGGAGCGCCTGCTGGCCGCTGGCTGGGCCTACCCCTGCGGCTGCTCGCGTCAGGACGTTGTGCGGGCCTTGCGCGCGCGCGGCGAGGTTCACCCGCGCCACGCTGAACTCGTCTACCCCGGCACCTGCCGCGACGGGCTGCACGGCAAGCCGGCGCGCGCGATGCGGCTGCGGGTCGCACCCGCGCTGTCGCAACCCGACACCGCACTGGACATCGCCTGGACCGACCGCCGGCTCGGCGCCCAGCATCAGGACCTGAGCCACGCGGTCGGCGACTTCGTGTTGAAACGCGCCGACGGGCTCTGGGCCTACCAGCTCGCGGTCGTCGTCGATGACGCCGCGCAGGGCATCACGCAGGTGGTGCGCGGCGCCGACCTGGCCGACAACACGCCGCGTCAGATCCACCTGCAACGGCTGCTCGGCCTGCCGACGCCGGCCTACCTGCACACGCCGCTGGTGCTCGGCGCCGATGGGCAGAAGCTGTCGAAGCAGAACGGCGCGCTGGCCCTTGACACGCGCGAGCCCAGGCTGGCGCTGACCGCCCTGCGCGAGGCTGGCTTGGTACTCGGACTGCAAGCTTCGGGCAATGACGTGACCGCGTGGCTCGCGAGCGCGACCACCGAATGGCGGGCGCGCTGGCCCGGTTGATGCATGGGATAAATAGCCCGTCCGATTCCGCAAATCGGCCCGCAACCCGCCGGCTGGCATGATGGCGGGCTCGCATCCACCCCACCCTCCGAGGACAACCATGGTCATCACCGATTCCGGCTTGCAGTACGAAGACACCACCGTCGGCTCCGGCGCCCCCGCGCAGGCAGGCCAGCAGGTTTCGGTGCACTACACCGGCTGGCTTTACAACGACAGCATCAAGGGCGCCAAGTTCGATTCGAGCAAGGACCGCAACGACCCGTTCGGCTTTCGCCTCGGCGCAGGTCAGGTCATCAAGGGCTGGGACGAAGGCGTGCAGGGCATGAAGGTCGGCGGGGCGCGCACGCTCGTGATCCCACCCGAACTCGGCTACGGCGCGCGCGGTGCCGGCGGCGTGATCCCGCCGAACGCGACCCTGATGTTCGACGTCGAACTGCTGGGCGTCTGACCGGTTTCAGCGCGGGCCTGCATGATGTCTGTCCAGTACGAGATCGTCCACACCTCGGTCTACCGGTACCGCCAACCGGTGCGCTTCGGCGAGCACCGGGTGATGTTCCGCCCGCGCGACAGCCACGACCTGCGCGTGCTCGCGACCGACCTGCAGGTCAGCCCCGAGGCGAACGTGCGGATGATCCAGGACCCGCACTCGAACTCGGTCGCGCTGGTCCAGCCGCTCGAAGCGGCCGACGAGCTGAAGATCGTCTGCGGCTTCGTCATCGAGCACGCGCACACCAACAACCTGGAGCTGCCGCTGGCGCCGCGGGCCGAGATCTTCCCGTTCGCCTACAGCCTGGAAGAACGCTTCGACCTCGAGACCTATCTGCGCCCGCACCACGACGACCCGGGCGGGCACCTGACGGCCTGGGCGCGCCAGTTCATCCGCACCGACGGCTACACCGCGACGCGCAACCTGCTGGTGCAGATGAACCAGTTCATCCGCGACAACTTCCGCTACGCCGCACGCGACGAGGAAGGTACGCAGACGCCGCAGGAGACGCTCAAGCTGAGCACCGGCTCGTGCCGCGATTTCGCGCTGCTGATGATGGAGGCCGCACGCCGCCTGGGCATCGCAACGCGCTTCGTCTCGGGCTATCTGTACGACCCGGCACTCGACGGCGGTGCGGCCGAAGATGGCAGCATCGCTACTGTGGGTGCGGGCGCCACGCACGCCTGGCTGCAGGCGTATCTGCCGGGCGCCGGCTGGGTGCCGTTCGACCCGACCAACAACCTGCTCGGCGGCAACCAGTTGATCCGCGTCGGCGTGGCGCGCGACCCGTCGCAGGCCGCACCGGTGGCAGGTGTGTGGTACGGCGAGGCCGACGACTACCTCGGCATGACGGTCAACGTGGCGGTGCGACGGCGCTGATCGCAATACCGCGGGCGCTCAGAAAAACGCGCCCGAAGAAAAGCCCGCAGCTGCGGGCTTTCTTGATGGCGAGCGGGTCGATCAGCGGCTGAAGCCACCCGGACGCGGGCGCTGCGGCTTGAAGCCCGGCTTGCCGGCCGGTGCGCCCGGCTTGCGCGGCGCGAAACCTGCCGGCGCGTGATCGCTGCGGCCGACGCCGGCGCCGCGGTCGAACGGGCTGCGCGGGGCGGCGTCGCCATACGGTGCGCGCTCGCGCGGTGCAAACCCTTCGCCACCGCGCGGTGCATAGCCCTCACCGCTGCGCGGCGTGAACGGCTTCTTGCCGAAGCTCTTGACCGGGCCGCCGTGTCCATACGCCGGCTTGCCGAACGGCTTGCCGCCGAAGCGCCCAGCGGGTGCCCCTTCGCCGCGCGCCGCGAACATCTTCGGCTCCGGGCTCTTCGGCTCCAGGCCCTCGATCACCGCGACCGGAATGCTCTGCGTCGTGAACTGCTGGATGCGCCGGATCATGCCCACATCCATGCGCTCGCCGAGCGTGATCGCCAGGCCGTTGCGCCCGGCGCGGCCGGTGCGGCCGATGCGGTGCACATAGTCTTCCGCCTTCATCGGCAGGCCGTAGTTGATGACATGGCTGATGCTCGGCACGTCGATGCCGCGCGCGGCCACGTCAGTCGCGACGAGGATCTTCAACTGCTGGTTGCGCAGCCCTTGCAGCACGCGGTTGCGCCGCCCTTGGGGGTGGCCGCCGTGCAGCGACGCCACATGGTGGCCCATATCGGCCAGCCGGTCTGCGAGCCAGTCGGCGTCGCGCTGCGTGCTGGTGAACACCAGCGCCTGCTCCATTTCCTTCTGGGTCAGGATGTGGTCGAGCAGCGCGTTCTTGTGGTTCACGTTGTCGGCCCAGTGCAGGCGCTGCTCGATGTTCTCGTGCGTGTCGGTGTGGGAAGCCACATCGATGCGCTGCGGCTCGCGCAGCAGGTTCTGCGCGAGGCGGCCCACATGGCCGAGGAAAGTGGCGCTGAACATCACCGTCTGGCGGCTCGCGGGGATCGCATCGGCGATCGTGTTGATGTCGTCGATGAAGCCCATGTCGAGCATGCGGTCGGCTTCGTCGAGCACCAGCATCTCGACGTTGTCGAGGATGCACTTGCCGGTCTGCAGGTGGTCGAGCAGGCGGCCCGGGGTGGAGATCAGGATGTCGAGCGGGCCGCGCAGCGCGGCGATCTGCGCCGGGTACGGCACACCGCCGACCACCGTGGCCACGCGCAGGCCCTGCACATGGCGGCCGTAGATCGTGGCCGCCTTGGCCACCTGCATCGCGAGTTCACGCGTCGGGCACAGCACCAGCACGCGCGGGCCGTAGATCACGCCCTTCTCGCGCCGCTTGGTGTTGTCGCCGCGGGCGAGCAGCACGCGCTGCAATGCGGGCAGGATGAAGGCTGCGGTCTTGCCGCTGCCGGTGCTGGCAGAGACCATCAGGTCGGTGCCGGCCAGCGCCGGCGGGATCGCCTGGAGCTGGACATCGGTGGCGCTCGTGTAGCCGGATTCGGCCACGGCTTGGATCAGGGCAACGTTCAGGCCCAGGGTGTCAAAACTCATGGTCTTCTTTCTTCTTCAAACATGGCATGGGCACACGCCGCCTTGTGAGCGAAAAGCGCGAGCCAACAAGCCCTCGGCACCGCGCAAACACGGTACCGAATCAGTCGCTGGGGAGAAGGTCCGAACCAGCGCTCGGGGTGAGTGCTGGCCCTCGGGAACAGTCAAAGCGACGGCATCGCCGCCAACCGTTCCCGACACCCGCCATGCGGCGCGTGCTTGAGGGGTTCGAACAAGCCGCGCGGTGCGCCAGAAGGCGCCAGCCGCGGGAAGACTCGATGAGGTCAGAGGGATGAACGAAACGCCACGGGTGGATTCGCGGCGAGCCCGTGATTCTATCCGGGCTGGGGTTTTCCCGCAAGCGCTTCCAATCGGGGTTTGTCCAGCGCATGAATCTCCAAACTCACCACCGCAGAGGCGCAGAGAACGCACGCAGAGAACGCACGCAGAGAACGCAGGGGTTCGCAGAGAACACATCTGCATCCCAGAATTCACTCTGCGCAACTCTGCGTTCTCTGCGCCTCTGCGGTGAGTGAGTTGGCTCTTGCATTCAAGCAAATCGATGAGCGTTCAGACGCGCCGATCAACCGCCAGAAGATGTTCGCGGTAGTACACCAGCTCGTCGATCGACTCGTGGATGTCGGCCAGTGCCGTGTGCGCCTGGGCCTTCTTGAAGCCGGGCAGGATCGAAGGCTTCCAGCGCCTGGCCAGTTCCTTCAGCGTGCTCACGTCGAGGTTGCGGTAGTGAAAGAACTCTTCCAGCCCGGGCATGCCGATGGCGAGAAAGCGCCGGTCCTGGCAGATGCTGTTGCCGCACATCGGCGACTTGTTGCGCGGCACATAGCGCTTCAGGAACTCGATCACCTGGGCCTGCGCCGCCGCCTCGTCGATGGTCGATGCCTTGACGCGCTCAATCAGCCCGCTGCGGCCGTGCGTGCCCTTGTTCCACGCATCCATGGCGTCGAGCGCGGCGTCACTCTGATGCACCGCGAACACCGGGCCCTCGACGCGCTGCGTCAGGTGCGGGTCGGTGACGACGACGGCGATCTCGATGATGCGATCGGTCGCGGGGTAAAGGCCCGTCATCTCCAGGTCGATCCAGACCAGGTTGTGTTCGCTGCTGGCGAGAGTGGTTTGATTCATGCGCGGTTCTCCATCGGAACATTTTCGCAGGTCTACACTTCAGGCCCATGCACACCCTGACCTTCGTGTTTGCGGCCGCATTGCTGGCCTCCCTGCTCGTCAAGTTCTGGCTTGCGACGCGCCAGATGCGCCATGTCGCCGCGCACCGCGGCAGCGTGCCGCCGGCCTTCGCGCCCAGCATCACGCTCGCGGCGCACCAGCGCGCCGCCGACTACACGCTCGCGAAGGGCCGGCTCGGGTTGCTGAGCATGGCCTTCGCCACCGCCGTTCTGCTCGGCTGGACCTTGCTCGGCGGCATCGACACCCTGAACGCCGCGCTGCGCGACACGCTGCAGCCGCGCTTCGGCAACATGGCCTACCAGCTCGCGCTGCTCGGCGCTTTCGCGCTGATCGGCGGTGTGATCGACCTGCCGTTCGAGTTGTATCGCACCTTCCGCATCGAGCAGCGCTTCGGCTTCAACCGCATCACCTGGAAGCTCTATCTGGCCGACATGCTGAAGGGCGTGGCAGTCGGCACCCTGATCGGCCTGCCGGTGGCCGCGCTGATGCTGTGGATCATGGCCGCCACCGGCGGCCTGTGGTGGTTGTGGGCATGGGGTGCGTGGATGGTCTTCAATGTGGCGGTGCTGGTGCTCTACCCGACCGTGATCGCGCCGCTCTTCAACAAGTTCGAGCCGCTCGCCGACGAATCGTTGAAGGCCCGCGTGCAGGCGTTGATGCAGCGCTGCGGCTTCGCCGCCAAGGGCTTGTTCGTGATGGACGGCAGCAAGCGCTCGGCCCACGCCAATGCCTACTTCACCGGCTTCGGCGCGGCCAAGCGGGTGGTCTTCTTCGACACCTTGCTGAGCAAGCTCACGGCCGGCGAAGTCGAAGCCGTGCTGGCCCACGAGCTTGGCCACTTCAAGCACAAGCATGTGATCAAGCGCATCGCGTCGATGTTCGCGATCAGCCTGGCGGCCCTGGCGCTGCTCGGCTGGCTGACCACCCAGCCGGGTTTCTACACGGCGCTGGGCGTGCGGCCCTCGATGACGGCGGCCAATGATGCGGTGGCCTTGCTGCTGTTTCTGCTCGTCACGCCGGTGTTCAGCTTCTTCGTCTCGCCGCTGTTCGCACAGTTGTCGCGCAAGCATGAGTTTCAGGCCGATGCCTATGCGTGCGCGCAGGCCAGCGGCGCCGACCTGGCCGCCGCCCTGCTCAAGCTGCACCAGGACAACGCCGCCACGCTGACACCCGACCCGCTCTACGTGCGCTTCTATTACTCGCACCCGCCCGCATCGGAGCGGCTGGCCGCGTTGCTGCGTATGTCGGCACCCGCGCCGACCCTGCATGCTGCCTGACAAGACTGTGGCGGATTTGCGTTGAACAGGCCGGTTGGGCTGGTGGATAGCGGGCTACGTAGCGGATTAGAGAGCGGCCTGGTCGTGGCCGGCCACGGCCGCCACTACATTGTCGAAACGCCCGAAGGCCGGCGCCTGACGTGCCACCCGCGCGGCAAGAAGAGTGCACTCGTGGTCGGCGACCGCGTGCGCTGGCAGGCCTCGGGCGACGAAGGTGTGATCGAGCAGGTCGAGCCGCGCCGCAACCTGCTGTTCCGCCAGGACGAATGGAAGACCAAATCGTTCGCCGCCAACCTCGACCAGTTGCTGGTGCTGGTGGCGGCCGAGCCGGTGTTCAGCGAATCGCAACTCGCGCGCGCGCTGATCGCGGCCGAGAGCGCCGGCATCCCGGCGCGCATCGTGTTGAACAAGGCCGACCTCGCATCGATTGCGGCCGCGCGCGCGCGCCTGGCCCCGTATGTCGCGATGGGCATCGACGTGGTCGAGATGGCGCTGAAGACCCATGGCGACGCGGCCCGCGCCCTGCTCGGCCCGCTGCTGCAGGGCCAGGCCACGCTGGTGCTCGGCCCGAGCGGCACCGGCAAGAGCACGCTGATCAACCTGCTCGCACCCGATGCAAAGGCGCAGGTCGGCGAGATCTCGCAGGCCCTGAACTCGGGCCGCCACACCACTACCACCACGCAGTGGTACTGGCTCGACGCCGAACGCAGCACCGCGCTGATCGACTCACCGGGGTTCCAGGAATTCGGCCTGCGCCAGATCGACGCACAACAGTTGCCGGGCCTGATGCCCGACCTGCGCGAACACGCGCGCGAGTGCAAGTTCTACAACTGCACGCACCTGCACGAGCCCGGCTGCGGCGTGCGCGCGGCACTGACGCGCGGCGAGATCAGCGAATCGCGCTACCGCATCTACGGCGAGATCCTGGCGGAGCTGGTGCAGCGGCGTTGAGTGCTTGCGTGACGCGAGAGATAGGGGCCACTCACGCACCGCCGAGGCGCAAAGAACTCAGAGTTGCGCAGAGAAGACCCATGGATTTTTCTCTGCGCAACTCTGAGTTCTCTGCGCCTCTGCGGTGGTGAGTTCAGCGTTTTGCTGATCTCGGGCCGTTCACCCAACCAGATTGGCCAGTGACAGCAGGGCCAGCAGCAGCATCCACAGTACCACCGAGCGCCACACCAGCCCGACGATGCTGCGCAGATGGCCGGGTTCGGGCGGCAGGCCGGTGGTCGAACCTTCGGCGAACGCGGCGTCGGCCTGTGCCCCCGCCTCGAAGGTCTTGGAGCGGTCGGGCGTGACACCGGGCGCCGCACTGCCGCCGAGTTGAACGCCCACCGCACCCGCTGCGGCGGCCAGGATGATGCCTTCGTTCGGGTGCTTCCACAGCCCCGCATCACGGCGCCAGCAGGTCACCGATTCTTCGAAATTGCCGACCACCGCGAAGCCGAAGGCGGTGAGCCGTGCCGGCACGAAATCGAGCCCGTTGAACAGGCGCTGCGACAAGGCCATCAACCGGTCGTTCACCGGCGCGTCGATGGTGCGGCTCTTGAAGGCCCAGTAGCGGCTCGCATACTCGGCCATGCGGTAGAGCACCGCCCCGGCCGGCCCGAAACCGAACGACGACATCAGGACGAACCAGAAGAAGACGCCGAACACATGGCGGTGCGCGGCGAGCAGCGAATGCTCGATCACATGGCGCAGCAGTTCGGTGCGCGGCAGCTCGCTCGCATCGAGATGGCGCCACTCGGACAGCAGCCGGCGCGCCTCGGCTTCATCGCTACGGTCGAGGGCGTCGCGGATGTCGGTGAAGTAGTGGCTGAACTGGCGGAAGCCGAGCGTGAGGTACAGCACCGCCACATTCCAGAACAGCGCCAGCAGCAGGCTGAAGTGGGCGATGGCCACGTAGACGCCCCACGCAATGAGAGCCGGCACCAGCGCCGTGATGCACCACACGACCCAGGCATGGCGGTCGCGCCCGGCGTCGAAGTTGCGGCCGGTCCAGCGCATCCAGCCGGTCAACGAATCGTGCACCACGTTGCCGCGCGGCAAGGGTTTGAATTGCTCGATCAGCAGCGCGAACAGGACGGCGAAGAAACTCATGCGCTGCGATGATAGCGAGCGCTTGCCAGCGGTCTCAGGCCACCAGAAAGCGGTACAGATTGCGCAGCATCGAGGCCGTGGCGCCCCAGATGAAATAGCGCCTCGGCTCGCCTCGCTCGTCCACCCCATCCCACGGAATCGACAGGAACTCGCGCCGCACACCCGCCACTTCGATCGCGTGGCGACGGTGGTTGGCTGGGTTCATGAGAAACGCGAGCGGCGCTTCGAAGACCTCGGCAACTTCGAACGGATCGGCCTTCACATTGAAACCGGGCCGCACGAACGCGACCACCGGCGTGACGATGAAGCCGGTTCCGGTGGTGTAGGTCGGCAGTGCACCGAGCACATCGACGAACGCGGCCTCGAGCCCGATCTCTTCGTGCGCTTCGCGCAAGGCGGTGGCGGCGGCGTCGGCATCCGTCGGCTCGACCCGGCCACCGGGAAAGCTGATCTGGCCGGGGTGATCGGTCAGGTGGTCGGTGCGCTGCGTCAGCAAAACCGTCATCTCGCGGCGCGGCGCGAGCGCGATCAGCACTGATGCACGGGCCGGCGCGCGTTCTGTGAAGCGCGGCTCGGTGGTGATCTCCGGCGTCCACGGCGGCGGGACCGCGAAGCGCCGGCGCAACGCGCCTTGCAGCAGCTCAGCGGCAGCGACCGGCGGCAGGTGGTCGTCGACCCCGATAACGGGCAGCTTTTGCGGATCGAAGCTCAGTGCCATGGTGGTCTTGGAAGGCAAATGGCCGCCCGAGGGCGGCCATTTCGGGCGCTGCGCAAGCCGCGCAGCCGAGGTTAGGAAAGCTTGTGCCTTTGGCGAAGACTCCCTTCGCGCTGCACGCGATCATCGCCTGCGGCGATGGCTGACTGCGTCAGGAGAGTTTTTGCCTTCGGCGAAGACTCCCTTCGCGCTGCGCGCGAGCATCGCCTGCGGCGATGGCTGACTGCGTCAGGAGAGTTTTTCTTTGATCCGCGCCGACTTGCCGGAGCGGCTGCGCAGGTAGTACAGCTTGGCGCGGCGCACATCGCCGCGGCGCTTGACTTCGATCGAGGCGATCAGCGGGCTGTAGAGCTGGAACGTGCGTTCCACGCC
>JANXZA010000028.1 GCA_025355745.1 Rhizobacter sp. | reverse complement strand
ACCATCAGCGTGGGCGAAGCGCCGACGGTGTCGATTGAGGGGCCGGACCGCAACGGTGCCGATCTGGTGGTTCGGGTCAGCGCGAACCATCCGCGCGAACGCGTGTCGGTGACGGTGCTGTTCAGTGCCGATGAAGGCCTGACCTGGCAGCCGGTTGCGTTCGATCCGCCGAACGGCGAAGTGACGATCGGCGCAGATCGCATGCAGGGTGGGGAGCGCTGCGTTTTTCGCGCCATCGGCACGGCCGAACTGCAGTCGGCAACGGCCGACACCCCGCCGTTCGATCTGCCCCGCACACCCCGACGGCTCTACCTCGACGTGCCCTCGGGCGATTGCCCCATCGCCGCCGGCTCGGTGGCACTGGCTGCCACGCTCGACTGCCGCGGGCTGGGCTCCGTGCTGCCGACCGACATCCACTGGTCATCGAACCTCGATGGCGAGCTCGGGTTCGGCTATGTGCTGGCACCCGAGCTGAGCGCCGGCCGGCACGAGCTGACGGCGACGGCCCCCGACGGGCTCGGCGGCACGCTGGCCGAGCGCGGGATCATCATCGTCGGCGGCCGGTCGCGGCATGGGGGTTCGGGGTCGACGTGATGTAGCGCTGAACTCGAGGAAGGCCTGAAACCGGCGGACAAGCGTTGCGCGGCACAGACCATCAACGCATCGCGCGCGCCACCGCCTCGCCCAGATCGATCACCGCCATCGCGTAATAGCTCGACCAGTTGTAGCGCGTAATCGCATAGAAGTTCGCGGTGCCGGCCACGTAGCTCGGCGCCGCGTCGCCGTTCTGCAATTCGACCAGCGCGAGCTTGATCGGCTCGGCGGCGCCTGGCGCCGCGGGCAGCGTGGACGACGCCTCGAAGGCCAACGCCGCCTCACTCAAGCGGGCCCCGCGCGCGGTGAATTCGGCGGCCGTGAAGCTCGGCACGATGTCGGGCCCGAGCAGCACGGCGCGTTCGCTTGCGTCGACTGGCACCGCGACGTCGAAGCGTGTCGGCAGGCCGCGCTGCCAGCCGAATTCGGCCAGGTAGTGGGCGACGCTGCCGATCACGTCGGCCGGGTTGCGGGCCAGGTCGATCTGGCCGTCGGCGTCGAAGTCGATCGCGTAGCGGTTCGCGCTCGAGGGCATGAACTGCGGCATGCCCATCGCACCGGCAAAGCTGCCGCGCAGCTGCAACGGGTCAGCATGCTGCGCGCCGCACAGCACGAAGAAGTTTTCGAGTTCGTCGCGGAAGAAGGCGCTGCGGTCCTTGCGGCCGGCGGGGAAGTCGAAGGCCAGCGTGGCAAGCGCGTCGATGACTCGGAAGTTGCCCATCTGCTGGCCGTAGATCGTCTCGACGCCGATGATGCCGACGATGATCTCGGCCGGCACGCCATAGCGCTCCTCGGCCCGCTGCAACCACGCCCTGTTGGCCTGCCAGAACGCGACCCCGGCACGGATGCGCACCGGCTCGACGAAGCGGGCGCGGTAGGCGGCCCAGTTCTTCGCGGTGCCGGCTGGCGGCGGCATGATGGCCTTGGCCACGCCCGGGATGAAGCGGGCCTGCTGCAGCGCGCCGAGCACCCAGGCAGCGTCGAGGTTGCGGCGCTCGGCAAGCTCGCCACCGAAGCGCATCACGTCGTCGCGGCGGCCGTAGGTGACCACGTCGGGCGCGTCGTCGGTCGATCGGTTGCGATGCCGGTCTGTCGCGTCGGCGTGCCTGGCCTTGCCGGCTGTCGCGACCGCTTGCTGAGCTGTGACGTTAGGGGCGTGGCTGAGCAGCGCGCAGGCGATGAGTGCGGCGAGGTTGTTGATGTGGGTTGGCATGGAGAAACGCATTGGCATCGGATCGAGTGTGTTAATCCCTCGCCCCTTTGGGGAGAGGGCGGGGGCCAGGGGCGGGCCGCGCCAGACCTGAGTGCCGCCCGCCCTCACCCCAACCCTTTCCCAGAGGGAGCGGGAGTGGAACAGAGAGGCTGCAAATCGCGCGCGAGCGCCACGAACTGCCGCGTCAGCGCGGCCTGCGGCCGCGGCAACGTCGCGCGGCTGTAGCGCTGCCGTTCCAGCGCGTCGAGCAGGGCCGCGAGCGGCTCGCTGCGCGCACCGTACCGAGCCTGAAGCTGATCTGCCAGCGCACGCGGCGTGGCGTGCGCGCCGGGGGTCAGGCCGAGCGCCCGCACGGCGCGGCGCAGGCGCTCCATCTGTCGCACCCAGGGGTCGATACGGCGCTGCTCCCAGGCCGCCCATGCGGCGCCCGCCAGCGCGAGCACGCCGAAGGCTCCGGCGGTCAACATGGCCAGGTCATCCCAGCTCGGCGAATCGAATCCGAGCCGTTTCAGGGCGTCGAATTGCTGGCCGCGCGAATAGTTCAGCACCCACTGGTTCCAGCGGTTGTCCACCGCCTCCCAGCCGGCGCGCAGCCGCGCCAGCAGCGCCGGGCTCATGCCTCCGAGCGCGCCCGCCACCAGGCCTGCGGCAGGCGCGAGCCGGCGGCCGCGCTCGATGCGTCCGGGGGCAACGGCCGCCGTCGGGTCGGCCCGCACCCAGCCCACGCCCGCGGCCCAGTATTCGGCCCAGGCATGGGCCGAACTCTGGCGCACGATGTAGTAGCCATCGACCGGTTCGGGGTCGGTGCCCTGGTAGCCCGTGACGATGCGCGCGGGCACGTCGAGCGCGCGCATCACGACCACGAAGGCGGCGGCGAAATGTTCGCAAAAGCCGGCGCGCCGCTCGAGCCAGAAGGTGTCGATGGCGCTGCTGCCGGGCGCGTCGCCGCTGCCCTCGTCTTCATAGCTGCCGGGCGCCAGCGTGTAGCGGTAGCCGCCGCTGCGGATGTGCTGCAGCACGGCATTGGCCAGCTCGCCGGCGCTGGCGCCGGCGTAGGCCGGATCGCGCTTCAGCGCAGTCGCCCAGGCCAGCGTGCGCGGGTTGCGCCCGGCGGGCAGGGCGCGCAATGAATCCAGCGCCGCAGACGCGCTGACCGGGCCATGCCGAAATGCCGTGAACGCAGTGGCGCGAAAGCGCAGCCGCCCGACGGCCGGCTTGTCGGCCAGCCATTGCAGATCGGCCAGGCCGGTGACGCGCAGGCCGTCGATGCTCGGTGCGTCCAGGCTCGCTTCGAGCAGCGGCAGCACCGGCAGGCGCTGCGCCTCGAGCGTCATCTCATACGGCACGGCGGGGCCGCTGGGGCGCAGGTTGCGTAGGGCGGCCGACGTGGCCGACGTGGCAGATGTGGCAGATGTGGCGGCCCGGGACGGCATCGAACTCGGTGCCGGCCGCCATTCGTTGCCGTCGAATTCCGACAGCACCGGGCCGCGAAAATACATCTGCGCCGGGCCCGGCACCGGCCCGTCGAAGCGGATGCGCAGCGCGATGGATTCGTCCAGCACCATCTCGGCCACCGAGCCCATCGTCATGGTGGCCGACAAGCCGCTCTTCGCCAGCCCGTCCTGCGGCACTCCCCACAGCGGCGCGACGCGCGGGAACAGCACGAACAGCAGCACCATGATCGGCGCACCGAGCAGCGCGGTGCGCGCCGCCAGCGCGCCGGCCTGGCACAGGCTCGGCTGGCCGACCGGCATGTGGGCCAGCACCAAAGCCGTCAGCAGGCCCCAGACCGACACCAGCATCGCCGCCGCGACGAGGAGCGACTGCGAATACAGGAAGTGCGTCAGGATCAGGAAGAAGCCGAGGAAGAAGACAACGAAGGCATCGCGCCGGGCGCGCAGCTCGAGCGTCTTCAGCGCCATCAAGGTGACGATCATCGTCACGCCCGCTTCCTTGCCGAGCAGGGTGTGATGGGTCCACAGCGTCAGGCCGGCGGCCAGCCCCAGTGCCGCGATCAGCACCCAGCGGCCGGGCAGCGCGGCGTTGGTCAGCGCCAGCCGCGCGCGCCAGGCCAGCACCACACCGGTCAGCACGCTGCACCAGATGGGCAGGTGCGAGACATGCGGCAGCACGGTCCAGCCGATCACCGCCAGCAGGAACAGCGTGTCGCGTGCTTCGCGCGGCAGGCGCTGCCAGCCGGCCGACAGAGAGCGGTGGGGCAAGCGGCGCGGCGAGCGGCGCGGCAAGCCCGAATCGGCCGTCAACCCCACAGCGCCAGTGCCTCCAGGCAGCGCCGGCGTTGCGCTTCGCCGCCGGCGGGTGCGATGTCGATGCCGGGCAGGCGCAGGCCGTGGTCGGCGCCGGCGCGGTGCGCGGCGAGCGTCCAGGCGGTCAGGCGCGACAGGCGATCTTCGGGGGCCAGGGCGGCGCAGGCCTGCCAGTCGAACCAGAGCTGCAGGTGTGCCGAGGTCTGGGTGTCGCGGCTCACCAACTCGCCGCCGGCTTGCATCGCCTTCGCGGCCTTTTTCCAGGCAATGAGCTTGGGCGGATCGCCCCGGCGGTAAGCGCGCACGCCTTCGACCTCGCCACCTTCGCCAGCATGTGATCGAGTCGGCCCGCCGGGCACGGCGCGGGCTGTCGGCAGGGGCGGGGTGGGTTGCTCGGGCCTTGGGTAGACCAGCAAACGCGCGGCCGGGCGCCAGACGGCCCAGGTGCGGAACAAGCCGAGCGGAAAGCGCGTCTCGGCGCTCAAGGTCGGCGCGTCGACGAGGCCGCGCACGGCGGGCACGAAGCTGACCTGGGCCTGTGCCTGGCCGAGCGCTGGCACGTCGATCCAGGTCAGTGTGTCAGCCGCCGCGCCCGCTACCTTCAGGCCGATGCCGAAGCGCGCCCGGCCCGGGCTCGTCAGCACCACGTCGAGTGCTGCCGGGCTGGCCGCGAACACCGCTGCGATCGGCTTCAGGTGCAAGGTCAGGCCACGCAAGGTGGCGTGCGTCAGGTGCATCGACACCAGGCCACTGCCGGCGAGAAGAAACGTCAGCACATAACCGAGGTTGAGCTGGTAGTTGATTGACGCGAGCAGCAGCACCAGCAGGGTCAGGCCGAACATGAAGCCGGCGCGGGTCGGCAGGATGTAGACGTTGCGCTGGGTCAGCAGCAAGGTGTCGGTGGCCGGCGAGCGCGCCGCCAGCCAGCGCTGGAAGCGCGCGCGCAGCAATGCGACGGGGTTCGCAGACACGGCAAGGCTGGGCATGCGCCCATCGTAAGGGGGCGGGCGGTTGGCCGCCCCCGACCGGATCAGATGTGCAACCAGGCCAGCCCGCCCAGCACCACGCCGACGGCGCTCATGCCGAACACCAGCTTTTCGAGCCAGCGCCGTTTCGTCAGCAGCGCAATCGCCGCCATCGCGATGGCGATCTGCAGGGCCGTTGTGGCTTGCGCCCAGCGGTGGTGCTGGTGCATCTTCTCGGCGCTGCGCTCGTCCCAGGCCTTCGACTCGGCTTCGAGCTTTTCGGCCGCCAGCTTGATCTCGGCCTTCTCGGTCTTGTAGCGCTTGACCTCGTCTGCGTAGAAGGTCTTGCGGGCATCGGGCGCCAGCTCTTGCGCCAGCTCGCTCAGGTTCTGCTTGCTGCTCTTGGCCTGGTAGTAGTTCCACTGGTTCGAGGCCTCGGTCTTCTTGATCGCGGCATCGTTCTTGTGCAGGCCGGCATCGGCCTGGGTCGCGCCGCCCATGTACGAGAACAGGGCGCCGACGGTGGCCAGGATCGCAGTGATCACCGCCAGTTGACCGGCGAAGCCGCCCGGGTCGTGCTGGGCTGCATGCTCGAGTTCGTGATCGTGCGGGCCGTGGACGTGAAATCCGCCTTCAGACATGTGGTGGGTCTCCAATTTTTGTGTAGGTGGTGAAACTGTAGGCGACGCCCTGTGAATCCAGGTGCGTCTCGAACGCGGTGCGCGCGAAGGCGGCGCGGTCCCAGGGCGGGAAGAAGGTGTCGCCGGCGAGGTCGGCGTCGATCTCGGTCAAGACCAGTTCGGTGGCGCTCGGCAGGGCGAGTGCATAGGCCTGCGCGCCGCCGATCACGAACACCTTGGGGGCATCGCTTGTCACCGCCAGCGCGAGTGCGGCATCGAATGACGCGGCGGCGTCGGCGCCATCGGCGCGCCATGCTGCGTCGCGCGTGAGCACAATGTTGCGCCGGCCCGGCAGCGGGCGAAAGCGCTCGGGCAGCGTGTTCCAGGTGGTGCGGCCCATGATGATGGGGCAGCCCATCGTGACGCGCCTGAAGTGCCGCTGGTCTTCGGGTTCGCGCCAGATCAGCGCATGACCGTGGCCGATCGCGCCGTTGCGCGCAACGGCGGCGATCAGGCTGACGGCGGGTCGGGAAGTTTGGCGGTCCATCGGCGGATTGTCGCCGCCCGGTTGCGCGGACCGAGCCGCACGCCGCATCACGATAGAGACAGCGACAGCGACGCCGCTTCCTTGCCGTTCGCGAAGTGTTGCTGCATCAGTTCCTGCACGCGCGGCGCGTTGCGGGCCTTCAGCGCGGCCATGATGCGGCGATGTTCCTTCAGCGAGGCTTCGAGCCGGCCTTGCTTGAACAGCGAGTGATGACGGTTCAGCTTCATCACCTTGCGCAGATCGGCCACCACCTGGTTGCGCCAGCGGTTGTCGGCGATCTCCAGCAGCCGCATGTGGAAGCGTTCGTTGGCCGCGAAGAAGCGGCCGCGGTCGGCCACACTGGCTTCGAGCTGCCGGTGCAGCCCTTCAAGCTCGACGAGTTGGGCATCGGTGGCCCGGGTTGCCACCCCACCCGCGGCGTCGCTTTCGAGCAGCGCCAGCAACTGATACACCTCGGCCAGGTCGCGCTCGGACACTTCGGTGACGTAGGCGCCGCGGCGCAGCTTCATTGTCACCAGACCCTCGGCGGCAAGCACCTTAAGCGCCTCGCGCAGGGGCGTGCGGCTGATGCCGAAGTCGGCAGCCAGCGCCTGTTCATCGATCCAGCTTCCGGGCGCCAGTGTGTGCGCGAGGATCCGGGCGCGCAGCCGTTCTGCCACCTGCACGTAGAGTGCGCTGGCAGCCAGGCGGCCTGATACCGGCGCCCGCACTGCCGAGGGCACGGCGCGTATGGGGGCTAGCGCTGGAGCTGGAGCTGAGGCGGCGGCGCGCGAAGCGGTCATGATGCGGGCAGGCTCGACAGACGAAGCAGGGCAGCAAGAAATGTGAAAGGCTGACGTGTCAACATGCGCTTGTCGATATAATTCAATTTTGAATTATGAACGATCTGTACGCGGCGTGGCAACCGCTGGCGCGCAGGCCGATGAATCAGGAGAGACCCGATGTCCGATGAGAAGCTGCTGAATTCCGAATCGCTCGCGGCGTGGCAAAAGGCCGCTGCGAAGTCGGCACCGGCCGGCGATGTCGAGGCCTTGAACTGGGTCACGCCGGAAGGCATCGCGGTCAGGCCGCTGTACACCGCCGCCGATGTGGCCGGGCTGGCGTACACCGACACCTTGCCCGGCTTCGCGCCCTACGTGCGCGGCCCGCAGGCCACGATGTATGCGGTGCGGCCGTGGACCATCCGCCAGTACGCCGGCTTCTCGACCGCCGAGGCCTCGAACGACTTCTATCGCAAGGCGCTGGCCGCTGGCGCGCAGGGCGTGAGCGTCGCGTTCGACCTGGCCACGCACCGCGGCTACGACAGCGACCACCCGCGCGTCACCGGTGATGTGGGCAAGGCGGGCGTGGCGATCGACAGTGTCGAGGACATGAAGATCCTGTTCGACGGCATCCCGCTCGACGCTGTGAGCGTGAGCATGACCATGAACGGCGCGGTGTTGCCGGTGCTTGCCGGCTACATCGTCGCGGCCGAAGAACAGGGCGTGGCCCAGGACAAGCTGAGCGGGACGATCCAGAACGACATCCTGAAGGAGTTCATGGTTCGCAACACCTACATCTTCCCGCCCGAGCCGAGCATGCGGGTCGTCGGTGACATCATCGAGTACACGGCGAAGAACATGCCGAAGTTCAACTCGATCAGCATCAGCGGCTACCACATGCAGGAGGCCGGCGCGAACCAGGCGCTCGAACTCGCGTTCACGCTGGCCGATGGCCGCGAGTACGTGAAGGCGGCGCTCGCCAAGGGCCTTGACGTGGACGCGTTTGCCGGCCGCCTGAGCTTCTTCTGGGCCATCGGCATGAACTTTTACCTCGAAGTGGCGAAGCTGCGCGCGGCGCGTCTGCTGTGGTGGAAGATCATGACGGCCTTCGATGCGAAGAACCCGAAGAGCCTGATGCTGCGCACCCATTGCCAGACTTCCGGCTGGAGCCTGACCGAACAAGACCCGTACAACAACGTCGTTCGCACCACCATCGAGGCGATGGCAGCGGTGTTCGGCGGCACGCAGAGCCTGCACACCAATGCGCTCGACGAAGCCATCGCGCTGCCGACCGAATTCAGCGCGCGCATCGCCCGCAACACGCAGCTCATCATCCAGGAAGAGACCCACATCACGAGCGTCGTCGACCCCTGGGCAGGCAGCTACATGATGGAAAAGCTGACGCAAGACATGGCCGATGCAGCCTGGAAGATCATCGAAGAGGTCGATGCGCTCGGCGGCATGGTCAAGTGCGTGGACAGCGGCTGGGCCAAGCTGAAGATCGAGGCGAGTGCGGCCGAAAAGCAGGCGCGCATCGACTCGGGCCGCGACGTGATCGTCGGCGTCAACAAGTACAAGCTCGGCAGCGAAGACGCGATCGAGACGCTGAACATCGACGGCGACATGGTGCGCGAAGGCCAGATCAAACGCTTGCAGCAGATTCGCGCCACGCGCGATGGCGCTGCCGTGCGGGCCGCGCTCGATGCCTTGACCGCGTGCGCGCAAACCGACGCGGGCAACCTGCTCGACCTGAGCATCAAGGCGATGCGCCTGCGCGCCAGCGTCGGCGAGATCAGCGACGCGCTCGAGAAGGTCTGGGGCCGGCACCGCGCCGACACGCAGAAGGTGACCGGCGTCTACGCGGCCGCCTACGACAGCGCCGCAGGTTGGGACAAGCTGAAGGCCGAGATCGCCCAGTTCGCCGAAGACCAGGGGCGCCGCCCACGCGTGATGATCGCCAAGCTTGGCCAGGACGGCCACGACCGGGGCGCCAAGGTAGTGGCCACCGCGTTCGCCGATCTGGGCTTCGATGTCGACATGGGGCCGCTGTTCCAGACCGCCGAGGAATGCGCCCGCCAGGCGATCGAGAACGACGTTCATGCGGTGGGCGTGAGCACGCTCGCGGCGGGTCACAAGACGCTGGTGCCGGCGATCATCCAGTCGCTGAAGGACCAGGGCGCCGACGACATCATCGTCTTCGTCGGCGGGGTGATTCCGCGCCAGGATTACGAGATGTTGTACGAGGCCGGGGTGAAGGGAATCTACGGGCCCGGCACGCCGATTCCGGCGAGTGCGAAGGATGTGCTGGAGCAGATCAGGCGAGCCATCGGAACGCAGTGACCCAAGCGCGGTGATACGGTATTACCGTCCTACAAACGAGGTCGATCATGGCTGTGTCTGTCCGCATGAACCCACTGCTCGAGAAAGAACTCGAGCTGGCTGCCAAGCGCCGTGGCATCACGAAATCGCAATTCATCATCGATGCGGTCGAGCGATCGTTGGGGCGCAAGAATCCCCATGAATTGATGCTGGCGCTGCAGGCCGAAGAGACTCGCGGCGTCTATGCGGGCACGCCCGACAAACGAACGTCGGATGAATTCAGCTACGGTATCAACGGTGCCGATGCGGCACGCGCGTTCATTGTTCGCAAGCTCAAGGCAAAGCATGGCGGCGGCGCTGGTTGACTCGGCGGCGCTCGTCGCGGCTTTCGGCGTCAACCAGAAGCATGGCGCCCACTATCGCGATCTGTTCAAACGCGCTGCCGCCGGAGCATGGTCGCTGTCCACCACCTTGCCCTGCGTTGTCGAAGCCAGCCACCTGCTCAATGTGCCGCAGCGCTACACGATGTTGCGATGGGTGGCGGCCGGCGGCGTGCTCGTCTTTCCACTGTCGCAGGAAGCGATCGAAGACATGGTGCAGGCGATGGTGCGCTACACCGCAGTGCCCCGGACTGAAATGGACCTTGCCGACGCTTCACTGCTCCGTCTTGCAGAAGACACTGGCGTGCTGACGATCATGACCCTCGATGTCCGCGACTTTTCGCGGTACCGGCTTGCCGACGGGCGCGCGTTCGAGATTCTTTGATGAACACGATCGATGTGCCGCTGTACCACTTTCTGACCGGTGTTGAACCGGTGGCAAAGCGGCGCGCCATCGCCAAGACCATCACCCTGCTCGAATCGACCCGCGCCGACCACCGCATCCGCGCCGATGCCTTGATGAACGCCTTGCTCCCGCACACCGGCAGGGCCATGCGCCTGGGCGTCTCGGGCGTGCCCGGCGTCGGCAAGTCGACCTTCATCGAGGTGCTGGGCCTGGCCTTGATCGCGAGGGGCCATCGCGTGGCGGTGCTTGCCATCGACCCGTCGTCCAGCCTGTCGGGCGGCTCGATCCTCGGCGACAAGACGCGCATGCAGCAGCTCTCGGTCAACGAGGCGGCATACATCCGCCCGAGTCCGGCGTCGGGCACGCTGGGCGGCGTGGCCGAAAGAACTCGTGAAGCGATGCTGGTCTGCGAAGCAGCGGGGTATGACGTGGTGATCGTCGAAACCGTGGGCGTCGGCCAGTCCGAGATTGCGGTCGCCAGCATGACCGACATGTTTGTTCTGCTGCAGTTGCCGAACGCCGGCGACGACCTGCAGGCGATCAAGAAAGGCGTGATGGAACTCGCCGATCTGGTCGTCATCAACAAGGCCGACATCGACCCGCTGGCTGCCACCCGTGCCGAGGCCTTCATCAGCGGCTCGCTGCGCATGTTCGGCGCCCACGGCGACGGCGAACAGTGGGTCACGCGGGTGATGCAACTGAGCGCGCTGAAGGCCCAGGGCATCGATGCGTTCTGGGCTCACGTCGAAGAATTCCACCGCAAGCGCCACGCCAGCGGCGAGCTCAATGCGCGCCGCCAGCAGCAGGCGCTGGCCTGGATGTGGGACATCGTGCACGCGCGCCTGCACGCCGACTTTCACCACCACGCCGGCGTGCGCGCGGCCATGCCGCAGACGGTGCGCGACGTGACCGAAGCGCGCGTTGCACCTTCATCGGCGGCGCGCGCGCTGCTGAATCTGTTCGAACCCGCAACCAGGTAGACCGACCATGCACGACATCATTCAACAGCTCGAAGCGAAGCGCGCGAAAGCCCGCCTCGGCGGTGGCGAAAAGCGCATTGCGGCGCAGCATGGCAAAGGCAAGCTGACGGCGCGCGAGCGCATCGAGTTGCTGCTCGATCAAGACACGTTCGAGGAATGGGACATGTTCGTCGAGCACCGCAACCACGACTTCGGCATGGCCGACAACCGCCCGCCGGGCGACGGCGTCGTCACCGGCTACGGCATGATCAACGGCCGCCTCGTCTTTGTCTTCAGTCAGGACTTCACGGTCTTTGGCGGCGCGCTGTCGGAGGCCCATGCCGAGAAGATCTGCAAGGTGATGGACCAGGCGATGAAGGTCGGCGCGCCGGTCATCGGCCTGAACGATTCGGGCGGCGCGCGCATCCAGGAAGGCGTGGCCTCGCTGGGCGGCTATGCCGAGGTGTTCCAGCGCAACGTGATGGCCTCGGGCGTGGTGCCGCAGATCAGCATGATCATGGGCCCGTGCGCCGGCGGGGCGGTGTATTCACCGGCGATGACCGACTTCATCTTCATGGTGCGCGACAGCTCCTACATGTTCGTCACCGGCCCCGAGGTGGTGAAGACCGTGACGCATGAAGAGGTTAGCGCCGAAGACCTCGGCGGCGCCTCGGCCCACACCACCAAAAGCGGTGTCGCCGACCTGGCGTTCGACAACGATGTCGACGCGCTGGCAATGCTGCGCCGCTTCTTCAACTACCTGCCGCTGAACAACCGCGAGAAGGCACCGAGCCGGCCATCGACCGACCCCGCCGACCGCACCGACCTGTCGCTCGACACGCTGGTGCCGGACAACGCGAACCGGCCCTATGACATGAAGGAGCTGATCGTCAAGACGGTCGATGACGGCGACTTCTTCGAGCTGCAGCCCGACTATGCGAAGAACATCGTGATCGGCTTCGGCCGCATGGACGGGCAGGCTGTGGGCATCGTCGCGAACCAGCCGCTGGTGCTGGCGGGCTGCCTGGACATCAAGAGCAGCATCAAGGCGGCCCGCTTCGTGCGCTTCTGCGATGCCTTCAACATCCCGGTGCTGACCTTCGTCGACGTGCCCGGCTTCATGCCCGGCACGAAGCAGGAGCAGGGCGGCCTGATAAAGCACGGCGCCAAGCTGCTGTTCGCCTTCGCCGAGGCCACGGTGCCGAAAGTCACGGTGATTACCCGCAAGGCCTACGGCGGCGCCTTCGACGTCATGAGCTCCAAGAACATCCGTGGCGACATGAACTACGCCTGGCCCACCGCCGAGATCGCGGTGATGGGACCCAAACAGGCTGTGGAGATCATCTTCCGCGCCGACCTCGGCGACGCCGAGAAGCTCAAGGTGCGCGAAGCCGAATACAAGGCCCACTTCGCCAACCCCTTCGTGGCGGCCTCACGCGGTTACATCGACGACGTGATCATGCCGCATGGGACGCGGCGGAGGTTGATCCGGGC
>JANXZA010000054.1 GCA_025355745.1 Rhizobacter sp. | reverse complement strand
GGCGGCATAGGTTTCGCGGCGGCGTGACGCCCAACCCTCCCATCAAGCAGACAGTCAAAGGCTCGGGTCCTTCGCCTGCCACTTATGTCAAACGTCAGGCATCAACGCCAGTGGCCGTGACGGCCACCGTGGTAGCCGCCGTAGTAGCCACCGACATAGCCACCGACATAGCCACCCACATAGCCCAGTCCAAAGCCAATGAACGGGCTGAGGTAGACCGCCGGCGGCGCCGCGAGGTAGTAGGGCTCGGAATAGAGAGTCTGTGGATACAAGGCCTGCGGGTACACCGCCTGCGGATCGGCCTGCAGCGCTGGCATCGCACCTGACGCCGGCACGGGCGCTGCCTGCGACCATTGCGCCTCGGCGTCGGCGCGGGCAGCGAGCGGCACCGGCAGCCGGTCGGGTCCGCCCTCGGCCGGCCGCACCTCGACCGCCATGCGCGCCCCCGGATCGCGCGCCATGCGGGTGCTGTAGCGCTGGCCGCCGAAGTCGTACATCACATCAAACCCGACAACGCGCGACTCGATCCGGCTCACGCTCTGGCAGCGCCGCACCGCGATCTCGGCGGCCGGCGTGTTGCCGGCCTCGATCTGGTCGCCGATGGCCGCGCCTGCCACCACGCCCAGGCCGGTGGCAGCCGCCCGGCCGAAGCCGGCACCGACGTTGTGGCCGAGCACGGCCCCGGCGATAGCGCCGATCACCGCGCCCGCGCCACTCGGCCCGGGCTGGACGATCTGCGCCTCGTTGCGGCACACCTGGCGCGGCGTTGCCACCGCCACCGTGACGGGCGTTGCCGACACCACCTCGGCGTACTCGGTGGCGCGCGCGGCCAGGGGCGACAAGGCGCTGGCGAGCAGCGCGGCGGTGGCGATGGCGATGGCGATGCGGGCGCGTGGGTGTTGCATGGTCTAAATCCTTGGGCCCAAGATTGAACAACCGGGGACTGAATCGAAAGGATACGTCTGCAACCCAACGCAGATGCGCGCCAGGGGTAAAGAAGTGTTGCCCTCGTTGTCTCGCCGGCTGGCCGGCCAGAAATGGCGCCGAATTGAATCGTGAGCGCCGGTCATTTGCGCGCTTGCCGGTGCGCGACCGCCTCTACACTCGGCGCTTCGCGACGCCCGCGAGGTCGATGGAAACACCCATCGGCCGAAGCGGTGGCGCTGGTCCCTGGTCAGAGTGAGCCCACCATGAATATCGTTTCCCGGCGCGCTTGCGCCAGTCTGATCGCACTCGCCGCGCTTGCCGGCGCCTGCACTGCGCCGGCGCTCGGCGCCGAGCGCGGGCCGGCACGAGCCAGCGCTGCAAGCAATCAGGCGGCCAGCGCCGGGGCCGGGGCCGACACCGAAGCGCGCGTCATCGTCAAGTTCAAGGCCGACTCGGGCCTGATGCGCGCACTCGCGGCGCGCACGGCGCTGGGTGCAAGCAGCGAAGCCGACGGCCCGCAGCAGGCCCAGTCCTTGTCGTCCCGGCTCGGCCTGGCGCTGCGCGACGGCCGCGTGATGGGGCCGCGCGCGCAACTCGTCCACGCCGCCGGCATGCGCTCGCAAGACCTGGCGGCCCGGCTTGCCGCGCAGGCCGATGTGGAATACGCGGTGGTCGATGAGCGCATGCGCATCCAGGCGGCGCCGAACGACCCGCTGTATGCCGCCGGCCAGGCCAGCACGCCGGTCGTCGGCCAGTGGTACCTGCGGGCGCCGAACAGCAACCGGATCGTCGATGCGTCGAGCGTGCTGGCGGCCATCAACATCGAGCCGGCGTGGGCGATCACGGCGGGCAAGCGCACGGTGGTCGTGGCGGTGCTCGACACCGGCGTGCGGCCCGACCACCCGGACCTGGCGGGCAAGCTGCTGCCGGGCTATGACTTCATCTCCGACGCCGCCGCGGCGAACGATGGCGGCGGCCGCGACGCCGACCCGACCGACCCTGGCGACGGCGTCACAGCAGCCGATGTCAGCGTGGTGCGCGGTTGTGTGGCGAGCGACATCGGCAGCAGTTCATGGCATGGCACGCAGGTGGCCGGCCTGATCGGTGCGGCGACCAACAACGGCGTCGGCATGGCCGGTGTCGGCCGCGATGTGATGGTGTTGCCGGTGCGTGTGCTCGGCAAGTGCGGTGGCGACACCTCGGACATTCTGGATGCGCTGAAGTGGGCCGCCGGCATTCCGGTGGCGGGCGTGGCGGCGAACCCGAACCCGGCCAATGTGATCAACCTCAGCCTGGGTTCGACGGCGAGTTGCAGCGCGGCCTACAGCGACGTGTTCCAGCAGGTGGCGGCGAAGGGCGTGGTGGTGGTCGCCGCAGCGGGCAACTACGGGCTGGCGGTGGGTTCACCGGCGAGCTGCCCGAACGTGATCGCGGTCGGCGGCGTGCGGCATGCGGGCACCAAGGTTGGCTACTCGGACCTCGGCCCGCAGATCGCACTCAGCGCGCCGGCCGGCAACTGCGTGAACCAGATCGGCAGCTGTCTGTTTCCGCTGCTGACCACGAGCAACAACGGGGCGCAGGGCCCAGCCGCGAGCATCTTCACCGACGGCGACACGCACGCCACGCTCGGCACCAGCTTCTCGTCGCCGCTGGTGGCCGGCACGGTGGCGCTGATGTTCTCGGCGAATCGCACCCTGACACCGGCGCAGGCTCTGGCCGCGTTGAAAGGCACGGCTCGCAGTTTCCCGAGCACGGGTGCCGATGCGGCCGTGAAGGCCTGCGTTGCCCCCACGGCCGTGGCCCAGGGCAGCGAGTGCTACTGCACCACCAGCACCTGCGGTGCGGGCCTGCTCGATGCCGGCGCAGCGGTCGCGGCGGTGGCGAAGTTGACGGCCAACATCGCGCTGGCGTCGACGTCGGTGGCGGTCGGAACGTCGGTGGCGCTCGACGGTTCCAGCTCGACCGCGGTGGCCGGCCGGACGATCACCGGCTACCAGTGGGCGGTCACTGATGGCGCTGCCTTCGCCGCGTTCAGCAGCGCCACGAACGCGGCCAGTGCCACG
>JANXZA010000239.1 GCA_025355745.1 Rhizobacter sp. | reverse complement strand
TGACCACGAAGGCCTCCATCATCAGCGTGATGCGGCTGTAGCGCTCGGCCCACGGCACGGCCGCGTCCTCAACACGCCCGCTCTTGTACTTGAGCCGGGGCACCTCGGCCTTGATGCGGGTCTCGAACTGGCAGGTGTCCGCTGTAAGAGCAATGCGCCAATTTCAGCGCAGATCAAGGAAGTGCTGACACAGCTCGGCGACCTGGTGAAGTGGCTGCCGCACGCCGCCGGTTGCAACTATCAGCGGGACCTTGTCTCTCATCGGGCCGCCCAAAACGAGCTAGCTTGTCAATCAGCATATAAACGCATTGGATCGAAGGCGGCGACGTGTCATACTCTTCATTAGCAAGAAATCGTTGCCAATCCTTCGTCGCCGACTGCCAGTGCTGCCAGTCAGGTGCCGGGCAAAAAAAGCCCGAACCGGTTTATTCCCGGTTCGGGCTTTTTTGCGTTCTGATCGCAAAGCGCCATTTCAAACCGGACGCATGTCGTTCGGCGGAAAAGCTTTGCCTAGAAAAAATCATTGGCAGCGATGGCTTGTTGAAAAAGTCGAATTTTCAGCAAATTCATAACCGCAAGGAGAGCTTCACCATGACTCAGTTCAACCGCCGCCAGATTGTGAAGACGGGTGGCTCGCTAATTGTCCTCGGTGCAGCGGGCGGTGCCGCCGGACTGGTCGCTGCACAAGAGACTGTGAAACTTGGTCTGCTTCATTCACTCTCGGGCACGATCGCGATCGCCGAGGCATCGCTGGTCGAAGCCGAGAAGATGGCAATCGACGAGATCAACGCTGCGGGTGGGGTGCTCGGCCGCAAGATCGAACCCGTCATCGAAGACGGCGCCAGCGACAACCCGACCTTCGCCGAGAAGGCCCGCAAGCTGCTCGAACGTGACAAGGTGGTGGCCATCGTCGGCTGCTACACCTCGGCATCACGCAAGGCAGTGCTGCCGGTCCTCAGTCAAGCCAAGGGCCTGCTCTTCTACCCGACCTACTACGAAGGTCAAGAAGAAGACAAGCATGTTTTCTACACTTCGCAGGAAGCGACCCAGTCGGTCATCGCTGCCGTGGAGTGGCTGGCCAAGGAGAAAGGCAAGACCTTTTTCCTCGTCGGCTCCGACTACATCTACCCGCGCACCTGCAACAAGATCGCCAAGCCGACCATTACGAAGGCCGGTGGCAAGGTGCTGGGTGAAGAGTACGCGCCGCTTGGCCACACCGAGTTTTCGTCGATCATCAACAAGATCAAGGCAGCGAAGCCCGATTGCATCTACAGCACGGTCGTGGGCGGCTCGAACGTCGCGTTCTACAAGCAATTGCGCGCGGCCGGGCTGGACGGCACCAAACAGGTTTTGCTCTCCACGGTCGTCTCGGAGAACGAGATCGAAGGCATCGGCAAGGACAACGCTGCCGGCTACTACGCCTGCATGGGTTACTTTCAGAGCATCAAGTCGCCGACCAACGACAAATTTGTGAAGGCCTTCAAGGCCAAGTACGGCGCCGACCGTGTCATTGGCGATCCGATGCAGGTCGCCTACAACAGCGTCTACCTGTGGAAGATGGCGGCCGAGAAGGCCAAGTCCTTCGACGTCGACAAGGTCACCGCCGCCGCCGCAGGCATCGAGTGGGAGGCGCCTGAGGGCACTCTGCGCGTCCACGCTACCAACCACCACCTCTGGAAGAAGGTGCGCATCGGCCGCGCACGCGCGGACGGCCAATTCGACATCGTCTGGGAATCCCAGCTGATCCAGCCGAACCCGTTCCCCAAGCTCTAGGCCGCAAGCGCAGCGACCGGGCGCGCCCTGCGCCCAGTCAGCTCAATTCTGTCTGGAGTGGTGCATGAGTTTTGACATTGCGGCGATGCAGGTTTTCAACGGGGTGAGTCTTTTCACCATCCTGTTGCTGATGTCGATCGGCCTGGCGATCGTGTTCGGCCTCATGGGCGTGATCAACATGGCCCACGGCGAGTTGATGGCGCTAGGGGCGTACATGACCTATCTCGCCGCGAAGTTCTTCGAGCGCTTCGCACCCGACTGGATGGGCGTGTACCTGTTCGCCGCAATCCCGTTCGCGTTCCTCGTCACTTTCGCAGCCGGCTATCTGCTCGAACGCGGCTTCATCCGCTTCTTCTACAACCGCCCGCTCGATACGCTGCTCGCCACCTGGGGCTTGAGCCTGATGCTGCAGCAGGCCTACCGGACAATTTTCGGCGCGCAGGAGGTCAGCGTGCCGTTGCCTCAGTGGCTGGCCGGGGCATGGGAGCCAGTCGCCGGCATCCAATTGCCGTTGACACGCATTTTTATCGTCGGTCTCACTGCATTGGTCGCGACCGGCGTCTACGTGCTGCTGTACCGCACTCGCTGGGGCTTGAAGGTACGGGCGGTGATGCAAAACCGGCCGATCGCCGGTGCTGTCGGCATCGACACGGACCGTGTGGACGCGTTCACTTTCGCTCTCGGTTCGGGGCTGGCCGGCATCGCTGGCTGCGTCTTCACGATGATCGGCTCGACCAACCCGGGCACCGGCCAGCTCTACATCGTCGACTCATTCATCGTGGTCGTCTTCGGCGGCGTGCAAAGCCTCATCGGCACCGCGCTGTCGGGCTTCATGATCGCGCAATCGCAAACGTGGCTCGAGTACTTGATGAGCGGCTCGATGGCCAAGGCCACGATCCTGCTGCTGGTGATCGCAGTGCTGTACTTCCGGCCCAACGGCTTGTTCGCCATGCGCTCGCGGAGCTGACCATGACCGCCACGCAACCTGGCACACAGCGCCGCTCCGATGCGATCTCTGTCGGCCTCGTGATTCTGCTCCTCGCGGTGGTGCTGCCCGCTGTGCTCGACCCATTCCGCCTGAACCTGATCAGCAAGTATCTGGCGTTTGGCTTCGTCGCGATCGGCATCGTGCTGACCTGGGGCTACGGCGGTGTGCTGAGCCTCGGACAGGGCGTGTTTTTCGGTCTCGGCGGGTACATGATGGCGATGTTCCTTAAGCTTGAAGCCTCCGCACCCGAACTGCCGGACTTCATGGTGTGGAGCAGTGTCGAGCGCCTTCCGGCCTGGTGGCAACCGTTCCACTCGCTGGGTTGGACGATGTTGGGCATCCTCGTCATCCCGGGCGCCCTGGCCTGGCTGTTCTCCTATGCGATCTTCCGCCGGCGCGTCAGTGGCGTTTACTTCGCCATCGTGACCCTCGCACTCGCGCTCACGCTCACGGTCGTCGTGATCGGCCAGCAGGGCGACACCGGCGGCGCCAACGGAATTACTGACTTCCGCACCTTGCTCGGATGGGACATCGTCGGCAACTCCGGCAAGCGAGTGCTGTACTTCATCGAGGTCGCTGCGGTGGCCGTGGTGATGGTGCTTGCGCTCCTGATCGTGCGCAGCCGCTTTGGCAAGATCCTGATAGCGATTCGTGACCGTGAAGACCGGGTCCGCTTCAGTGGCTACGACACCGCACACATGAAGGCCTTTGTGTTCGCAGTGGCAGCGGTGTTGTCGTCGATCGGTGGGGCGTTCTACAGCCTGCAGGTTGGGCTGATCGCGCCAGGCGTGATCGGCGTGGTCGCGTCGGTCGAGATGGTGATCTACGCGGCGGTCGGCGGCCGCCTTTCAATCCCGGGCGCGGTGATCGGCGCGCTGCTGATCGGTTTTCTCAAGTCCTATCTTTCAGAAACCTTTCCGGAAGGCTGGCTCTACTTCCTGGGCGCCGTGTTCATCCTTGTCGTGTGGGCGATGCCCAACGGCCTAGCCGGGCTGATGACGCGGATGCCGTGGCAGCGCAGCGCTGGGGGAGCGCCATGAGTGCGGCGCTTGTGATGCCCGGCGGCCACGTCGCGTCGATGGAGCAGGCTGGTGAACAGATTCTTCGTGTCGAGAACCTCACAGTGTCGTTCGACGGGTTCAAGGCGGTCGACAATTTGAGCCTCTCGGTCGAGCGCAACGAGTTGCGCGTGATCATCGGCCCGAACGGCGCAGGCAAGACGACGTTGCTTGACATGATTTGCGGCAAGACGAAGCCCACGGCCGGCCGCGTGCTGTTCAACGGCGTCGACTTGACGCGAATGAGCGAGCACCAGATCGTGCGCGCCGGCGTCGGCCGCAAATTCCAGACGCCCTCGGTCTACGAAGACCTGTCGGTGCTCGAGAACTTCGAGATCTCGCTGCCCAGCATGCACGGCTTATTCCAGTCGCTCACCTTCCGCCGCACACCGCAGGTGCGCGCGCGCATCGAGGCGATTGCCGATCAGGTTTTCCTGCGCGATCAACTCGACCGCCGTGCCGGCCAGCTCAGCCACGGCCAGAAGCAGTGGCTGGAGATCGGCATGTTGCTGATGCAGGGGCCCGAGTTGCTGCTGTTGGACGAACCCGTTGCCGGCATGAGTCCGCGCGAGCGCGAGCAGACCGGCGACCTGCTCAGCCGCATTGCGGCAGGTAAGTCGGTCGTCGTGATCGAGCACGACATGGACTTCGTCCAGCGCATTGCGCACAAGGTCACCGTGCTGCACCAGGGCAAGCTGCTCAGCGAGGGCAGCGCGGCCGAGGTCCAGGCCGACCGCCGCGTGATCGACGTCTACCTCGGCCACTGAAGGAAGACCTTGTTCGAAGTTACTCAACTCAATGTGGCTTACGGCGAATCGCACGTTATCCACGACATCTCGTTCCAAGTTGGTGTAAAAGAATCGGTCGCGGTGATGGGGCGCAACGGCATGGGCAAGACCACGCTGCTGAAGGCGCTGATTGGCCTGCTGCCGACGCGCTCGGGCCGAATCCGGCTCAACGGCGTTGAACTCGCCGGCATGCCCAGCTACAAGCGCGTTGCGCAGGGTCTGGCGTTCGTGCCGCAGGGGCGCATGGTGTTCCCGCTGCTGACCGTCGAGCAGAACATCCTGACTGGCGCCGAGTATTCGGGTCACCGCAGCGTGCCCGATTACATCTACCGCTTCTTCCCGGTGCTGCAGGAGATGAAGAACCGCAAGGCCGGCAACCTGTCAGGCGGCCAGCAGCAGATGCTCGCAATCGCGCGCGCGCTGATCTCCGACCCCAAGATGCTGATCCTCGACGAGCCTACCGAGGGCATCCAACCCTCGATCATCAAGGAGCTTGCCCGCACATTGAACGTGCTGCGTGCAGAGCGCGGCTTCGCCATCGTTCTTTCTGAGCAAGTATTGAGCTTCGCGCTTGACTTGGCGGACCGGTTTCTGGTCATCGACCGCGGGCACATCGTGCATGACGAGGTGCGTGCCAGCCTCGACCAGGAAAAGGTCAGGTCCTTCCTGACCGTTTGAGATTGCCATCACCCCCATCAACCACACAAACTCAAGTGGAGCCAACATGACCAACGTAAATTTAGATTTCATCGACCTGACTGAACTGACCGTCGAGCGGGTTCAGGCTGGTTTCGCCAGCGGCGCCTTCACCTCGGAAAAGCTGACCAAGGCTTATCTGAAGCGAATAGAAGAATTCAACCCAGCCTACAACGCGATCGTCTTTTTCAACGAGAAGGCAGTTGACGAAGCGCGTGCAATTGACGCCCGCCGTGCCGCCGGCGAAAAACTCGGGCCGCTCGCAGGCGTCCCGGTCGTGGTCAAAGAAGCCATGGACATGAAGGGCTTTCCGACTACTGGGGGCTGGTCACTTCTCCACAGCAAGACTGGGGGCGTCGATCTGCTACCCGAGACGGATTCTCCGGTAGTTGCCCGCATGCGCCAAGCCGACACGGTGATCCTGGGCAAGACCAACATTCCAATTCTTAGCCACACAGGCGCGCATGCCAACGGCAGCTGGGCGGGATCTACCTACAATTCGGCTGGCCGGGAATTTCTGCCTGGTGGCAGCAGCGCCGGGACCGCGACTGCCGTTGGCGCTAATTTCTGCGTGCTCGGATTGGCTGAAGAGACCGCCGGTTCGATCCAGAACCCGGCTTCGGCACAAGGACTGGTGGGGATAAAGCCGACCTTCGGGCTCGTCCCCAATGCCGGTGTCATGCCGCTCGCGAGCCTGCGCGATGTTGTCGGTCCCATCGCGCGGTGCGTGCGCGACGCAGCACTAACGCTGGATGCGCTTGCCGGCTTCTCGATGGAAGACCCCAAGACGAACGCTTGCGTGGGCAGACGTCCGAAGGGCGGCTATGCGTCGAAACTCGACAAGGGCGCGTTGGCGGGCAAGCGCATCGGCCTGTATGGTCCGGGCTGGCGCAGCTCGACACTCGGTGAGGAGACGATCAGCCTCTACACGCGCGCGCAAGAAGAACTGAAAAAACTTGGCGCCAACTTTGTGGACGATCCCTTTGCAGGTTCCGGGCTCAGGGAACTGCGCAAACCAATCATGCCCGGCGCAGAATTCGACGCGCGTGGCATGGAATCGATTCCGTACGACATCGAGAAATACCTCCAGCGCATGGGTGCGAACGTCGCCTTGAAAACGTTCTCTGAATTCGCCAAGGCAACAGAAAGAGAAAACGCATTTGGACCGAATGGCGTATTGAGCTATATGCCGCACTCGCCGGAATTCGTCGAAGTGATGAAAAATCCGTCCAACCCTCCGGATATGGCGTCCTTCATTGCACTGAGAGAAACCTACCTTGACATCTTCAATTCGGTGTTCGATAAGCACAAGCTCGACGCCGTCATTTATCCGCAAATGCGTGGCCCTCTCGGTCCGTTACACGGAGACGAAGTCATTGACGCAATGGTGGTCAGCGAGATCAATATCGCCGGCCTGCCGGCGGTGACCGTGCCGGCTGGCTTTTACGCTTCGGGTGCTCCGTTTAACCTCGTGATTGTCGCTCCGCAGTGGAGCGAAGCCGATATCCTCGCTCTCGCATACGCTTATGAACAGGGTACGAGACACCGCAAGGCGCCGGAACTGAAGAAGGCCTAGCAAGTTTCTTACAACCAAGGGTGCCTACTGCTAGCTAGCTGGGTCTGCGCAAACCCAGCTAGCATCATTGAAACGCAGTATGTGCCTGCGCGCAAATGGTCCAGTCTTTCTAGAATTTGAGTGTTAGCCACCCGAATATACGAGCATTTGAGATATAGCGATATATCGAGCGGCGACCAGTGTGTCGGCGCTGCACTCGTCAACTGCAAGATGCCGCAGTTGCACATCAAGGCTGAAGTTCTGGGGGCACGCACAAGATTGCCGAGATTCCGGTCTGCATGAAGAAGGGTTTCTCGGGCAAGCACCTGGCGATATTCCTGGGTGCTTAATTCGTGGTGATGTATGACTTGAAAAATATTTTCGACACTGTCGGCACCGTGCCGGGCGAAGAAACGGCAATCTTCTTCGACGCGTACCACAGGGCCAACGTCTGGGGCGTGTTTCCGCTAATCGGCGAGCCATATGAGAAGCGCCTAACTGCCAGCCCGATCCATCGTGCTTAGACCTATCGGAAGGAGGCCGCATCGTGGCTGACAAGGACCCCATTCGCGTCGGCATCCTGTACTCGGAGACAGGCGTGACATCGACCATCGGCCGCTCGCAGCGGCAAGGCACGCTGCTGGCGATCGACGAGATCAATGCGGCCGGGGGCGTCGACGGCCGCGAGGTCGTGCCGGTAATCTGCGACGCGCAGTCCAACCCGGGCCGCTATGCGCTGCTGACCGAGCGGCTGATCGCCGAAGAGAAGGTCAACGTGATCTTCGGCTGCTACATGTCGAGCTCGCGCAAGGCCGTGCTCCCAGTGATCGAGAAGTGGAACAAGCTGCTGTTCTACCCAACGTTGTACGAGGGCTTCGAGTTTTCCAACAACATCATTTACACCGGCGCCGCGCCGAATCAGAACAGCGTGCAACTGGCTGAGTTCATGACGGCGAACTTCGGGGGCCGGGTGTATCTGATCGGCTCGAACTACATCTACCCCTACGAGTCGAACCGCATCATGGCGGATCTGGTCTCGCAAAGGTCCGGCAGCAAGAAGCTCGCCGAGCGATATGTTCCGCTCGATGCGGGCATGGCCGATTTCGACGCGATCATGAAAGACATTCGCTTGCAGCGCCCCGATTTCATTTTCTCGACGGTGGTCGGCGATTCGACCGCCAGCTTATATAGAGCCTATGCGCAGGCGGGCTTCGATCCGAAGGTGATGCCGATCGGCAGCCTCACCACCTCGGAGGCCGAAATCTCGCAGATGGGTTGGGACGTGGCGGCGGGTCACTACACCTCGGCGCCCTACTTCCAGTCGATTGATTCCGACAGCAATCGTGATTGCCTGGCGCGGCTGCGTCGACGCTTCGGCAGCGAGTGCGTGCCCAATCTGTGCTGGGAAGCAGCCTACTTCCAGACGCACATGTTTGCAAATGCCATGCGGGAATCGGGTAGTGACGAGATCGCGTCGATCATGCCGCAGTTGTTGGGCAGCGAGTTCGAAGCGCCGCAGGGTCGGGTGCGGATCGACGCTTCCAATCATCACACCTGCCTCTATCCCCGCATCGGTCGGGCCGAGGCGACCGGCCAGTTCAAGGTCGTGCGTGAAGCCCGGCGGCCCGTGCCTCCCGATCCGTACCTCGTCACCCACTCGCTGGGCGATTGGACCGCCAAGCTTCCCGAGCAGCCATGAGATTCGAGGGAACGCCGTGAACGCGCCCATTCGGCACCGCGCCAACGGGGCGACGCCGGCGCAACTCAAGGAGCTGCGCCTGCTGCGTGTCGCGGTCTTGCACCCCGACGACACCGACGGGCGACAACTGACTCAGCAGTTGCAACGGATCGGCTGTCAGGTGCAGGCGTTCTGGCCCCCGGTGCCTACCCTCCCCGAGGGCATCGATGTGGTGGTCCTGGCGGTGCAACCCGAGATTTCGCAATTGGAATTCGCCTGGACGAAGGCCGAGAATCCGCCGACCTGCATCGCCGTGGTGAACTACGAGAATCCGACGATCGTCGATACGGTACTGCGTTTGGGCGCAAAGGCCGTGCTGCCGTCACCGGTGCGCTCGTTCGGACTGCTCTCCGCGCTGGTGATCGCACGCACCTTGGACGGCGAAATTCAGGCTCAGACGCGCCGCATCCGAAAGCTAGAAGCCAAGCTGAACGGCGCACGCTGCATTGCCGAGGCCAAGAGCATCCTGATGCGCACGCGCAATGTGAGCGAGTTGCAAGCCTATGACCTGATTCGAGAGCAGGCTATGAGCAAGCGGGTGACGACCGAAAACATCGCCGCCGCCATCGTCAACGCCAACGAGATACTGTCGATCGGCGTGAAACCGCGAGCGGGCCGCATCGGCGCTTGAACGATCCGGCGATCGGACGGCGAACCGTGTCAGTCGTTCCGCCCGCCGGGCTCGCCCTTCGGGTGGGCCTCGTAGAGTCGGGTCGGGGTCGCGAACCCGCACGATGTTCCATCGGTGTGCACGACCTGTCGCTCCCACGGCAATTGGTAGCGGCCTGCGACCAGATCCCGCATGAAGGTGTACGGGCAGTCGGCGGCCCCACCTTTGACGGCGCTGTACCCGCGGTGGGCAAGCTGGTAGATGTTGTTCTCCACGCCCCAGTGGATCCGCGCTTCGCGAACCAGGTCGGGCCGCACTTCGCAGCAGATAATTTCGTCGACCCGGCCGCCGCCCTGGGCCATGACGGTGCCGTCGAAATTGCAGAACATGGCCTCGCCCATCGAGTCGAAGGTGCCGTCGCTGCCGCTCAGGCAAACGCTCGCTGTCACCATCAGATTCTGGAAGGCGTTTGCTTGGTTGGTGATCTGCCACGCGTGGCGGATCGGCGCCGTGTAGCCGGCAGTTCGCAGCAGGATCTCGGCGCCCTTGTACGCGCACTCGCGCGCCATCTCGGGGAACATACCGTCGTGGCAGATGATCAGTGCGAGCTTGCAACCGCGCGGCCCGTCGATCACCGGGATGCCCAGGTTGCCCGGCTCCCACGCCTCCACCGGCACCCACGGATGCAGCTTGCGGTAGTAGAGCGCGACCTCGCCCTGATCATCGATGACGATTCCGGTGTTGTACGGGTTGCCGTTCGGGTTGAACTCCATCAGCGAGAGACACGCCCACAGCCGGTGCTCGATGCATGCAGCGCGGAACGCGCCAACCTCCGGGCCGTCCATCCGGCACATCAGCGCTGGCTCGGTGTTCATCGAAAGGCCGTGCAGCGCGTACTCCGGGAACACGACCAGGTCGAGAGCCGGGCTGTTGCGCCGGGCCTTGCCGATCATCTGCGCGATGCGCTGTGCCTGGCCAGCCAGCTGCGTCGGCGTAGTGACCACCGGCAATTGCAGTTGCACGAGGCCAATGACCACGCCATCGGGCGATTTGTTCAGTCCGCCAAGTCCGCTCATCGATCCAATCCTTTCAGCGCAAGCCCATGGTCTTCAACATCGGGGGCCAGCGGTCCTTCCACGGTTGAGCGGCTTCGAAACAAGCCGACGCTCGCAGCACGAGGGCATCGCCAAGATGCGGCCCCACGATCTGCAGCCCGACCGGCAGCCCGTCGTCGGTCCAACCGGCCGGGATCGATGCAGCAGGCTGCCCGGTGAAGTTGAACGGGTACGTGAAGTGCAGCCACTCGAAGGCTTCCACTTCGAATCCGTCGATCCGGTTTGGCCCTTGAATACCGACCTCGAATGGCGGCACCGCCAGCGTCGGCGTCAGCAGCAGGTCGTAGTTGCGCATGAAGCGCCACATCTTGTTGTTGACGGCCTTGCGCACCATCACCGCATCGGTCAACTGCTCGGCGCTCCATTCGGTTTTCAAGAAGTCGCGCAGGTGCGGCGTCATCCGATCACCGAGCCGTTGCTCCATCGCACGCATGCCTTTCAGATCGGTCTCGCCCGCCAGTAGCGCCCAAAATGCAGCGTACGGGTTGTCCCAGCCGGGGCTCGCCTCTTCGACGATGCAACCCAGGTCGCGCTCGAACACCTTGACCGCACGGGCCACGATGTCCCGCACGCGGGGGTCAACCTTGGCGTATCCGAGATCGGGGCTGTAAGCGACGCGCAGGCCCTTTAGGTCGCCCTTTAGCGAGCCCATCCAGTCGAATCCCTGCTCGTGCGGCAACGACCGGTTGTCGCGGCTGTCGGGCCCGGCGATCACCGACAACATCAAGGCACTGTCGGCCACCGTGCGGCTCATCGGACCGATGTGCTCGAGGGCCTCCCAGCTCGAGACGCCTGGGTAGCGCTCATCCTTGACGCCCGGATAGAGCGGCACGCGCCCCATCGACGGCTTCAGGCCATACAGCCCGGAAAAGCTGGCCGGGATGCGGACGGATCCGCCCCCGTCGCTGCCGATCGTGACGGGGCCCATTCCGCTTGCCACGGCCGCGCCCGAGCCCGCGCTGGAACCCCCGGGGGTCATGTCGGTATTCCACGGGCTGCGGGTGGTGGGGAACACCGGGTTGTGACCGACGCCGCTGTAGCCAAACTCGGGCACGTTGGTCTTGCCGAGCATCACTGCGCCGGCATCACGCATGCGCTCCACGACGATGTCGTCCTCGTCGGGAACGAAATCGGCGTATGCCGCGGAGCCCGAAACCGTCTTCACTCCCGCGGTGCAGATCAGGTCCTTGCAGCCCCACGGCACACCGGCCAGCGGACCGGCTGCCTCGTTCGCCATGATGCGTTGATCTACCCGCCTGGCCGACTCCCGCGCGAGCTCTGGGGTCAGTGTGCAGAACGCGTGCAGGGTGGGATCGAGTGCGTCGATGCGCGCCAGAACCGCGTCAACCACTTCCAGCGCCGACAGCTTCTTCGTGCGGATCAAGCCCGCAAGCGTGACTGCATCCATTGCGCAAATTTCGTTGCCGTTGGCCACTACGGACCTCCTTACAGTTGTTGATCGAAACGCAGACCGCTTTGTCAGCTTGCGAGCAAGGCTTTGAGGTTGTCGTCGATGAACTTCGTATCGACCGGGTTGGCTCCGCCGCCCGCAAAGTGGCCCCAAACGCCGGGGATTGGCTTGCAGACCGCATTCGGCATTTGCGCCACCTCGGCCTCGTTATCGGCCACCGGGAAATACAAATCCATCTCGCCCGGCATGACCACGGCCTTGGCCTTGATGGCACCGAGGGCCTTCTTGAAATCGCCATTGAAGACCGGGTTGGCGCTGATGTCGCCGTGCTGCCAGCTCCACAGCATCGCGAGCAGGTTGTTCGCGTCCTTCGGCAGGAAAAACCCCTCCCAGAACGCGACGAGGAAGTCCTCCAGCGAGCTGTACCCCATGTCGCGCCACAGCTCCTGCATGTAGAACGGCTGCGACAGGCCCCACCCCGCGTACACGCGCCCGACACCGCGCAAGCCCTTCATCGGCGGCCGGTCGTACCAGCCGTTGTTCCAGGCCATGTCGTTCGTCAGGGCCGCCTTGACGCCTTCCAGGAACACGAAGTTGTGCGGCGCCGTCTTGGCCGAACCACAGAATGGCGCGATGCGCTTAACCATGTCGGGGTACAGGCACCCCCACTGGTTGGTCTGCTGTGCACCCATCGACCAGCCGACCACGAGCTCGAGCGAGCCGATGCCAAACTTCTCCGTCACCAGCCGATGCTGCAGTGTGACGTTGTCGTACAGCGTGACGTTGGGGAACCGGGCGCGGTCGTATGGTTCGGGTGTGTTGCTTGGCGACGAGGACAGGCCGTTGCCCAGCATGTTGGGCACGATGATGAAGTAGTGGTCCGGGTCCAGCGCCATGCCCTTGCCGATCAGCCACTCGTTGTCGGGGTGCTGGCCGGAGTACCAGGTCGGGTACACGATTGCATTGCTCTTGTCGGCGTTCAGCTTGCCGTAGGTCTTGTACGCCAGCTTGGCGTCGCGCAGTGTTGCACCGCGCAGAAGACGCACGTTGCCGAGATCGAATCGTTCGTAGTCCACTTGTCAAGACTCCATAGCGAGGGAGGATGGCGCGCGGGAAGCCCGCGCGCCGATGTGCCGACTAGCTCCGGGCGGTGTAGACAGCCGCCACGCGCTCTTTCGCCACCCCGGTACTCAGCAGGAAGTAGCAGATTCCGCCGGCGAAGAACGCACTGATGGCGGTCGAGAACTGAGGGGCGAAGGTTTCCACCGCATAGGCCACCAGTGAGCCGACGATCCACGCGATGAAAGCACGCGGCCGCCAGTTGGCGTCGATCACGGCACCGGGACGGACGAAGAAGAGGTCCGCCAGCACGATCGCACCGATCGGGGGGACGAGGATCCCGAGCACCGAGAGCCAGGGAATGAACAGCGCCCAGACGTTCGCGGCAGCAATGAGGATGCCGACGATGGCAAGACCGACCGCGAACAGGCGCATGCGCCCCCCGCCAATGCGCGACCAGCCCACCGCCGAGTTGTACAGGCAATGCGCGCAAACGGAACCGAGGTTGGCGAACAGGAACACGAACGCGATCACCGACAGCCATGGCTTGTTCTGAGCCACCATGTAGCCGAACATGTTGTCCAGACCGAAGGGCTGAGGCTCTGGTACGGCGAGGGCCGCCGTCATGACACCCCCGACCAGCATGGCCAGCAGATTGGCGAACGGGAAGGCGCAGAACGTGGCGATCAGCGAGGACTTCGAGTCCTTGGACCAACGGTTGAAGTCGGCCGTCACCGTTCCGGCATCGACAAACAGCGTGATCACGATCGTCAGGGCTACGCCGAATGGCATGGATAGATCTGGCTTCGTTCCAGAGTAGGCCAGCACCTTGCTCCAGCCGGCGGCCGCGGCAGCGTCGAGCGCCACCCAGCCACCCAGCACGACGAACAAGGGCACCGACACCACACCGATCCAGTGCAGGCCCTTGATGCCGACAAAGGTGATGCCCAGGTAGAGCGCCCCGGCCAGCACGGTCACCGTCAGGTAGTTCAGATTGAACGCGGTGTGGATCAGGTTGCCCGTGATACCCGTCTGAACTGCATACCAGCCGAGCAGCAGACTCGACAAAAGCCCCGACGCCAGCACGTAGCCCTTCTTGCCGAACACGGCGCTGGCAATCAACGCGAAGTTGTACCCTCGTGTGGTGCCGAGCACGCCGTTCGCTCCGACATAGGCAAACATGAGGGCGTTGCCAATGATCATCGCCCACAAGGCGGACTGGAAGCCCATGCCAGCCACCAGGATCGAGCCCGTCATGGCGCCCGTGATGATCATCGGAAAACCGAGCCACACCATGGACACCGAGAAGGTGCTGCGCCGTGCCTGAAGCGGTACAGACTTGTGCTCGTACTCATCCCCCAGCGCGTGCTCCACGTTTTCCATGGCGTGTCCTGTCGAACTTTCAATCGTCATTTTGTGGTCCTCTCGACTTGTGTTGTTAGACCTAAGAACCCCTCGGAGAAGGGTCGAACTCGAAGCGTGTACGCCGCCGCTTCAGCGCCCTGCAAAGCCGATCGCGAATGTGGTTTTGCAGGGGACCCATACCCGATCAGCCCCACGCGCCCAGCAACGGTCGGGGAAGAAACTCAAGCGAACAGCGCTGTGAGTACGCGCGACGCTGCGCGTAAAGCGCAAAAAAAAGCCTGACCAGAAAGCAATCTGGTCAGGCTCTTTTGCCTAGCTGTGTCCCGGCGACATTGGCGGGCACAACACAATTAATTCGGGCGGAGGATATGTCTCGACCAGACTGCCTGTCAAGAGTCCCTCTCAAAGGGTTTGCCCGCACGAGCCGGGTTCAAAGAGACAAGGCGCGCGTAGCCGCGGCGCCCTCGCTGCAGACTTCGGCGGGCATTGTTGCTCGCGTGAAAAGCGCCGTACGTCAGAACTTCATAGCCGCTGACAGGCCGGCCAACCACGTGCGGCATGGCGCAGGCTCGAAGAAGCGCGAGTTGCCTCGTTGACGATCACCGAGCCGGCATCGCGCCGGTCGAACAGGTTGTTGCCGCGCGAAGCCGTTGAGCTGCCATGGGCAGAGCGGCAGCAAGCAGCCGACCGAGGGGGAGGCGATCGCGCAGCGCGGTACGACGTCGCTCTTGGGTTGGCGAACACACCGGTCAAGTAGCGCGCCTCGACACCGCGCGCAGGCCGATCAATGGCGCCCAGTTCAGTGCCCCGAACAGCGAGCCGCCTGAAATGCCGCGGATGCGGTTGCCTGCCGGGACCTGCACGTTCGCCGCCGCGCAGGGCACTGCGGTGCAGGTGAGGAAGCCGTCGCGGTAGATCGCGTTCAGCAGCGTGGCCGCGAACTGCGCGCGCAGGTTCGCGAACCCGGTGCCGGTCCAGCTCGCCTCGACGCCGGCACGCCGCGTCGCGCCCGCGTTCTGATAGGTCGTGCGGCCGCCGAGATTGGTCTGCGTGACGGTCTCGTGCGCTGTGTTGGTAAGGAACGCCGCGAGGGTGGCCTCGCCCCAGCCGTCGAGCTTGGCCTACACGCCGGCCTTGACGCCGGTGCTCGTCGACGACTCGAGCCCGAAGTTCAGCCAGGTCTAGCCGCTGCGGCGGTAGTCGAGTTCGTTCAGCGTCGGGGTCTCGAAACTGCAGCCTGCGGTCGCATAGAGATGCGGGTTGTCGTTGGCTGCGAACATCAGGCCCACCACCGGCAGCGTCGCGCTGTACGCGGCGCGGTAGCGGTCGTCGGGGTTGGTGCCGACGATGTACGCGTCGGTTGAGGTGAAGCTGACGCGGCTTTGGCGCACGCCGATCGTCAGCGACCACTGCGGCGCGAACTGCCACGCCGCTTGCGCGTACTGGTCGAAGCCAGTGTAGTGTTGCATTCTGTTTAGAACTTAATCGGCTGTTGGCCCGAATGACATGTTGAAGCGCGGGTGCTTGGCCAGCCACTGCTGCACGACCGGATGTTTGTGCGTGGCGTAGTTGTCGGCGATCAGGTGCAGTGTCTTGTCCTTGGGCGTTTCGCGGTCGATCTTGCGCAAGAATTTCAGCCACTCAGTGTGGCGATGGCGCTGC
>JANXZA010000014.1 GCA_025355745.1 Rhizobacter sp. | reverse complement strand
GACGAATTCAGCAACACGCTCGAACTGAAGTCGCGCGAGGTCTGGGTCTTCCAGGGACGCGCAGACCCACGGCGAGATGCAGCCCTACGGCGTGGTCCGCGACATCTTCTTCTGGCGCTTCCAGATCGAGGACAGCACGTCGCCCGCCGAGGCGCGCCGCAAGTTCGCGGCCGCTCTGTCGGCCACCTTCGGCACCGCGACCGACGAGCATGCGGCGCTGCTCGGACATCGTCGGCGACCCGAAGCAGATCCGTGACCGGGCCTTCCATTCGGCGGCCCAGTACTTCAAGGCGATCGCGGCCATCGACCCGGTGATGGTGCAGCTCGAGGGCCTGCACTGGGCCGACGAGGGTTCGCTCGACTTCGTCAACCACCTCGCGCAGGCGTGCCGCGACCTGCCCGTGATGGTGCTGTGCCTGACCCGCCCGACGCTCTACGAACACCGCCCGCTGTGGGGCAGTGGCCAGCCGAACCACGAGCGCATTGACCTGGCGCCGCTGTCCAGGCGCAGTTGCCGCGAACTCGCCGACGCCTTGCTGAGCCGCCTGGAAACCGTGCCCGCCGCGCTGCGCGACCTGCTCACCAGCAGCGCCGAAGGCATTCCATATTTCGTCGAGGAACTGGTGGGCATGCTGATCGACGATGGCGTCATCGTCACCGGCCCGGAGCGCTGGCGCGTGGTTGCCGACAAGCTGCTGACGGTGCATGTGCCGCCGACCCTGGCCGGCGTGCTGCAGGCCCGTCTGGACGGCCTGCCACCGAGCGAAAAGGAAGCGCTGCAACAGGCCAGCGTGATCGGCCATGTGTTCTGGGACGAAGCCCTGCGGCGCATCGCACCGGCCTCGACCGAGGCGCTCGCCGGGCTGACGCGCCGCGAGCTGGCGCACGGCCGCGAGACCAGTGCCTTCGACGGCACGCGCGAGTTCGTCTTCAAGCACCATGTGCTGCACCAGGTCACCTACGACAGCGTGCTCAAGCGCCACAAGCGCGAGCAGCACCACCAGACTGCCGACTGGCTGGTGGTGCGCAGCGGCGACCGGGCGAGCGAGTATTTCGGCCTCATCGCCGACCACTACGAACGTGCCGGCGACAACGCGAACGCGGTGACCTATCTGCGCAAGGCCGGTGAAGACGCGGCCCGCAGCTACGCCAATATGGCGGCACTCGACTACCTGGGCCGCGCGCTTGCGCTGCTTCCAGCTGACGACCTCGCCACCCGCTTTGCGCTGTTGCTGACGCGGCGCAGTGTGCTCAGCAACACCGGCCGGCGTAGCGAGCAGGTGGTCGACGTCAACGAGCTCGAACGCCTCGCCGACGCGATGGACGACAACGCCCGGCGTGCGCGTGCCGGCGGCTTGCGGGCATCGCACGCACTCGTCACCGGCGACTACCCGGGCACCTGCGCCGCCGCCGCCCGGGCGGTGGCCTGGGCCGACGCTGCCGATGAACCCGGCGCGGCGCTGGCGGCCTGGGTGAACTGGGCCCGGGCCTTGCAATTCCAGGGCGACTACGGCAGCGCGCAGGCGCGCACCGAGCAGTGTTTGGCGCTGGCCCGCAGCGTGGGCGATCGGCGCGTCGAGAGCACGTCGCTGGCGCAACTTGGCATCCTCGCGATCCAGGTCGGGCGCTATGGCCTGGGGCGCGGCTATTACGAGCAGGCGCTGGCGCTGGCCCGCACCATCGGCGACCGCGCCATCGAAGGCGGCATGCTGAACAACCTCGGCGACATCGAACGCTTTCTTGGCAACTACGGTGTCGCGCGTGAACTGTTCCAGGCCAGCCGGCGGGTCTGCCGCGAGATCGGCCAGCGCATGAGCGAGTCGTATGTGCTGTGCAATATGGCCCATGTCGCGTTCCTGCGCGGCGACCCGGCCGAGGCGCTCGAATGGGCCGCGCAGTCTCTGCAAACCGCTCAGGAACTCAAGGACCGCGATCTCGAAGCCAGCCTGCAGAACACGCGCGCCCATGCCTTTGCAGCGCTGGGCCGCAACGGCGAGGCTGCGGGCTGCTACCGCGAGGCGGTGAACACCTACCGCGAGATCGGCCGCCCGACCATGCCGCCGGAGCCGATCGCCGGGCTGGCACGGCTGGCGCTGGCGCGCGGCGCGCTGGTCGAGGCAATGCACCTGATCGCCGACATCGTCGTGCACTTCGATGCCGGCGGCACGGTTGACGGCACCGAAGACCCGCTGTGGATTTACCTCACCTGCCACCAGGTGCTGAGCGCCGCACACGCGCCGCGTGCCAACGAATTCTTGCGCCGCGCGCACGAGATGCTGATGCAGCGCGCCGCCCCGCTGAGCGAGGCCGAGCGCGAAACCTTCCTCGGCAACGTGCCCTCGCACCGGGCCATCGTTGCGGCCCTGGCGTTGGCGCCCGCCGGCTGAAGCTTCGGGCGTTCGCAGACGCGGACACGGCCGACTCGTGGCTGACGTTCACCCGCCACAACGCGGCGCCTAACGTTCGCTTCATCATCGCCTCACCCAGCCTTAACCGGCCAAGCCTACCGTTAAGGCTATGCGGAAACTTCCGCGATGCCTACCGGGCCAGGAGTTGCGATGAAGATCAAACCATTGAGTGCCGCGCTGATAGCGTCCGGTGTGCTGGCCGTGGGCACCGCCGCTGCCATTGACCTGCCGGCGTGGATGAAGCCGGGTCCACCCGCCGCTGCCGCCACCGCACCGACACCCGCCGCCACACTGCCTAACTACGCATCTGCGCCCACACCAGTGCCGTTGCTGGCCGCGCAAGGCGTGCCGAACTACCGGGCGATCTTCAAGCAGTCGGGCCCGGCGGTCGTCGGCGTTACGGTGGCCGGCATGCACAAGACTTCCGCCGAAGAGCAGGGCATGCCGCCCGGCATGGAGAACGACCCGTTCTTCAAATTCTTCCGCGGCATGCCCGGCTTCCAGCAGCGCGGGCCGCAAGGAGGTCAGGTGCCGTTCAAGGGCCTCGGATCAGGCTTCATCATCAGCCCGGACGGTCTGATCCTGACCAACGCCCATGTGGTGCGCGACGCCAAGGAAGTGACCGTCAAGCTCAGCGACCGGCGCGAGTTTGCGGCCAAGGTGCTGGGCTCCGACACCACCACCGACATCGCCGTGCTGCGCATCAATGCGAAGGACCTGCCGGTGGTTCGCCTCGGCGACGCGCGCCTGCTCGAGGTGGGCGACCCGGTGATGGCCATCGGCGCGCCTTACGGCCTGGAGCAGACCGCCACGCAAGGCATCGTCAGCGCCAAGGGCCGCTCGTTGCCCGGTGATGCGGTGGTGCCTTTCATCCAGACCGACGCGGCCGTGAACCCTGGCAATTCGGGCGGCCCGCTGTTCGACGGCAGTGGCGCGGTGGTCGGCATCAACGCGCAGATCTATTCGCAAAGCGGTGGCTTCCAGGGCCTGAGCTTTGCGATCCCGATCAACGTCGCGCTGAAGGTCAAGGACCAGATCGTCGCCACCGGCAAGGCCACGCACGCGCGGCTCGGCGTGACGATCCAGGACCTGAATGCGGCGCTCGCCGAATCGTTCGGCCTGAAGCGGCCCGATGGTGCGCTGGTGGCCAACGTGGCGCCGAACAGCGCCGCCGCAGCGGCGGGCTTGAAGTCGGGCGACGTGATCACGGCGGTGAACGGCGAGCCGGTCTTGCGTTCCGGTGAGTTGTCGAGCCTGATCGGCCTGTCGGCCCCGGGCGAGAAGGTCAGGCTGAAGGTCTGGCGCGACCATGCGGCGCGCGACATCGAGGCCAAGCTTGGCGGTGCCGATGCGGATGCCAGCGTGGTGGCAGACGCCGATGGCGCCACGCCGGCAGGCCAGCTCGGCCTGGGCCTGCGGGCGCTGACACGCGACGAACGCAAGGCCTCGGGCATCGAGCAGGGCCTGGTGGTCGAGAACGTCGCCGGGCCGGCGGCGAAGGCCGGCATCGAGCCGGGCGATGTGCTGCTGGCCATCAACGGCAAGCCGGTGCAATCGGTCGATCAGGTCAAGGGCGTGCTGCAAGGCAAGCCGAAGAGCGTGGCCCTGCTGGTGCAACGCGATGGGAACAAGATCTTTGTGCCGGTGAACCTGGGGTGACGTGATGCGGCTCGGCTCGCTGCGCACCGATCACAAGTCGGTGCGCAGCTTCCAGAGTTCGGGGAACAGCACCACGTCGAGCATCTTGCGCAGATAGCCCACGCCCGAGGTGCCACCGGTACCACGCTTGAAGCCGATGATGCGTTCGACCGTGGTGACATGGCGAAAGCGCCAGAGCCGGAACGCGTCTTCGAGGTCGGTGAGTTTTTCGCCGAGCTGGTACAGGTCCCAGTGGGCGTCGGGATCGCGGTAGACGACGAGCCAGGCCGCTTCGACGCTGTCGCTGGCCTCGTAGCCGCCGGTCCAGTCGCGCGCCAGGTGCGAGGCCGGCAGCGCCAGGCCGCGCCGCGCCAGCAGCCGCAGCGACTCGTCGTAAAGCGAGGGCGCACGCCACACCGCTTCGACATGCGCGAGGATCTCCGGGCGGTGCGCATGCGGCTTGAGCATCGACGCATTCTTGTTGCCGAGCATGAACTCGATGCAGCGGTACTGCCAGCTCTGGAAGCCGCTGCTGTTCGACAGATAAGGGCGAATGGCCGAGTACTCGGGCGGCGTCATCGTCGCCAGCACGCTCCAGGCGTGCACCAGTTGCTCCATGATCTTGCTGACGCGGGCCAGCATCTTGAAAGCGCTGCCAAGCTCGTCGCTCGCGACGCATTGCATCGCCGCGCGCAGCTCGTGCAGCAGCAGCTTCATCCACAGCTCGCTGGTCTGGTGCTGGACGATGAAGAGCATCTCGTTATGGTTCGGCGAGAGCGGGTGCTGCGCGTTCAGGAGCTCGTCGAGGTGCAGGTAGTCGCCGTAGCTCATGTGGGCCGAGAAGTCGAGCTGCGCGCCTTCGTCGGCGACGATTTTTTCGGTCGGACTCAGTGGGTTCGGTGGGCTTGTTGGGCTCATGAATCGACGCTCAGGTGACCGCCGCACGCTGATTGAAACGCGGCTCGCGCCATTCGCCGCTGGCGAGCACTGCGGCCAAGTGTTCGGCTGCGTCCCATGCATCGACGAAGCGGGTGTACAGCGGCGTGAAGCCGAAGCGCAGCAGGTCGGGCGCGCGGAAGTCGCCGATCACGCCGCGCGCGATCAGCGCCTGCATGATTGCGTACGCACCTTCGGCACGCGCGACGCTGGCCTGGCTGCCACGCAGCGCGTCGTCGCGCGGCGTGACCAGCGCGAGGCCGTGGCCGGCGCAGCGCGACTCGACGAGTTCGATGAACAAGGCGG
>JANXZA010000006.1 GCA_025355745.1 Rhizobacter sp. | reverse complement strand
CGCAACGGCGCCGGCAAGTCGTCGCTGTTTTCGCTCATCACGAAGCGCCTGCAATCGGATGCCGGCGACGTCAGCATGCCGCCGCGCTGGCGCATCGGCGAGGTCGCACAGGAGATGCCGGAAACCACCGAAGGCGCGACCGAATTCGTGCTGCAGGGCGACACGCGGTTGATGGAAGCGCAGGCCCAGCTGGTGCAGGCCGAACTCGATGACGATGGCCACGCGATGGCCGATGCCCACCACGCCATCAGCGATGCCGGCGGCTTCGACGCCCGGCCGCGCGCGCAGGCCATGCTGCTCGGGCTGGGCTTCAAGAGCGCCGAGCTCGACGCGCCGGTAAACAGCTTTTCCGGCGGCTGGCGGATGCGGCTCCAACTGGCGCGCGCGCTGATGTGCCCGGCCGACCTGATGCTGCTCGACGAGCCCACCAACCACCTCGACCTGGACGCTCTCGTCTGGCTCGAAGCCTGGTTGAAGCGCTATGAAGGCACGATGATCGTCATCAGCCACGACCGCGAATTCCTCGACGCCATCACCAACGTCACGCTGCACCTCGACGACACCAAGCTGACCCGCTACACCGGCAACTACACCGCCTTCGAAGAGATGCGTGCCGAGCGTCTGACGCAGGCTGCCGCCGGCTACGCGAAGCAGCAGGAACGCATCGCCCACCTGCAGAAGTTCATCGACCGTTTCAAGGCCAAGGCCAGCAAGGCGAAGCAGGCGCAGAGCCGCGTCAAGGCGCTGGCGCGCATGGAGCGGCTCGGCCCGGTGCTGACGAGCGCCGACTTCCAGTTCGAGTTCCGCGAGCCGCTGAACCTGCCGAACCCGATGCTGGCGTTCTCGCAAGTCGCCTGCGGCTACCACGCCGACGATGGCAACGAGACGCGCATCATCGACAACATCAACCGCTCGGTGCTGGCCGGCCAGCGCATCGGCATCCTCGGCGCGAACGGCCAGGGCAAGTCGACGCTGGTGAAGACCATCGTCGGCGACCTGCCACGGCTCACCGGCGACATCACCGAGGGCAAGGGCCTGTCGATCGGCTACTTCGCGCAGCAGGAGCTCGATGTGCTGTCGCTCGACGACGGCGCGCTGATGCACATGATCCGGCTGGCGCGCGACAAGGGCCCGGCCGGGCGCGAGCAGGAGCTGCGCGACTTCCTCGGCTCGTTCCGCTTCGTCGGCGAGATGGTGACGCAGGCGGTGGGCACCTTGAGCGGCGGCGAGAAGGCGCGCCTGGTGCTGGCGATGCTGGTCTGGCAGCGCCCGAACCTGCTGCTGATGGACGAGCCGACCAACCACCTCGACCTGACGACGCGCGAGGCGCTGAGCATGGCGCTGAACGAGTTCGAGGGCACGGTGATGCTGGTGAGCCACGACCGCGCGCTGCTGCGCGAGGTCTGCGACGAATTCTGGCTCGTCACCGACGGTGCGGTGAAGCCCTTCGACGGCGATCTGGACGACTATCAGAAGTGGCTGCTGGAGCAGTCGCGAGAAGCGTCGCGAGAGCAGGGCAAGGGCGACAAGGCGAAGCGCAAGCGCGAGGCGGCAGAGGCGGTGGCCGCCGCTGCCGCAGCTTCGGTGGCTGCCACACCCGCAGCTCCGGCGGCTGCCGTGCCCGGCCGGGGCAACGACCGCAAGGCGTCGGCCGCCGTGCGCCAGCAGCGCAGCGACGAGCTGAAACCCCTGCGCAAGGAACTCGGCAGCATCGACGCGCGGCTCGCCGTGCTGCAAAGCGACCGCACGGTTTGTGAGACCGGGATGTCCGCGCCCGGCCTGACGCCGGCGCAGCGCGCCGAGCAAGGTAAGCGGCTGAAGCAGATCGGCGACGAGATCGAAGCACTCGAAGCCCGCTGGCTTGATGTGAGCGCGTTGCTCGACGCGTGAGCACGCCGGCTTTGTGTTTACTCCCTCTCGCTCTGGGAGAGGCTTCCTCTTGACTCCCTCCCCCCAAAGGGGAGAGGGAGAAGATCAAATCCCGCGTCCACCGCGTGGGTTTCAATTGCGCACAATTCAATTGCCAACGTTCAAATAGAATCACCTCATGGCAACCGCCCTCTCCCAGCAGCAACTCGACCATCAGCTTTGCTTCGCGCTCTACTCCGGCTCGTTGCAGATGACCAAGCTCTACAAGCCGGTGCTGGCGCCGCTCGGCCTCACCTACCCGCAGTACCTGGTGCTGCTGGTGCTGTGGGAGGGCGACGCGATCGGCGTCGGCGAGCTGGGCGCGCGCCTGTATCTCGACTCGGGCACCCTCACCCCCTTGCTGAAGCGCATGGAGGCGGCCGGCCTGCTGGTGCGCAGCCGCGCTGCTGACGACGAACGCCGGGTCAGCGTCGCCCTCACTCCAGCCGGCCGCGCCCTGCGCCGCAAGGCTGCCCGTGTGCCGCGCGACGTGGCCTGCGCCACCGGCTTCAAACTCACCGAACTCACCGCGTTGACCGCGCAGCTGCACCGGCTGCGCTCCAACCTCGCCGGCCACCTTGAGGCGGCATCTTCCTGACCTCTCTCCACCCTCGCACAAAGGACTTCAGCATGAAGATCGACAAGATTCTCTACACCGCCCACGCCACCTCCACCGGCGGGCGCGAAGGCGGCTCCAAGTCGTCCGACGGCGTGCTCGACGTGAAGCTCACCACACCGAAGGAACTGGGCGGCAACGGCGCCACCGGCACCAACCCCGAGCAGCTGTTCGCAGCCGGCTATTCGGCCTGCTTCATCGGCGCGATGAAGCACGTTGCGATGCTGCAGAAGATCACGCTGCCGGCCGACACCTCGATCAAGGCCGACGTCGGCATCGGCCCGATCCCGGCCGGCTTCGGCATCCAGGTCGCGATGACGGTCACCATCCCCGGCATGGAGCGCGCCGCCGCCGAAAAGCTGGTCGAAGCCGCGCACGGCGTGTGCCCGTACTCGAACGCCACGCGCGGCAACATCGACGTGACCTTGACGGTGGCCTGAGCTTCCGGTTCGTGTCACTGCGGGCCCGCCCTGGGCAACCGGGGCGGGCCCGCTGCATTTTCGGGAACTGCGCGTTGACACAGCCGCGTCATGATGGACCCACACACTTACCGGTTCCCCTTATTCCGATGAAAGTGCCCATCCCATGCTGCGACCCCGTTTGCTCGTCCTGGCCAGTGCCGCCGCGTTGGCCTGCGCCATCGCTGCGCCCGCCGCGCACGCCGCCATCAACCTGATCGCGCAGGGCAGCCTGTCGGGCGCCACGCTCGACAAGTCGGGCCTGGCTTACAACCTGGAAAACGGCTTGTCGGCCAGCCTGGCCGGTGGCCTCGGATCCGGCCTGGCCTGGGCCGGCGGCAACACCTTCATCGGCCTGCAAGACCGCGGCCCGAACGCCAAGGCCTGGAACCCCGCGGTCGACGACACCACCTCGTTCATCGGCCGCTTCCAGTCGCTGCGTCTGCAGCTCAGCGCGAATGCCGCCGGCGCGCCGCTGCCCTACAGCCTGACGCCGACATTGAGCGGTACCACCTTGCTGTCGAGCCCGACGGCGCTGAACTACGGCGCGGGCGGTGCACCGGCGCTGAACCGGGTCGGCGCGAGCTACTTCACGGGCCGCTCCGACAACTTCGCGCCCGGCCTGTCGACGAATCCGAACAACGCCCGGCTCGACCCCGAATCGCTGCGCGTCTCGCGCGACGGCAAGAGCGTTTTCATCAGCGACGAGTACGGCCCGTACGTTTACCAGTTCGACCGCGCCAGCGGCCAGCGCGTGCGCACGTTCGCGTTGCCCGACATGTTCGCGATCGCCAACCTGAACTCGAGCGGCGCCGCAGAAATCGCCGGCAATCTGACCGGCCGGGTCGCCAACAAAGGCATGGAAGGCCTGGCCATCACACCCGACGGCACGGCGCTGATCGGCTTCATGCAAAGCCCGCTGGCGCAGGACGGCGGCGACGGCGGCCAGGCGAACCGGATCGTGCGGATCGACATTGCCACCGGCCTCGTCAGCCAGTTCGCCTACGACAACAAAATCGGTAGCAAGAACTACAACAGCAGCGAGATCATCGCGCTGAACGACCACGAGTTCCTGGTGCTCGAGCGCGACGGCAAAGGCCTGGGCGATGAGTCGGTGGCCGTCGTCAAGCAGGTCTGGAAGGTGGACCTGAAAGGCGCGGCCGATGTGTCGAACCTGACCGGCCAGGCGGCGCTGCTGGCCAAGGCGCCGACCAAGACGCTGTTCCTCGACATCCGCGCCGCACTGAACGCGGCCGGCATCAAGGACGACCTGATCCCGGCCAAGCTCGAAGGCCTGGCCTTCGGCGAAGACGTGCTGGTCGGCGGCGTGCTGAAGCACACGCTGTACCTCGCGAATGACAACGACTTTCTCGGCGAGGTCAAGTTGTCGGACAAGCTCACCACGGTCACCTACGACAACCAGTTCTTCGTGTTCGGCTTCGATGCCAGCGACCTCGGTGGCTCGGAGTTCGTGCAGCAGGTCATCGGCAACGTGCCCGAGCCGCAAAGCTATGCACTGATGCTGGCGGGGCTGGGTGCGCTGGGCTGGGTGGCGCGCCGCCGGCGCGGCCGATAGCGCGCTGAATCAGGGCGTCGGCGACGGCATCAGCGACAGCATCAACTCGATGCGCGCCTGAACCGGCGTCAGGCTGCCGGCCGACCGCAGGCCGGGATGCGCCAGCGGCGCCTGTGGGTCAGCACCGGCCTCGACCACGCCACCCTGCGGGCAGCGCGTGCTGCGCAGCACCTCGATGCCATCGGCCTGTGCTTCGAGCAGCGCCGCGTCGAGCGCGTGGTGCAAGCTGCCATTGCCGGTGCCGGCCACAACGATGCCGCGCACGCCGGCCGCACGCAGTGCGTCGACCAGGCGGCCATCGGCGCCGGCATGGCTCGTCAGCACCTCGACCCGCGGCCAGCTCGCCGCATCGACCGGCAGCCACGCCAGCCCGAGCGCCTGGCCCTGCCCGTGCGGCCACGGCCGATGCCGGCGCAGCCTGCCCTCCTCGATGTGCGCGATCGGGCCGGCATCGCCCGAGCCGAACGCATCGAGGCGGTAGGTGTGGAGCTTGCGCACCTCGAGCGCGCCATGCACGGTACCGGCCAGCACCGCGACCACCCCTGAAGCACCGGGCTCGCGCGCCACCCGCACGGCATCGAGCAGGTTCTGCGGCCCGTCCGACAACAGCGCGGTGGCCGGGCGCATCGCCGCCGTCAACACCACCGGCTTGCACGGTGCCAGCACCCGCTGCAGGAAGTAGGCGGTCTCTTCCAGCGTGTCGGTGCCGTGGGTGATGACGACGCCACTGACCTCGGGTCGCGCGAGCTGCTGTGCCACCCGCTCAGCCAGCGTGCGCCAGAGCGCGAAGCCCATGTCCTTGCTGTCGATCTGTGTGAGTTGCTCGACCTTGATGGTCATGCCGGCCAGGGCAGGAATGGCCGCCACGAGTTGGGCCGCGCCAAGCTGCGCAGCGCGGTAGCCGATGTTGTCCGAAGCGTCGGCGGCCGTCCCGGCGATGGTGCCGCCGGTGCCGATCACGACGACGGTCGGGGTCAACGTCCTAGCGATGTTTTGCATTTTTCGGCAAGCTGGATGAAAATACAGTCACTGGATAAATCGTCAGCCAAGTGTCCGTCAAACCCGAATTGGCGGCGCGGTCCCAACCACCGAGGAATTCTCGTGCAAGAAACTCCCAAGCTCACCGACCGCCAGCAACAGATCCTCGACCTCGTGCGCAGCGCCATCGAACGCACCGGCGCTCCACCCACGCGTGCCGAGATCGCCGCCGAGCTGGGCTTCCGGTCGGCCAACGCGGCCGAGGAACACTTGCAGGCACTGGCCCGCAAAGGCGTAATCGAGCTGATCGGCGGCACCTCGCGCGGCATCCGGCTGCGCTCTGAAACCTTGCGTCAGTTGAACCTGGCGCGCGGCAAGCAATTCAGCCTGCCCTTGCCGAGCCTGGCCCAGCTCACCTTGCCGCTCGTCGGCCGGGTCGCGGCGGGCAGCCCGATCCTGGCGCAGGAACACATCGATCAGACCTATGTGGTCGAAGCCAGCATGTTCCCGCGCCGCCCCGACTACCTGCTGAAAGTGCGCGGCATGAGCATGCGCGACGCCGGCATCATCGACGGCGACCTGCTCGCGGTGCAGAAGGCCAGCGATGCGAAGAACGGCCAGATCGTGGTCGCGCGGCTTGGCGACGACGTGACCGTGAAGCGCTTCCGCCGCACCAAGGCCGGCATCGAGCTGCTGCCCGAGAACCCCGACTTCAAGACCATCCTCGTGCCCACCGGCGCCGACGCGCAAGACCTGGGCTTTGCGCTCGAAGGCCTGGCGGTCGGGCTGATCCGCAATCACATGATGGTGTGAGCAGGCTTGGTCATGGCAGCGCTCATCAAGTCTCCGAAAGCGGCCAGCGCGGCCGAATGCCGAACGCTGGAGCAGTTGCCCAACATCGGCCCGTCGCTCGCCGCCGACCTGCGGCTGATCGGCATTCAGCACCCGAGCGAGTTGCGCGGCAAGGATGCCTTCGCGCTCTACCGGCAGCTTTGCGCCGCCACCGGCCAGCGCCACGACCCGTGCGTGCTCGACACCTTCATGGCCGCCACCGACTTCATGCGCGGCGCACAGGCGGCGCCGTGGTGGCACTACACGCCGCAGCGCAAGGCGCAGTTCGGGCAGGTCTGAAGGGCCGGCGCGGCTGCCGCGCCGCGGCACTGTGAAGACGCCAATCTGAACGACCCGGCGCGCTCTTTTCCGGGCTTTGGTCTGGCAGCGTTTGCGAACAATCGGGCCTGGGCGGCAACCGTGCCGACCCAAAGGGTCAGCGATGTTCCAGCGCGTGTACGAGTCCCTGCCAGGCGTGCTGCGGCCGCTGCGCCGCTGCGCGCCGCCGGGCCTTGCGGAGCCCGCTTGCGTGCCGCGTGCAACGCCGTCGCGCATCGAGATCTGCCCACCCGCAAGCCGGCCGGTTTCGAGCGCCGAAGACGACTCCTGGCGCGAGCATCTGGGCCGCTGGATCGACACCGCGTGGCCCGGCCTGCTGGCCTCGACACGGGCCGCAGACTCGTCGAAGGTGGTGCTCGGTCCGGTGCCGCTGGAAGGTGTGCGCCACGAGTTCGCGCTCAGCCTGACTGACATTCGATGCGCAGCGGCGCGCGACGCGCTGTACCGGATCGACACCGCCCGTTCGCTGCACGAACTCTGGCATCTTCGCCCGGAGGTCTTCAACCTCGTTTCTCGCCACCACGACCAGACCGAGGCGACGACCCGCCTGGCCGGCCTGAACCGTCACTTCCCGACGCGCGCGCCGCGCGGCCGCTTCCGCACCATTGGCTGACGCCTATTTCGTCGGCGCCCCCAGAAAGTCCATCTTGCCCAGCTCGACGCCGTTGTGGCGCAGCAAGGCATAGGCGGTCGTGATGTGGAAGTAGAAGTTCGGCATCGCGAAGAACTTCAGATAGGCCTCGCCCTTCAGCGTCATCGAACCGTCGCGGCGCGGGATCACCACGTCCTTGCCTTCGCTGCCATCGATCTGTGCAGCGCTGACCGACTGCACGAATGCGATCGTCGCGCGGATGCGCTCGCGCAGTTCGTTCAGGCTCGCCTCGGTGTCGTCGAAGCTCGGAGCGTCGATGCCGGCGAGCCTCGCCGCGCAGAACTTGGCGCCGTCGCAGGCGATTTGAATCTGCTTCGTGAAGCCGAGCATGTCGGGCGCGAGCCGCGTGCTCAAGTACACGCTGGTATCGAACTTCTTCGCCGCCGCATGGGCCTCGGCCTTGTCGAGCCAGACCAGCAGGTTGCCGAGCAGGCGAACGAACACCGGCACGCTGGCCGAATGCATGGTGATGGACATGAAGTGTCTCCAGGGGTGTGGATCGGGTCGCGGATGTTACAGGCCACCGAACGGGCGTGCACAATGTTTGCCTGACCGCTCAACACCGTCGTCGCGACGCCCCCACCCGCAGTGAACATCATCATCCTCGACGACTACCAGGACGCGGTGCGCAAGCTCAAATGCGCGGCCGTGCTCGAGCCGCTCAACGCCAAGGTCTTCACCAACACCGTCAAGGGCATCGGCCAGTTGTCGGTGCGCCTGCGCGACGCCGAAGTGTTGGTGCTGATCCGCGAACGCACCCAGTTCCCGCGCCAGTTGCTCGAGAAGCTGCCGAAGCTGAAACTGATTTCGCAGACCGGCAAGGTTGGGTCGCACATCGACGTCGAGGCCTGCACGCGCCTGGGCATCGCGGTCGCCGAGGGCGCCGGCTCGCCGGTCGCGCCGGCCGAGCTCACCTGGGCGCTGATCATGGCGGCGATGCGGCGGCTGCCGCAATACATCGGTAACCTGAAGCACGGGGCGTGGCAGCAGTCGGGCCTGAAGTCGGCCTCGATGCCACCGAACTTCGGTGTCGGCATGGTGTTGAAGGGCAAGACGCTGGGCATCTGGGGCTACGGAAAGATCGGCCAGCTCGTGGCCGGCTACGGCCGGGCGTTCGGCATGCATGTCACCGTCTGGGGCAGCGAGTCGGCGCGCGCCAAGGCCGAGCAGGACGGGCTCGTCGCCGCGCCCAGTTGCGAGGCCTTCTTCGAGGCCTGCGACGTGCTCTCGCTGCACCTGCGGCTGCACGACAGCACGCGCGGCGTGGTCAAGTTCGATGCCTTGTCGCGCATGAAGCCGACGGCGCTGCTGGTGAACACCTCGCGCGCCGAACTGATCGAAGAAAACGCGCTGGTCTCGGCGCTGAACCGCGGCCGCCCGGGCATGGCGGCGGTCGATGTGTTCGAGAGCGAACCGATTCTGCAAGGCCACCCGTTGCTGCGCCTGGAGAACGCGGTGTGCACGCCGCACATCGGCTATGTGGAACAAGACGGCTACGAGCTGTACTTCCGCTGCGCATTCAACAACATCGTCAACTTCATCGACGGGCACCCGACGAACCTCGTCAACCCCGAGGCGCTGCGCGTGCAGCGTTGATGAGCACCTCGATTGCACCTGGCGCGACCGGCGCACAACCCGGTGCCGGCATTCGTCCGGCCACGCTGTGGGCCCTGATGTTCGGCAATTTCGTGATCGGCTGCGGTGTCATGGCCGCGCCCGGCACACTCAACGACATTGCGCATTCGCTGAACGTGACGGTGTCGCTGGCCGGCCAGTTGATTGCGATCGGCTCCGCCACCGTGGCCTTCGGCGCGCCGCTGCTTGCCGGCTGGGTCTCGGGTTTCGACCGCCGCCGGTTGCTCGCATGGGCCCTGCTCTGGTTCGGCGTGGGCCATGCGCTGTCGGCCTTGATGCCGAGCTACGCGGCGCTCTGGCCGGTGCGCGCCGCCACCTTGCTGGCGGCCGCCGTGTTCACGCCGCAGACCGCCGCGGCCATCGGCGTGATGGCGGCGCCGCAGCACCGCGGCCGGGCCATCACCTTCGTGTTTCTCGGCTGGTCGCTGGCGTCGGTGATCGGCATCCCGATCGCGGCCTGGCTCGGCGAGACCTTTGGCTGGCAAGTCGCCTTCGACGCGATCGCCGCGCTGGCCCTGGCGGCGGCGGCCTGGGTCTACGCGGCGATGCCGAACGGCGTGCGCCCCGCCGCTTTGTCGGCGCAGGCATGGCGGCGCGTGCTGACGCATCCGGTGCTGGTGCCGATGGTGCTCGTCACCGCGCTGTCCGGGGCCGGCCAGTTCACGCTGTACACCTACTTCACGCCCTACTTCCGCCAGGTGCTCGGCGCCGGCACCGAGCAGATGGCGTTGCTGCTGATGTGGTTCGGCGCTTGCGGGCTGGTCGGCAACCTGGTGCTGACGCGCGTCATCGACCGCATCGGCACCAACCTGGCGGTCGCGGTGACGCTGGCGTTGATGGCCTTGGCCGTGCTGCTGTGGCCGCTGGCGGTGAGCCTGGCCGGCATGGTACTGGTGCTGATGCCGTGGGGGCTCGGCTGCTTCGCGTCGAACTCGACCCAGCAGGCCCGGCTCAGCATCGCCGCGCCTGCGCTCGCACCGGCCCTGCTGGCGCTGAACACCTCGGCGATCTTCGTCGGCCAGGCGGCCGGCGCCGTGAGCGGCGGCTGGCTGATCGCGCAGGGCGGCTTCGCGCCGCTTCACTGGGTCGCGCTGGCATGGCTGCTGCTGGCAATCGGGCTGAGCCTGTGGGTCGGTCGGCAGACCGTGCACCTCTGATGACGCACATGCCATCTGTCACCGACAAAACGGCCGACCCGTCACAACCCGCCCCCGCCTCGCTGCGCGAGCTGTTCTTCGCCTTCACGACGCTGGCGCTGCAAGGCTTCGGCGGCGTGCTGCCGGTCGCGCAGCGCGAGCTGGTCGAGCGCCGAGGCTGGCTGACGCGCGATCAGTTCGTCGAGATGCTGGCCGTCAGCCAGGTGCTGCCGGGGCCGAACGTCGTGAACCTGGCGCTGATGTTCGGCGACCGCGCCTTCGGCGTGCGCGGCGCCTTCACTGCCCTCGCCGGCATGCTGCTGGCGCCGCTGGTGGTGGTGCTCGTGCTGACCGCGCTGTATGCCCGCTTCGCGCAGGTGCCGGCCGTGGCGGGCGCGCTGCGCGGCATGGGTGCGGTGGCCGCTGGCCTGATCATCGCGACCGCCTGCCGGCTGCTCGCGACCTTGCGGACCAACCCGATGGGCCGGCCGCTGGCGCTCGGCTTCGGCGCCCTCACCTTCCTCGCCAGCGCCTGGCTGCGCTGGCCGCTGGTGTGGGTGATCGCCGGCCTGGGCGCGATGTCGATCACGGTCGCCTGGCGCCTGCTGCGGCCATGAACGCCGACGCCCACGGCAGCGCCGACCTGCTCGGCCTGTTCACGCACTTCCTGGTGTTGAGCCTGCTGGCGGTCGGCGGCGCCATCACCACGGTGCCCGACATGCACCGCTACATCGTGGTCCAGCAGCACTGGCTGACCGATGCGCAGTTCACCGCATCCATCGCCATCGCCCAGGCCGCGCCGGGGCCGAACGTGCTGTTCGTCGCCGTGCTCGGCTGGAACGTGGCCGGCGCCTGGGGCGCGCTGGTGACAATGGCCGGCAACCTGCTGCCCTCGACCGTGCTGACGCTGTGGGCGACGCGCTGGGGCACACAGCGCCGCGAGACGCGCGGCGTGCGCGCCTTCACCGCCGGCCTGATGCCGCTCACGCTCGGCCTGCTGATGGCCACCGGCTGGGTGCTGGCCGAACCCTATGTCAGCAACCCGGCGCACCGCTGGGGCGCGATCGGCCTGGTCGCGATCAGCGTGGCGGTGATGCTGCGCACGAAGCTCAGCCCGATGTGGCTGGTCGCGCTGGGGGCGGTGGCGGGTGTGCTGGGCTGGGTTTGAGGCCGTCTAGACAGGCCTTGAATGCAAGAGACAACTCATTCACCGCAGAGGCGGCCCGGCACGACCGATGTGATCAAGCTAGCGCCTGCGCCACCCAGCCCGGCAGCGCGGCCAGGTCGTCGGCCACCGAGATCGGCACGCCTTGCCAGTCGACCGGCCTGCCGCTCAGCCTGGACGTTAGCAGCACATCGGCGCCGCCGCTGGCCACCGCATGCACCAGCAGGCTCATCGGCACCGTGGGCGGCGAGTCGGCATCTTCCATCACGACCAGCGTGCCGCCCGCCACGCAGGCCAGCACGATCACCGGGCGCACACCGCCGATGCGCGCCAGCACCGACAGGCCGCGGCCGCGCGCTGCGGCCTCTAGGCGCTGCACAGTCTCGCTCACGTCGAATCGGCTGTGGCGCAGCAGTTGCAGGCCCTTGCGCTCGTTGGCGTCGGCGTCGCGCAGCGGCACCATCGCGGCCATCACCACCGCCAGGCTGCCGGTCATCCAGAAGCGGAACGGCCGGCGCGATTCGGGCGTGATGAGGGTGCTCGGATCAGCCCTGAATCTTTGGATGAAAGGAAGTGTCTTCATCTGGCGAGCCTAGAAGCAGCGTGTGTCAAAGGCAAGACATGGCACGTCAAATCGGGTAAAGAAATGCTGCGCTTGAATGGCACGCAAAGTCGTTGCCCAACGCGGCCGCTCGGCTGCGTCGACCAGCGCCTCACTTCGTGCCGAAAATCTTGTCGCCCGCGTCGCCGAGGCCGGGGATGATGTAGCCGACCTCGTTCAGGTGGCTGTCGATGGCGGCCGTCCAGCAGCGCACCTCGGGGTGCGCGGCGCCGAGTGCCTTCACGCCTTCGGGTGCGGCCACCAGCACCAGGGCGCGGATGTCCTTGCAGCCGCGCGCCTTCAGCAGGCTCACCGTCGCGATCATCGAGCCGGCGGTGGCCAGCATCGGGTCGATGATGAGGGCGGTGCGCTCGTCGAGCTTGCCGACGAACTTTTCGAAGTAGTTCTCGGGCTGCAAGGTCTCGTGGTTGCGCGACAGGCCAACCACACTGACCTTGGCGCTCGGAATCATGTCGAGCACGCCGTCGAGCATGCCCAGCCCGGCACGCAGGATCGGCACCACGGTGACCTTCTTGCCACTGATCTGCTGCACTTCGGTTGGCCCGCTCCAGCACTGGACCGTGGTAGCTTCGAGCGGGAAGTCGGCGGTGGCCTCATAGGCCAGCAGGCGCGCGAGTTCGTTCGTCAGCTCGCGAAACTTCTTGGTCGAGATGTCGTCTGCGCGCAGCAGGCCGACCTTGTGCTTGACCAGCGGGTGTTTGACGTCGATGACAGGCATGAGGCTCTCCGGGTTTCGCTTCCAGCGCGGGGCAGGATCGACGTTCAGGCCGCCGCCTTGAGCCGCTGGCGCACCGCTTCATACAGGCACACGCCGCTGGCCACCGACACGTTCAGGCTCTCGACCGCGCCGGCCATTGGCAGGCGCACCAGCTCATCGCAGGTCTTGCCGGTGAGCTGGCGCATGCCGTCGCCTTCGGCACCGAACACCAGCGCCACCGGGCCGGTCAGGTCAACGTCGTAGAGCGAACGCTGCGCATCGTCGGAGGTGCCGATGATGCGGATGTCGCGCTCCTTCAATTCCTTCAAGGTGCGCGCCAGGTTCGTCACCATGAAGTACGGCACCGTGTCGGCCGCGCCGCTGGCCACCTTGGCCACGGTGGCGTTGATGCCGACCGCGTGGTCCTTCGGCGCGATCACCGCGTGCACGCCGGCCGCGTCGGCAACGCGCAGGCAGGCGCCCAGGTTGTGCGGGTCGGTGATGCCGTCGAGCACCAGCAGCAGCGCCGGGCCGAAGGCGGCGTCGAGCGTGTCGTCGAGCGAATGGCTGATCGCGATCACCTCGACGCGCGCCACCACGCCCTGATGGCGGTGCGAACCGCAGAGCTTTTGCAGTCGCTCGTCGTCGCTGTCGATGAGCTTGGCGCCGGCGTCGCGGGCACGCTCGACGAACTGGCGCATGCGCTGGTCGCGCCGCGTCGCGTCGACATGAATCTCGATCACCGACTTCGGCGCCGACTTCAGCCGCACTGTGACCGCATGAAATCCGAACAGGATCTGTTTGCTCATCGGGCGATGTTAGCGGGCCGCCGCAGCCAAGATCAACTCACGCACCGCAGAGGCGCAGAGGGACGCAGAGAAAGCGAAAAGCTTGTTGTATTCCTCTGCGAAACTCTGCGTTCTCCGCGCCTCTGCGGTGGTGAATTGAAGTCCTGAACTCGGGTACGATCCGCGCCGCCTTCACCTTGAGCAAGACACCCATGCAAATAATCTGCCTCGACCTCGAAGGCGTGCTCGTCCCCGAGATCTGGATCGAGGTCTCGAAGCGCACCGGCATCCAGGCCCTGGCCCGCACCACGCGCGACGAGCCCGACTACGACAAGCTGATGCACGCGCGCATCGCCCTGCTCGCGCAGCACGGGCTCAGCCTCGCCGACATCCAGAATGTGATCGACGGCATGGGCCCGATGGACGGTGCGCGGGCCTTTCTGGACGACCTGCGCAGCCGCTACCAGGTGCTGATCCTGTCCGACACGTTCTACGAGTTCGCCCAGCCCTTGATGCGCCAGCTCGGCTGGCCGACCTTGCTGTGCCACAAGCTCGAAGTCGACGCCGCCGGCTTCGTGCGCCGCCATGTGCTGCGCATGCCGGACCCGAAACGCCACGCGGTGAACGCGATGCGCGGCCTGAATTTCCAGGTCATCGCGGCCGGCGATTCGTACAACGACATTGGCATGCTGGAAGCCGCGAACGCCGGCTTCTTCATCCACGCGCCAGCGGCCATCACGGCGCGGTTTCCGCAGTTCGCGGTGACGCACAACTACGCCGAATTGACGGCCGCGATCGACACTGCGGCGCAGGCCTTGCGCGCCGGCTGACGCGCACGCAAGGGCCCGCAGCGCCGGCGTCGATCAGCGCCCGGTCTCCTTCAGGTACGCCGCGCGGGCCGCGATCGCCGTGTCGGTGAAGTCGGAGAACACACCGTCGACGCCGAGCCTGAAGTGCTGCAGGTACTCGGCCTGCGGATCGCCCTTGTAGTCGAGCGCCAGGCGACGCGGCTCGTTGCGGAAGGTGTACTCGTGCACGAACAGGCCGGCCTTGTGGGCGTCGGCAACCAGCGTGGTCGGCGCCACCGTGGTCGCGTCCTGCAGGTTCACCTTGCCGTCGCCGTTCACATCGAGCATCTGGCCAGCCGCGTTGAAGCTGCCTTTCACGGCCACGAGGTAAGGCTTCCACGGGCCGATGCCATCGGCGTAGGTCTTGATATCGGCCAGACCGGCTGGCGTGAGCATGGCCGGGAACTTGCGCGTGTCGCCGGCGCGAACCCAGTCGTAGGGGCGCGAGAACGGCGAGGCGTCGGGGTTGTCGACGCCGCCGTTCTTGAAGTCGTAGTCGTCGCCATCGACGAGCTGCACCATGCGCGTGTTCAGGCCCTTGCTGCGCATCAGCTTCAGGCTGCTCGGCTCGAAGCTCTGCACGAAGATCGGCGCGGTCTTGCTGTTCCAGCCGGCGGCGTTGATGAGGGCGACGAGCTTGTCTTCGAGCGGCACGCCGAGGTCGCGGTGAAACGTCGGGTTCTTGGTTTCCGGGTAGACGCCGATGGTGCGGCCCTTGGCCAGACTTTGCGCCTTGGCCAGGTCGACCACCTCTTGCAGGGTCACCACCTTGTACAGGCCGTTGTACTGCTGCGGCCGCTCGGCCAGCGGCTGGATCGCGCGCAGGGTCTTGATCTCGGCGAGCGTGAAATTGCTCGCCCACCAGTCGGAGGTGGCGGCGTCGCCGTCGAGCGAGCGCGTCACCTTGCGGGCCGCGAATTCGGGGTGGCTGGCGATGTCGGTGGTGATCGAAAGCTGCGGGTCGTGGCGCGCGATCAGCACGCCGTCCTTGGTCGAGATGACATCGGGCTCGATCACATCGGCGCTCAGGTCGATGGCCTTTTGATACGCCTCGAGCGTTTCCTCGGGCAGGTAGCCCGAGGCCCCGCGGTGCGCGACGACCAGCGGCTGAGCGCCGTCGAGTGTGGGCAGCGGGTTGTTGTCGTCATTGCCGCCGCAGGCGCTGACGGCGAGCGCGGCGGTGCAAGCAAGTGCCAGGGCGAGTTGGCGGAACGGGGCGGGCCCGTTGTGATTCATGTTCTTCATGGGGTCTCCTGGTCAGCGTGGCGTAACACACGTGAGCGTACGTCGTTCCTGTGACAACTCGCCGACGGCTTTGTGACGCTTCGTGACGCGACGCGTTGCGACACCAAACCAACCTCAGCGGCGCAGCGCGACGATGCCCGTCAGCACACCGAACAAGACCGGCTGGTGCAGCATGTAAAAACTCAGGCTCCAGCGGCCGAGTACGGCGCACGGCGCCAGCGCGGCCGGCAAGCTCCCGGTGATCCACTGGCGGCGGCACCTCAACACCCATCGGCCGCCTGCCAGGCCCCAGCACATCACGCCCAGCCACGGCAGCAGGGGCACATAGTCTTCGGTCACCGGCTTGTGCGTTACCAGCCCGACCCAGTTGGTCCAGCGCGTGTCGAACCACGGGCTTTGCACAAGCAGCGGCAGCAACAGCGCCAGCAAGCCGAACAGCCACAGCGCGCGGCCGGCACCGGCACCAGCCTTCAGGCCGATCAGGCGCAGCACGATCAGCGCCAGCGCAATGAAGTGCAACACGCCGAAGCTGATGAAGCTGCGCGGAAAGACCAGCCATGAGCCCAGGCTGACCAGCAGCGCGCACGCCGCCACCTGCGCCCAGCGGCGCCAGAAGCGCGGCCCTGCCTGGCCCTGCTCCTGCGCGACGGCCTGACCGACGCCGGCGCAGAACAAAAACAGGCTGACGATGCAGGCGCGCTGTACGGTCCAGAACGGGTCGGTGTGGAAGTTCTGCTGCATGAAGCCGAAGTGGTTCAGGTCGAAGCAGAAATGGAAGACCGCCATCCAGACGATGGCGACCGCGCGCAGCGCGTCGAGGCGGTCGAAGCGCTGGCCTGGGGCCGAGGATTCGGTCGCGCTGCAGACGATGTGGTGGTCAGTGCTCAGGGTCACGCAGCGACGATAGCGCAGGCCTTGCGCAGACCGATGACTTCATGCTCGGCAAACAGCAGCGCGCCCAGCACCTGGACCGCGACGAACGCCTCGCCGAGCGGCGCGGGGCGGGCGCCGCCCACCGTCACCGCCGGCACGCTGTCGTTCATCACCACGACGACGGTGTTCGGCACGCCGGTGGACATCACCTTGTCGGAGCTGGCGCTGGAGACCTTGTTCCCGGCCGATGCCGCCACGGCACAGGCACTGCGCGCCGCGCTGGACGGCTGACTCAGGCCGGCGAAGTCGGCCCCGCCAGGCCCACGCCCGCAGCGAGCGCCGCTGCCCGCAGCGGGCCATCGCCGGTGGCCACCGGAAGTTGCAGCCGCAGTGCCAGTTCGAGGTAGGCCGCGTCGTAGCTGCTCAGGCCAAAGCGCAGCGCCAGGCCGAGGATTTCGCTGGCCGGAACCGGTTGTCGATCGACGTCGATCGGCAGCGAGACGATCTGCGCGATGACGCGCTGCGCTGCCTGCGCCGTCATCCGTTGGCGCAGGCAGGCGGTGCGCAGCAGGTTGGTGAATTCAAGCTCCCACAGCGCCGGCACGGCGGCCCGGTCGTCGCGCAGCCGCTCGATGATGGCGTCGCTGTAGGGTGTGGCCTGGTTCTCGAGGAACCAGCCGCAGACGATGGAGTTGTGAAGGACGAAAGGCACGGCACAGCCCGAGAGTTTTCTGATGAATGCGAGAGGGGCGCTTGAGGGAAACCAACTCACTCACCGCAGAGGCGCAGAAAACGCAGAGAAATCGCCGAGAAGACAAACCATTCTTTTCTTACTCTGCGCAACTCTGCGTCACTCCGCGCCTCTGCGGTGAGTGAGTTGGCGCTTGAATTCAAGGCCGATCAATGACGCGCAAGCTCTCAATCACGGCCCTCACTGATCAGGTCGCGCAGATCGCCTTCGAGCACCACGCCCTTGCGCTGCTCGCGCAGGCTGGCGATGGTGATCGTGACCTGTTGCCGCTGGCTGTTCGCGCCGCGCTTGGCGGCGACCACGCCGACCAGCCGTGCGACCGGCAGGCCGCGCCGGGTGATGGTGATCTGCTCACCCTGCTCGACGTCGACCAGCAGTTCCGAAAGCCGGGTCTTCGCCTCATACACCGCGACTTCTATCATGATTGACCTTCCCATAAAGTTGGTTAACCAGATTATATTCGACCTGTCCGATTTGATCCAACGGGCTACTTCATCCACACCCGCGCGTTGCCGAACATGCGCAGCCACGGGCTCATGGCGCTGCGCTCGCCATCGGTCCAGCTCATCTGCAGATTGCGCAAGACGCGCTCGGCATGCGGCATCAGCACGGTGAAGCGGCCGTCGGGCGTGGTCACCGCCGTCAGGCCGCCCGCGCTGCCGTTCGGGTTGAACGGATAGGCCTCGGTGGCCGCGCCGGTGTTGTCGACGAAGCGCATCGCACGGTGAACCGCCTGTGCGTCGCCGCGTTGCGAAAAATCGGCGAAGCCCTCGCCGTGCGACACCACGATCGGCAGGCAGCTGCCCGCCATGCCGGTGAAGAAGATCGACGGGCTCGGCAGCACTTCGACCATCGTGAGCCGGCCCTCGAACTGCTCGCTTTGATTGCGGGTGAACTTCGGCCAGGCCCGCGCGCCGGGGATCAGCGGCGCCAGCGCGGCCATCATCTGGCAGCCATTGCACACGCCCAGCGCGAAGGTGTCGCTTCGATTGAAAAAGGCGGCGAACTGCTCGGCCAGCGCGGGGTTGAACAGCACCGAGCGGGCCCAGCCTTCACCGGCCCCGAGCGTGTCGCCGTAGCTGAAGCCGCCGCAGGCGACAACGCCCTGAAACTGGTCGAGCCGCGCCCGGCCCGCCTGCAGGTCGCTCATGTGGACGTCGAAGGTCTCGAAGCCGGCGCGGTGCATCGCGAAGCTCATCTCGAGGTGGCTGTTCACGCCCTGCTCGCGCAGGATCGCGAGCTTCGGCCGGGCGGTGTGAATGAAGGGCGCAGCCACGTCGATGCCGGCATCGAAGCTCAGGCTGACGTGCAGGCCGGGGTCATCGGCGCGGCCCGCCGCAGCGTGTTCGGCGTCGGCACAGGCCGGGTTGTCGCGCAGTCGGGCGATGCACCAGCTCACTTCGTCCCAGGCCTGGTGCAGCTCGCGCAGCGGGGCGCTGAACACTGACTTGGCGTCGCGCCAGACCTCCATCACGCCGCGCTCGTTCGGCTTGCCGATGAAGTGGCTGTGGCGGCTCAGGCCGAACTCGCGCAAGGTCTGCATGACCGAGTTGCGAACTTCGGTTGGCACCTGGATGACGACGCCGAGTTCTTCGTTGAACAGGGCCCGCAGCGTCAATTCCATGCGCCGTGCGCCGATCTGCGTGGCCCAGTTCTTCGAGTCGCCGTGGTCGGCGCGGCTGTCGCTGATGCCGTCGCCCTCGGTCACCAGCATGTCGACGTTCAGGCTCACGCCGAGGTGGCCGGCGAAGGCCATTTCGCACACCGTGGACCACAGGCCGCCGTCGCTGCGGTCGTGGTATGCAAGCAGCCTGCCTTGTTCGCGCAGGCGGTTGATCGCGCTGACCAGCGCCTTCAACTGCGCCGGCTCATCGAGATCCGGGATGCCGTCTTCGACCGCGCAGCCGAACTGGTTCAGCACCTGCGCCAGCATCGAGCCGGCCATGCGCTTCTTGCCATTCCCGAGGTCGATCAGCAGCAGCGTCGTGTCGCCTGGCTGGAGCTGCGGCGTGAGCGTGGCGCGCACATCGGCGAGCGTGGCGAACGCGGTGACGATCAGGCTGACCGGTGCGATGACCTGCTTCATCGCATCAGAGTCCGAACCGTCGTTCCAGCGCGTGCGCATCGACAGCGAATCCTTGCCGACCGGCACACCGATGCCGAGCGCCGGGCACAGCTCAATGCCGACCGCGTGCACCGTGTCGTACAGCGCCGCGTCTTCGCCGGGCTCGCCGCAGGCCGCCATCCAGTTGCAACTGAGCTTGACGCGCGACAGGTCGATCGGTGCTGCCAGCAGGTTGGTGATCGCCTCGCCGACCGCCATCCGGCCCGACGCCGGCGCGTTCAGCGCGGCCAGCGGCGTGCGCTCGCCCAGCGCCATTGCCTCGCCGCGATAGCCGGTGAAGTCGGCCAGCGTCACCGCGCAATCGGCCACCGGCACCTGCCACGGGCCGACCATCGGGTCGCGATGGCTCAGGCCGCCCACCGTGCGGTCGCCGATCGTGACGAGGAAGCGCTTGCTGGCCACGGTGGGATGGCGCAGCACGTCGAACGCGACCCGCTCCAGCGCCACATCGCTCAAGTCGAGCCGCGGCGATGCGCGCACCACGCGCTGAACATCGCGCAGCAGCTTCGGCGGCTTGCCCAGCAGCACGTCCATCGGCATGTCGATCACCCGCACCGATTGCCCTGAGCCTGTCGAAAGGTCGCCGCCGGGGCCGTCTTCGAGCACGAGTTCGCGCTCGGCGGTGGTCACGCCGACGACCGCGAACGGGCAGCGCTCGCGCTCGCACATCGCGCGGAACATCGGCAGCGCCTCGGCCGAGATCGCCATCACATAGCGTTCCTGGCTCTCGTTGCACCAGACCTCTTTCGGCGCCAGGCCGCTGGTCTCGACCGGCACCTGCCGCAGGTCGAAGCGCGCGCCGCGGCCGGCGCCATCGACGAGTTCGGGGAAGGCGTTCGAGATGCCGCCCGCGCCGACGTCATGGATCGCAAGGATCGGGTTGCTGGCGCCCAGCGCCCAGCAATGGTCGATGACTTCCTGGGCGCGGCGTTCGATCTCGGGGTTGCCGCGCTGCACCGAATCGAAGTCAAGCGCGGCGGCGTTCGCGCCGGCCGCCATCGAACTCGCGGCGCCGCCGCCCATGCCGATGCGCATACCCGGCCCACCGAGCTGCACCAGCAGCGTGCCGGCGGGGAACGCGATCTTGTGCGTCTGCGAGGCCGAGATCGAGCCGAGCCCACCGGCGATCATGATCGGCTTGTGGTAGCCGCGGCGCTGCGCGTCAGCCCCCACGCCCACCGTCTGCTCATAGACGCGGAAGTAGCCACCCAGGTTCGGCCGGCCGAACTCGTTGTTGAAGGCAGCGCCGCCGAGCGGCGCCTCGATCATGATCTGCAAGGCGCTGGCGATGTGCTCGGGCTTGCCGCAAGGCGCCTGCTCCCACGCTTCGTTCGTGCCCGGCAGATGCAGGTTCGAGACGCTGAAGCCGGTGATGCCGGCCTTTGGCTTCGAGCCGCGCCCGGTCGCACCTTCATCGCGAATCTCGCCACCGGCGCCGGTGGCAGCGCCGGGGAACGGCGCGATCGCGGTCGGGTGGTTGTGTGTTTCGACCTTCATCAGCACATGGACCTGTTCGGTGCGCGCCGCATAGACCGGCGCGTTCGTGTAGCCCTGCGGCAACCAGCGTTCGATCACGCCGCCTTCCATCACCGACGCGTTGTCGCTGTAGGCCACGATGGTGTGCTGCGGGCTGAACGCTTCGGTGTTGCGGATCATCTGGAACATCGAACGTTCTTGCGCCACGCCGTCGATGATGAAGCCGGCGTTGAAGATCTTGTGCCGGCAGTGCTCGCTGTTGGCCTGAGCGAACATCATCAGTTCCACATCGGACGGGTTGCGGCCCAGGCCGACGAAGGCCGCGACGAGGTAGTCGATCTCGTCGCCCGACAAGGCCAGGCCGAACTCGACGTTGGCCCGCACCAATGCGTCGCGGCCCTGGCCGAGCACATCGACATGCGCGAGGGCGGCGGCGGGCTGTTCGTCGAACAGGTGCACCGCGTCTTCGCGGCGGCCGAGCACGCTCTCGAGCATGCGGTCGTGCAGCAGCGCGGCGGCGGCCCGCAGCTCGTCCCTGGTCAGGGCCTTGGCGCCGCCGAGCAGGCCGCTCCTGAGCGTCAGCCGGTACTCGGTGACGCGCTCGACGCGGCGGATGGCCAGGCCGCAGTTGTGGGCGATGTCGCTCGCCTTCGAGGCCCACGGCGAGACCGTGCCGAGCCGCGGCGCAACCACGATCAGCGTGCCCTCTGACAAGCCGCCAGTCGGGCCGGTGTAGGCGTCGCCATAGCGCAGCAGCGCTTCCAGCTTGTCCCGCGCAGAGCCGTCAAGCGCTGCGGCGCTGCAGACCCAGTGCACATGGCGCGCCGCCACCTTCGTGATGCGGGCGCTGACTGCCTGCAACTTCGGCAGCAAGGCCTGGGCGCGGAAGCCGGACAGTGCGTTGCTGCCCTCGAAGTGAATCAGGTGCTGGGGAGATGAGATCACGCGGCGGGCCCGGGCAAGCGGTTTGGAGGAATGCCGGAGGGCGCTCGGGGCCACCGGAGTACAGCCCGTGATTTTACGGTGCCGGTGGATAATCAAAGCATGACCATCACGATCAAAACCGCCAGCGATGTGCAGGCCATGCGCATCGCCGGGCGCCTGGCTTCCGAAGTGCTGGACATGCTCACCGCGCATGTCAAACCCGGCGTCTCCACCGAACAACTCGACCGCCTCGCGCACGACCATATCGTCAATGTGCAGCAGGCCGTGCCCGCACCGTTGAACTACGCGCCGGCCGGCTACACGCCCTACCCGAAGTCGATCTGCACCTCGATCAACCACCAGGTCTGCCACGGCATCCCGAACGACCGGCCGCTGAAGAACGGCGACATCGTGAACATCGATGTGACCGTCATCAAGGACGGCTGGCATGGCGACACGAGCCGCATGTTCATCGTTGGCGAGGGCTCGATTGCCGCCAGGCGCCTGTGCCAGATGACATATGACGCGATGTGGAAAGGCATCGCCAAGGTGAAGCCCGGCATCCGCCTGGGCGACATCGGCCACACCATCCAGACCTTCGCCGAAGCCAATGGCTTCTCGGTGGTGCGCGAATTCTGCGGCCACGGCATCGGCCAGAAATTCCATGAAGAGCCGCAGGTGCTGCACTACGGCCGCCCGGGCACGCTCGACACACTGCTGCCCGGCATGATGTTCACGATCGAGCCGATGATCAACGCCGGCAAGCGCGACATCCGCGAGGCCGGCGACGGCTGGACCATCGTCACCAAAGACCGCTCGCTGTCGGCGCAGTGGGAGCACACGGTGCTCGTCACCGAGACCGGCTATGAAGTGATGACCTTGTCCGCCGGCAGCCCGCCGCCGCCGGCCTTCGTCGGCGCCTGAGCCGGGGCGCTGCGATGGCTGCCGATGGGGCCGCGATCACCGGCCCGCTGCAGGGGGTCGAACTGGTCGCGCTGGAACACTTGCCTAACGCATCAAACTCAGCGGATGCCGCGCTGACCGCTGCGGCCGACGTGGCCAGAGTGCGGGTCCAGTTTCGGCAAGGCAAGAGCGCCCTGCTGGATCGCTTTCGCGCTTCGCGCCCGACGGCGCCCGCCGCATCGCGCCTGATCCGCAGCCTGTGCAAGCACGTCGACTCGACCCTGCTGCAGCTCTGGGAGCACGCTGCCATGCCCGACGGCGCGGCGCTGCTGGCGGTCGGCGGTTTCGGCCGGGGCGAGCTGTTCCCGCATTCCGACGTCGATGTGCTGGTGCTGCTGCCGCCCCACCACGGCAGCAGCGCCAGCGGCGCACTGAAGGCGTCGATCGAAACCTTCATCACCGCCTGCTGGGACATCGGCCTGGAGATCGGCTCCAGCGTGCGCACCGTCGGCGAATGCATCGCCATCGCGGCAGCCGACGTGACCGTGCAGACCGCCCTGCTCGAATCGCGCTACCTGTGCGGTTCGCGGCGCGTCTTCAACAGCTTTCGCCATGCCAACACACAGGCCATGGACGCGAAAGCATTCCTTCGCGCCAAGACGCTGGAGATGGTGCAGCGGCATCGCAAGTTCGAAGACACGCCGTATTCGTTGGAGCCGAACTGCAAGGAAAGCCCGGGCGGGCTGCGCGATCTGCAGGTTGTGATCTGGGTCGCGCGCGCCGCAGGTCTGGGCAAGAACTGGAGCGCGCTGGCGGCCCGCGGCCTGATCACGCCGTTCGAAGCCAAGCAACTGAATCGCAACGAAGGCCTGCTGAAGCTGATCCGGGCGCAACTCCATTTGATCGCCGGGCGGCGTGAAGACCGCCTGGTCTTCGACCTGCAAACCGCTGTGGCAGAAAGCTTCGGCTACCACAGCACGCGAGTGCAACGTGCCTCCGAAGTGCTGATGCGGCGCTACTACTGGGCCGCCAAGGCCGTCACGCAGCTGAACCAGATCCTGATGCTCAACATCGAGGAGCGGATCGAAGGCTCGCAGCACGCGCCGATGCGCCCGATCAGCCCCAAGTTCCTGGAACGCGCCAGCATGCTGGAGGTGGCGAGCGATGACCTGTACCAGCGCGACCCGCATGCAATCCTGGAGACCTTTCTGGTCTACCAGCAGACGGTCGGTCCGAAGGGCTTGTCGGCCCGCACCTTGCGCGCGCTCTACAACGCCCGCGACCTGATGGGCTCGGCGTTTCGCCACGACCCGGTGAACCGCTCCACCTTCATGCAGATCCTGAAGGCGCCGGACGGCCAGACCCATGCCTTGCGGTTGATGAACCAGACCAGCGTGCTGGGGCGCTATCTGTGGGTGTTCCGGCGCATCGTCGGCCAGATGCAGCACGACCTGTTCCATGTCTACACCGTCGACCAGCACATCCTCATGGTGCTGCGCAACGTGCGGCGCTTCTTCATCCCCGAGCACGCCCACGAATACGCGTTCTGCTCGCAGCTTGCGTCGACCTTCGACCGGCCCTGGGTGCTGTACGTGGCCGCGCTGTTCCACGATGTCGCGAAGGGCCGCGGCGGCGACCACTCCGAACTCGGTCGCACCGAGGCCCGGCGCTTCTGCCGCGAGCACGGAGTCGAGCGCGAAGACACGAAGCTGATCGAGTTCCTGGTGCGCTCGCACCTCACCATGTCGCGCGTGGCGCAAAAGGAAGACCTGTCCGAGCCCGATGTGATCGAGGCTTTCGCCCGGCTCGTCGGCAGCGAACGCTACCTGTCTGCGCTGTACCTGTTGACGGTGGCCGACATTCGCGGCACCAGCCCGAAGGTGTGGAACGCCTGGAAGGGCAAGCTGCTCGAAGATCTGTACCGCGCCACGCTGCGCGCGCTGGGTGGGGCGCGCCCGAACCTCGACGCCGAGGTCGAGGCGCGCAAGCTCGAAGCGCGCCATGCACTGAACCTGCTGTCGCTGCCGACGGGCACCGAAGTGGCGTTGTGGAACACGCTCGAGCTGAGCTACTTTGCACGCCACGACGCGGCCGACATCGCCTGGCACACGCGCTCGCTGCACCGCTTCGTGGGCACCGCCAAACCGGTCGTGCGCGCGCGCCTGTCGCCGCTCGGCGAGGGCCTGCAGGTGCTGGTCTACGCACCCGACCAGCAAGACCTGTTTGCGCGAATTTGTGGCTACTTCGACAGCGCCGGCTTCAACATCCTCGAGGCCAAGGTCCACACCACGCGCAGCGGCTATGCGCTCGACACCTTCCAGGTCAACAGCCCGCATTTCGACCAGCCTTCGCTGAGCGTGAACTACCGGGATCTGATCTCCTACGTCGAGACCCAGCTCGCGCTGGCGCTGGCCGCCAGCGGGGCGCTGCCCGAGCCGAGCCGGGGCCGCATCTCGCGCCGCGTGAAGTCGTTCCCGATCACGCCGCGGATCACGCTGCGACCCGACGAGCGCGCCCAGCGCTGGCTGCTCGGCGTGTCGGCGAGCGACCGCTCGGGCCTGCTGTTCTCGATCGCGCGGGTGCTGGCGCGCCACCACATCAACCTGCAGCTGGCCAAGGTCACGACCTTGGGCGAACGGGTCGAAGACACCTTTCTGATCGACGGCGCTGGCCTGCAGCAGAACCGCATGCAGATCCAGATCGAGACCGAGTTGCTCGACGCGCTGGCGGCATGAACCCGCCTCGTTTCGCACCGCCGGGCGACCGATGCTGCTGACCCTCCCCGCCGCCGAGGCGATCGCGCGGCTGGCCGAGTTCAGCGCCATCATCGACGCGCGCTCGGAAAGCGAGTTCGCCGAAGACCGCCTGCCCGGCGCGGTCAACTGGCCTTCGCTGAACGACGCGCAGCGCAAGCTGGTGGGCACCGAGTACAAGCAGGTCTCGCCCTTCGTCGCGCAAAAGCGCGGCGCCGCGCTGGTGGCGCGCAACATCGCCGACCACCTCGAACGCGAGGTGTTCGACAAGGGCCGCGACTGGAAGCCGCTGATCTACTGCTGGCGCGGCGGCAAGCGCAGCGGTTCGCTCGCAACGGTGCTCGGCCAGATCGGCTTTCGCGTCCACCTGCTCGAAGGCGGCTACCGCGAATACCGGCGCGCGGTGCTGGCCGCGCTCGATGAGCTGCCATTGCGATTCAGCTACCGCGTCGTCTGCGGCAGCACCGGCTCGGGCAAGAGCCGGCTGCTGCAGGTGCTACTCGCGCAGGGCGCGCAGGTGCTCGATCTGGAAGCACTGGCAAACCACCGCGGCTCAGTACTCGGCCTGGTGCCGGGCAGCCCGCAGCCGAGCCAGAAGCAGTTCGACTCGCGCGTCTGGGACGCACTGCGGAACTTCGATGCGGCGCGCCCGGTGTTCGTCGAGAGCGAGAGCAAGAAGGTCGGCGACCTGCGCGTGCCGCCGCTGCTGATCGAGCGCATGCGGGCATCGAGCTGCATCCGGCTCGACCTCGCGCTGCCGGCGCGCGTCGCGCTGCTGATCGAGGACTACGACTTCTTCGTCACCGACACCGAAGCGTTCTGCGAGCGGCTCGGCGCGCTGCGGGCGCTGCGCGGCAACGAGGTTGTGAACGGCTGGCAAGCCGCCGCGCGCGCCGGGCGTACCGCCGAGGTGGTGCGCGACCTGCTCGTCAACCACTACGACCCGATCTACGCACAGTCGATGAAGCGCAACTTCGCCGGCATTGCCGCGCCGCACCTGACGCTCGAGTGGGATGGCAGCACTGCGGACCTGGAGGCCACCGCCGAGCGTGTGTTGGCCGCCGGCTAGGCGGGCGTCGGGATAGGGACCGGTGAGCGTCGAAGCCTTCCTGGTCTCCACGGGCGTTGTCGCACTCGGCGAGATGGGCGACAAGACGCAACTGCTGGCGATGCTGCTGGCGGTGAAGTTCCGCAAGCCCGTGCCGATCGTGCTCGGCATCCTGGTCGCGACGCTGGCGAACCACGTCACGGCCGGGTTGGTGGGCGCGTGGGTGGCCCGTGCGCTCGGGCCCGACGTGCTGCGCTGGGTCATCGGCGTGTCGTTCATCGCGATGGCCGGCTGGATGCTGGTGCCCGACAAGATCGATGCCGACACCGCCGAGTCAGGGCGGTTCGGCGTGTTCGGCACGACCGTGATCGCGTTCTTCCTGGCCGAGATGGGCGACAAGACCCAGATCGCCACCGTCGCGCTGGCGGCGCGCTACCAGGACCTGGTGGCCGTCGTGGCCGGCACGACGCTGGGCATGCTGATCGCCGATGTGCCGGCGGTGTTCATCGGCGGCAAACTCGCGCGCCGGGTGCCGATGCGGCTGGTGCACGGCATCGCCGCGGCGATCTTCGCGGTGCTGGGTGTGGCGACGTTGCTGAACGTCGGCAAGTTGCTTTGAGAACGAGCCAATTCATTCACCGCAGAGGAACGGAGTTTGCGGAGTTGCTCAGAGTCAAGAAAGCCGCCTTTGGTTTTAACTCTGCGCAACTCCGTCAACTCCGTCAACTCCGCCCCTCTGCGGTGAAGGCTGTTTGCATTTGAGGCCTCACCCCATGTGCAAGCCACCATTGACCGAGAAATCGGCCCCGGTTGCGAAGCCCGACTCATCTGACGCCACCCACGCCACCATCGAGGCGATGTCGGCCGGCGTGCCCAGACGCTTCACCGGGATGCCAGCGATGATCTTGTCGAGCACGTCCTGGCGGATCGCCTTGACCATGTCGGTAGCGATATAGCCCGGGCTCACGGTGTTCACCGTCACGCCCTTGTTCGCCACCTCCTGCGCCAGCGCCATCGTGAAGCCGTGCATGCCGGCCTTCGCGGCCGAATAATTGGTCTGACCGAACTGGCCCTTCTCGCCGTTCACCGAGCTGATGTTGATGACCCGGCCCCAGCCGCGCTCGACCATGTCGTCGATGACCTGCTTGGTGACGTTGAACAGGCTCGTCAGATTGGTCTCGATCACCGCGTCCCAGTCGGCGCGGCTCATCTTGCGGAACATGCCGTCGCGCGTGATGCCGGCGTTGTTCACCAGCACATCGACCGGGCCGTGCTCGGCCTTGACCCGCTCGAAGGCCGCGACGGTCGAATTCCAGTCGCCGACATTGCCAACCGAGGCGTGGAAGGTGAAGCCGAGCGCCGTCTGCTCGCCCAGCCATTTCGCGTAGTCGCGGCTCGGGCCGCAACCGGCAATGACGGTGAAGCCGTCGGTGTGCAGGCGCTGGCACATCGTCGTGCCGATGCCGCCCATGCCACCGGTGACGTACGCTATTTTTTGACTCATGCCGGGCTCCTGCGCTTGACCATTCAACGCTCCACGCAGAGTGCAACACCCATGCCACCCCCGATGCACAGCGAAGCGATGCCTTTTTTGGCGTCGCGGCGCTGCATTTCGTGCAGCAAGGTCACCAGAATGCGGCAGCCCGATGCACCGATCGGATGCCCGATGGCGATCGCCCCGCCGTTCACATTCACCTTGCTGGTGTCCCAGCCCATTTCGTTGTTGACTGCGCAGGCCTGTGCGGCAAAAGCTTCGTTGATCTCTAGCAGGTCGAGGTCCTGGGCCTTCCAGCCTGCCCGCTGCAAGGCCTTCTGCGAGGCCGGCACCGGGCCCATGCCCATCACCGACGGGTCGAGCGCCACCGTGGCGTAACTGGCGATGCGGGCAAGCGGCTTCAGGCCGAGTTGCGCGGCCTTCGTGGCCGTCATCACGACCACGCCGGCCGCGCCGTCGTTCAGGCCCGAGGCATTGCCGGCCGTCACCGTGCCGGCCTTGTCGAAGGCGGGGCGCAGGCCGGCCAGCACGTCGGCGGTGGTCTTCTTGTTGATGAACTCGTCGGCCGCGAAGACGATGGGGTCGCCCTTCTTCTGCGCGATGCTGAACGGCACGATCTCGTCCTTGAAGCGGCCCGCTTCCTGCGCTGCCGCCGCCTTCTGCTGGCTGCCCAGCGCAAGCGCATCCTGCTTGTCGCGGCTGATGTCGTACTTCTTCGCGACGTTCTCGGCCGTGATGCCCATGTGGTATTTGTTGTACACGTCGAACAGGCCGTCGACGATCATCGAATCGACAAGCTTCCAGTCGCCCATGCGCATGCCGTCGCGCGAGCCCGGCAGCACGTGCGGCGCCAGGCTCATGTTCTCCTGGCCGCCGGCGATGATGATTTCGGAGTCGCCATCGCGGATCGCCTGCGCGGCCAGCATCACGGCCTTCAGGCCGGAGCCGCAGACGGCGTTGATGGTCAGTGCCGGTACGCCTTGCGGCAGGCCGCTCTTGATGACGGTCTGGCGCGCCGGGTTCTGGCCCGAGCCGGCGGTCAGCACCTGGCCGAGGATCAGCTCGTTGATCTGCTCGCCGCTGAGGTTCGCGCGGCGCAGCAGGTCGGCCACCACGGCGGCGCCGAGTTCCGGGGCGGGGGTCTTGGCGAGCGAGCCGCCGAACTTGCCCACGGCAGTGCGGGCAGCGGCGACGATGACGATGTCGGTGGTCATGAGAGGTTCTCCAAAGGGCAGGTTGAAAGTTGACAACTAAACTGAAACCAAAGCGAAGCGAATGTGAAATGCTGGATGCTGAAATGACCGCCAAACGTCAAGCCTTGGCCTTCACATAGCGCCCCGGTGCTGGCTCGATGACTGGGTGCTGGCGGTTGCCGGGCGATTTGGGCGCAGCGGTCTTCTTGCCGGAATGGCCTTCGAGCCAGTCGGACCAGTCGGTCCACCAGCTGCCCGGGTGCTCCTTCGCGGCGTCGAACCACGATTTCGCGTCAGTCGGCAACTTCGCGGCGCCACCGATCCAGTGGCTGCGCTTGCCCTTCGCCGGCGGGTTGATGACCCCGGCGATGTGGCCCGAAGCACCGAGCACGAACCTGGTTTTGCCTTTCAGCACGGCGGTGCTGCGGTAGGCCCCTTCCCAGGGCACGATGTGGTCTTCGCGCGAGGCATAGAGGTAGGTCGGGGCGTCGATGCTGCCAAGGTCGATCTTCGCGCCGCACACCGTCGCCCTGCCGGGCTTGATGAGGTTGTTTTCGAGGTACGTGTTGCGCAGGTACCAGCAATACATCGGCCCCGGCAGATTCGTGCTGTCGCCGTTCCAGTACAGCAGGTCGAAGGGCGGCGGCGCTTCGCCCTTCAGGTAGTTGCCGACGACATAGTTCCAGACCAGGTCGTTCGGCCGCAGGAAGCTGAAGGTCGTCGCGAGTTCCTTGCCTTTCAGCAGGCTGCCGCCGCCCGGGCTCTCGGCGCCGAGGGTCATCTCGCGCATCCGCACCATGCTCTCGTCGATGAACAGGTCGAGGATGCCGGTGTCCGAGAAATCGAGGAAGGCGGTGAGCAGGGTCACGCTCGCGGCTGGCTTCTCGCCGCGCGCCGCCAGCACCGCCAGCGCCGTGGCCAATATGGTGCCGCCGATGCAGAAGCCCAGCGTGTTGACCTTGGCGCTGCCGCTGATCTCCTGCACCAGGCCGATGGCGCGAATCACCGCGTCTTCGATGTAGTGGTCCCAGGTGGCGGACTTGACGCTCTCGTCGGCATTGCGCCAACTGATCACGAACAGGCGGTGGCCCTGCGCCACGGTGTAGCGGATCAGCGAGTTGTCGGGCTGCAGATCGAGGATGTAGTACTTGTTGATGCACGGCGGCACGAACAGCATGGGCCGCTCGAACACCTTCGGCGTCAACGGCTTGTATTCGATCAGCTGGAACAGCTCGTTCTCGAACACCACGCTGCCTTCGCTGGTGGCCACGTTGCGGCCGACCTCGAACACGCTTTCGTCGGTCTGCGAGACATGGCCTTGCTGCACGTCGTGCCACAACTGCTTCAGGCCCTGGGTGATGCTTTCGCCCTTCGACTCGATCGCCTTGCGCTGCGCATCGGGGTTCAGCGCCAGGTAGTTGCTGGGCGAGGCCGCGTCGATGAACTGCTGCACCGCAAAGCGGATGCGCTGGCGCGTCTTCGCGTCGCCTTCGAGGTGGTCAGCCATCTGCAGCAGGGTGCGGGCGTTCAGCAGGTACATCTGCGCGGTGTAGGCAGCCGCCGGATTGGCGGCCCAGTCATGGCCGCTGAAGCGGCGGTCGACGGGCGCCGCAGAAGGTGCTGCCGCGCCGACCCGCAAGGTCTGGTTCCAGAGCTCGCTCGACTGTCTCAGGTAGCTGTTCTGCAACTCGGCGACGGCTGGCAGCGGCAGGCTCAGCCCGCTGAGCAGTTTCCACGCATCGGTCATCTGCGCCGTGGCTGATTGGATGGCGGCGTTCATCACGGGCATGGCGCCAGACACGGCATCGGTATTCAACAAAGCTTTCATGGGTCTCCTCGATGGTTCTGCTGCCAATTCGACAACCCGATCATAGTGATGTGCCCGCAGCCCAAACGCTGCGGCAGATCAACCCGGTCGAAATAACATGATCCTGATCGCATTCGCCTGGTTGTACGTGGTGCTGATGGTCGCCGTGGTCGAGGCGACCGGCAGCGACGGCACGCTGCTCGGCGCCATCGTCACCTTTTTGCTGTACGGCGTGCTGCCGCTGAGCATCGTGCTTTACCTGATGCTGAGCCCGGCGCGGCGCAGTGTGCGGCGGGCTGCGGAAGCGGCACTGCCGGACGCCTCGCCCGAGTCAACCGCCGGCGCCGGGATCGACCCAGACCAGCGCGGCCATGCGGCCGGTGACTCGGTCGCGGCGGAACGAAAAGAACCGTGACGGATCGCTGACCGTGCACCAGCGCCCGCCGTGAATGGCCCGCACACCGGCCGCGTGCAGGCGGTCTTGCGCGAGGCCCACCAGGTCGGCCAACCACTTGCCCGGGCCGTGCGGGGTGAAGCGCGGTGGTGCGGTCTGCGGCACGAGAAGCGCGAAGCGCTCGAAGACATCGTCGCCGACCTCGAAGCGTGTCGGTCCGATGCCAGCCCCGAGCCACACCTGCACTTGCGATGGCTCGCACGCCGCCGCTTCGCAGACCGCCTGCAAGGTGGCTTCGATCACGCCACCGGCCAAGCCGCGCCAGCCGGCATGCGCGGCGCCGACCGCGCGCCCGTGCGGCGCGGCGAACAGCACGGGCAGACAGTCGGCCACCTGCACCGCGCAGGCGATGCCAGGGAACGTGGTGATGCTCGCATCGGCATCGTGAACCGGCGCTGCGAGTGCGGCGTCGGCCCGCCCCAGACGCACCACGCGCGCGCCGTGAACCTGGTTCAGGTAGACCGGCACAGCGCCCGCGATGCGCGCCAGCCGGGCCTGGTTTTCGGCCACTGCGGCGGGCGCGTCACCGGTGTGCAAACGCAGGTTGAAGCTGTCGAATGGCGCCGCGCTGACACCGCCGGAACGCGTCGTCATCAGGGCACCGACGCCGGTTGCGGACCAGTCTGGAACCAGCCAGTCGGAGGGTGTCGGCAAGGTCGTCATCACGGGAGTTTCGCTCGACGCGGAGCGACGAGAACAAAGGCCTTCGAGCCGGCCCGAGATGATGCCACGCAGGCCCGCCCATGCCCCTGACGCGAACCCCTGCGGCGGGCGCGCCGCTACACTTGCAGCGATGTTGATCCCGCGCAGTTTCAAGCATTGCAAGGCCTGTGGCGGCGCGGTGCAGTACGCCGTTCCGACCGATGACAACCGCGAGCGCGCCACCTGCACGGTGTGCGGCGCGGTGCACTACGAGAACCCGATCAACGTCGTCGGCACGGTGCCTGTCTGGGGCGATCAGGTGCTGCTGTGCCGGCGCAACATCGAGCCGCGCTACGGCCTGTGGACGCTGCCGGCCGGCTTCATGGAACTCGGCGAAAGCGCGCCCCGGGGGGCAGCCCGCGAAACCGATGAAGAGGCCGGCGCCCACTTCGAGATGGAGGGCTTGTTCAGCGTCCTCAGTGTCGTGCGGGTCGGCCAGGTGCACCTTTATTTCCGTGCCCGTCTGCTCGACACCGTGTTCGCCCCCGGCCCCGAAACGATCGAGGCACGGCTCTTCAGCGAAGCCGAAATTCCCTGGGACGAACTGGCGTTTCGCACCGTGCGCGAGACCCTGAAATACTTCTTCGCCGACCGCCGCGCCGGCCGATTCGAAGTGCACTGCGCCGACATCGCCTGAGGCGCGCGGGCCGGGTCGGGCCGGACCTGCTCGATCCTGTCTGGCCAGATCCGTTTCAACAACTTGGCCAGCTTGGCTAGAATTGCGCATCGCACGAACCCAGCGACAGAGCAACGGAGCCACCATGCAAGTCAACATGCTCGAAGCCAAGAACCAGCTCTCGAAGCTGGTCAAGGCCGCTCTCGACGGCGAAGACGTGGTCATCGCCAACCACGGCAAGCCGATGGTGCGCCTCGTCAAGCTCGTGGATCAGCCCAAGACCCGCGGTTACGGGGCTTGGAAACACCTTCCGCCCCCTGACGACGACTGGGACAGCCCTGAGACGAACGCCGCCCTCGCCAAACTGATTCTTGACCACCCGATCGAGCCGGCCGCACCTGTGCCCACATCCCGGCAGCGAACTCGCACTCTGACGGCCGGGCGCGGTGCCAAAGCAAGCCGATGAGCCGACGGTTGCTGCTCGACACCCACATCGTTCTGTGGTGGCTGCGCAGCGATCGCAGACTTGGCAATCAAGCCCGCAGCCTGATCGAGCGCCACGACTGCAGCGTGAGCGTCATCAGCGTATTTGAGTTGCTGGCGAAGAACGCAACCGGCAAATTGCCGCTCCCCGAGGGTTCGCTGGCCGATCAGATCGAGAATTTCGGGTTCAGACTGTTGCCCTTGACTGCCGCTCATGTCATCTCAGGCGCGGCGCTTTTCGGCCTGCACCCGGACCCGTTCGATTGCCTTCTGCTCGGCGTGGCCCGAAGCGAGCATTTGTCGCTGCTGACCCGCGACGTGCAACTGCTCGAGCGAGCCACGTCGCTGCCTGGCAACCCGGTCGTCGAAGCCTGAGAACCGCCGAGTTGCCGGGGTCCGGCCAGCAGGCCACGCCACATCACCGTTTCACCGGCGGCAGATCAGTGCACGCGCCCTCGAAAGCCTCGGCCGCCAGGCCGATGGTTTCGCCGAGCGTCGGG
>JANXZA010000240.1 GCA_025355745.1 Rhizobacter sp. | reverse complement strand
GTCGCAGGCGACAATCCCGCCCCTATGAATGCTCTCTTCGAAGATGCCGGTAAATTTTTCGCCGGCCGCGTGATGACCGAGACCGACACCTCGGTGCAGATCGAGCTCGAATCCGGCAAGCGCGTGAAGGTGAAAACCGCCAACGTGCTGATGAAGTTCGACAAGCCGCAGCCAGCCGAGCTGGTGGCCGCCGCGCAGTTGCTGGCGCAAGAGATTGACCTCGACCTGGCCTGGGAATTCGCCCCCGACGCCGAGTTCAGCTTCGTCGATCTGGCGCGCGATTACTTCGAGCCCGGCGCCGGCCTCGACAAGCAGGCGGCCGCCCTGTTCCGGCTGTACGAAGCACCGCACTACTTCCGCCGCCTCGGCAAGGGCAACTTCCGGAAGGCGCCGGCCGAGATCGTCAAGGCGGCCTTGCTCGGCATCGAACGCAAGAAGCTGGTGGCCACGCAGATCGAGGGCTGGGCCGGCGAACTGGTGGCCGGCCTTTGCCCACCCGCCGTGCGCGAGCAGCTCTACAAGCTGCTCTTCAAGCCGGACAAGAACGCGCCCGAATACAAGGCCGTCGTCGAAGCCTCGAAGCTGGCGCAGAAGGCGCCGCTCGACTTGCTGAAGAGCGCCGGCGCAATCACCTCGCCCTACCAGTTTCACTGGAAGCGCTTCCTGTTCGAGAACTTCCCGAAGGGCACGGGCTTCCCGGCGCTGGCCGCTCCGGTCATCAAGGAAACGCTGCCACTGGCCGCCGTGCGCGCGTTCTCGATCGACGATTCGCAGACGACCGAAATCGACGACGCGCTGTCGGTGCAGGGGCTGGGCACGGGCACGGTGGTGTTTGCGATTCACATCGCCGCGCCGGGGCTGGCGTTCGCACCCGACGCGCCGATCGACAAGGTCGCGCGCGAGCGCCTGTCCACCGTCTACATGCCGGGCCACAAGCTGACGATGCTGCCCGATGACGTGGTCCAGGCCTACACCTTGACGGCGGGGCGCGATTGCCCGGCGGTGTCGCTCTACGTGACGCTGGACGAAGCGACGCTGGCGGTGCAGAGCAGCGAGACCAAACTGGAGCGCGTGCCGATCAGCGCGAACCTGCGCCACGACCAGCTCGACAGCGTGATCACCGAGGCCTCGCTGACCGGTGAGGCACCGGCCGATTACGCGTTCGCACCCGAGCTGGCCTTCGGGTTCCGCCTCGCGCGTCACCTGAAGGCGCAGCGCGAGGTGGTGCGCGGCAAGCCGGAAAACTTCAACCGGCCGGACTACAACTTCCGGCTCGAACGAGAGGGCGGCGCTGACGCCAGCGGCGAACCGCAAGGCAACGAACCGCAAGGCACCGAAAGAGTCGTCATCACCACCCGCCAGCGCGGCTCGCCGCTCGACCTGGTGGTGGCCGAGGCGATGATCCTGGCGAACAGCACCTGGGGCGGCTGGCTGGCCGAATGCGGCGTGCCCGGCATCTACCGCAGCCAGGCCAGCATGGCGCCGGGCGTGAAGGTGCGCATGGGCACCCGGCCCGCGCCGCATGCGGGCATGGGCGTGGCGCAGTACACCTGGGCGACCTCGCCGCTGCGGCGCTATGTCGATCTGGTGAACCAGTGGCAGATCATTGCCTGCGCACGCCATGGCCGCACTGCGGCGCTGGCGGCGCCCTTCAAGCCGAAGGACGTGGCGCTGTTCGCGATCATCTCGGCCTTCGATGCGGCCCATGCCGAGTACAACGGCTTCCAGTCCGGCATCGAGCGCTACTGGGCGCTGGTGTCGCTGGCGCAGAACGACATCACCGAGCTGAATGCGGTGGTGATGAAGGACGGCCTGGTGCGCGCCGACGAGTTGCCGCTGGTGTTCCGCGCCACCGGTGCCGAAGGCCTGCCGCGCGGCGCGCGGGTGCGGGTTCGCATCCAGGCCACTGACCTGCTGACGCTGGACCTGCATGCCAGCGTTGCAGCGCGGCTCGATGTGGCTGAGGTCGATGCAGCCGCTGCCACGGCGGAGCCGGGGGCCGACACCGACACCGACACCGACGCCGATGCCGAAGATGCAGCCGAGAGCGCCGGCCCATTGACTCTGGCGATCGACGTGCAAGGCGATGGCGGCGACGCGCAACCAGCGCCGGCCACCGAGACCGCCCCGGCCGGCTGACAGCGCGCATGCGGCGCAAGTTCTCTGCCTTGCAACTGGCGTTGGTCATCTCGATCGGCGTTCATGCGGGCTTGCTGGCGGTGCGCATCGCCGCGCCCGAGCGCTTCAACCGCATCTTCCAGGACACGCCGCTCGAAGTGGTGCTGGTCAACTCGCGCTCCGGCCTGGCGCCCGAGAAAGCACAGGCGATCGCGCAGGCGAACCTGGCCGGCGGTGGCGAGGCCGCACGCGGGCGCGCCACCTCACCGCTGCCACCGTCGGCGCTGGTCGAGATGGGCGACTCGGCCGAAGACGCGCGCAAACGCATCGAGCAGTTGCAGGACGCGCAACAGCAACTTCTCTCGCAGATACGCCGCGAGCTGGCGCTGCTGCCGCCACCCGACCCGCAACGCGATCAGGGCACGCCGGAAGAGCACGCGCAGAACGAGCGCCGGCGGCAGTTGATCCAGCTGCTGGCGGAGATCGAGAAGCGCATCAACGAAGAGAACGCACGGCCGAAGAAGCGCTACATCAGCCCGGCCACGCGCGAAGAGGTCTACGCGCTCTACTACGACAGCCTGCGGCGCAAGATCGAGACGCGCGGCACGCGCAATTTTCCGGAGAACGGCGGGCGCAAGCTGTACGGTGAACTGACGATGAACGTGACGGTGGATGCCGAGGGCCGCGTGCTCGAGACCGAAGTCGTGCGGGCCTCCGCCTCGAAGGTGCTGGACCGCCGCGCGATCGCGATCGTGCGGGCCGCCGCGCCGTTCGGCCCGTTCACATCGGCGATGCGGCGCATGGCCGATCAGCTCGTCGTGACCTCGCGCTTCAAGTTCACGCGCGAGGAAGAGCTCGAGACCACGCTCACCGCGCCGCCGCAGAATTGACGCCATGGACCACTACGTCGTGGCCGGCAATCCGGTCGAGCACAGCCAGTCGCCATTCATCCACACCGAGTTCGCGCGCCAGACCGGGCAGGCGATGGAATACGGCCGCATGCTGTGGCCGCTCGGTAGCTTCGACGATTCACTGCGCGCGCTGGTGGCCAGCGGGGCGAAGGGCTGCAACATCACCGTGCCGTTCAAGTTCGACGCGTTCCGCGCGGCTCGGCGCCTCACCCCGCGCGCCGCGCTGGCGCAAGCCGCGAACGTGCTGCGCTTCGACGCCCCCGGCTGGCTTGCCGACAACACCGATGGCGCCGGCCTGGTGGGCGACATCGAACGCAACGCGGGCCTGGCGCTGGCCGGCAAACGCGTGCTGCTGATCGGCGCTGGCGGCGCTGCGGCGGGCGTGCTTGGGCCGCTGCTGACGGCCGGGGCGCGCGAGGTCGTGGTCGCAAACCGAACCCTGGAAAAGGCGCAGGCGCTGGTCGAACGGCATGCGGCGCTGGCGGGCGAAGGTGCGCTGCTGGCTCGCGAGCTTGGCGATGCCGGCGTGGGGTTCGATGTGGTCGTGAACGCCACCGCGAGCAGCCTGCAGGGCGCCGCCGTGCCGGTGCCGCACAGCGTGCTGGCGCGCGGCGCGTTGGCGCTGGACATGATGTACGGCGCGGCCGCGCAACCATTTCTCGACTGGGCCGCAGCGCATGACGCGACCGGCCGCGACGGCCTGGGCATGCTGGTCGAGCAGGCCGCAGAGGCGTTTGCGCTGTGGCGCGGTGTGCGGCCCGCAACGGCGCCGGTGCTGGCGGCACTGCGCACGCGGATGGCGCTGGCAGCGGCCGGGGCAAGAGCGAAGGTAGAACGATGAAGGCACTCTGGCTCAACCTGATGCGCCTGCTCGTTCTGCTGGCGTTGTCGGCACTCGCGCTGCAGATCTTCTTCGTCGCACGCGTGGCGCTGATGCGCGTCGTCGATCCGCAGTCGACGACCTTCCAGCGCTCGGAAGGCTGGCGCATCCTGGGTGAACGCCAGGCGTTGCCGTGGAGTCAGCAATGGGTCGGCTACGAGCGCATCTCGACGAACCTGAAGCGCGCCGTGATCGCCTCCGAAGACGCGGGGTTCTCGGACCACAGCGGCGTCGAATGGGACGCGCTCGAAAAGGCCTGGGAGCGCAACCAGAAGGCCGAGGCGCGGGTCGAGAGGATCAACGAAAAGATCGATCAGCGCGACCGGCGCGCGTCGGGCGCGAAAGCCTCGGCGGCTGGCGGCCCGGGCGCCACAAGCCGCTCGCGCCTGCGGGCCGAGGCCAAGGTGGTCGGCGGCTCGACCATCACCCAGCAGTTGGCGAAAAACCTGTTTCTCGGCGGCGAGCGCAACCTGCTGCGCAAGGCGCAGGAGTTCGTCATCACGTTTGCGCTGGAGGCGCTGCTGCCCAAGCCGCGCATCCTTGAGATCTACCTCAACAACGTTGAATGGGGCGAAGGCGTGTTCGGCGCCGAGGCGGCGGCGCGTCACTACTTTCATGTCGCGGCGAGCGCCCTCGGGCCGTTCCAGGCAGCGCAGCTGGCGGTGATGCTGCCGGCGCCGAAGCGATTCGAGAAGCGGGCCGGCTCGCCCTATGTCGTTGGCCGCGCCTCGACCGTGGCGGCCCGAATGGGCGGGGTCGATGTGCCGTGATCTCTGGCGTGGCAGCCAACGCCGCACGACGGCCGTCTGCGCTTTATAAAATCGGTCGATGACATCAACGTTCACCGATGAAATCGCGGCCAGCGCGGCCCGCCTGGTTGTGGAGGAAGGCATGGAGTACGGTCAGGCCAAGTGGCGCGCCGCGCGCTTGCTCGGGCGCCACAGCGGCCGCTCGGCGGCGCTGCCCGGCAACGAGGCGGTCGAAGCTGAAGTGCGAAGCTACCTGGCCCTGTTCTGTGCCGAAACCCAGCCTGCGGAACTTGCGGCCCTGCGCGTTGTGGCCAAGCTCTGGATGGAGCGGCTTGCCGAGTTCCGGCCGCACCTGGCAGGCGCCGTGTGGCGGGGCACGGCCACGCAGTTGAACGCGGTGCAGATCGAGCTCTATTGCGACGATTCGAAGGCCACCGAGATTGCGCTGCTCGACCGGCGCGTGTCCTTCGAGGTGGCAAGCCGCCCGGGCCCGCGCGGCGAACCGGTCGACGTGCTGGTCGTCACCGACACCAGCGCCGCGCTGTGCGACAGCGTGACACTGCACCTGACGGTGCTGGACCACGATGATCTGCGCGGCGCGCTCAAACCCGATGCGCAAGGTCGCACCTGGCGCGGCGATTTGCCGATGCTGTGTCGGCTGCTGGAGACGGTGTGAACCGGCGTTTCGCGCTGATGGCAGGCGTTGCGCTTGCGGCGGGCGCGGCGGGGCTTGGCGGCGCGTGGTGGCAACGCCGCTCGGGTCCGGGACTGGGGACGGGATCGGCCAGCAACGACATCAGAGCGGCGTCGTTCCCGCGCCCCGACGGCGGCGCTCTGCGTTTGCCGGACTTCGACGGTCACATGCTGCTGCTGAATTTCTGGGCCACCTGGTGTCCGCCCTGCGTCTCCGAATTGCCCTTGCTCGAGAGCTTCCATCGCGACCCAGCGGCACGCGGCTGGCGCGTGGTGGGCCTGGCGGTCGATCAGGCGTCGCCGGTGGCCGAGTTCCTGACGCGGCACCCGGTGAGCTTTCCGATCGGCCTGGCAGGCCTGGAAGGCGTCAGCTGGTCGCGCCGACTCGGCAACACGACCGGCGCACTGCCGTTCACCGTCGTGTTCGATCGCCAAGGTGCCGCGTTCGACCGGAAACTTGGCGTGGTCACGCCTGAAGATTTGGCGGCGTGGCGTGCGCGCCAAGGCTGAAGCGAAGGCCTCGAATGTTTCATCCATTTTTCCAGCTTCGGATTTACTTCTTGTCAACTCCCGGCAAGTTCGTCCAAGCGGCGTAAAGTCCGTCGCTTTCTCGAACCGGTTCTTGGGGTAATAACAAGGGCCTTCGATCAACGCGAGATGCAATCAGCCGGTCGCTGCAAGACCACCGGGTTGTCGGAATAAGAACTGGATGGGGAGACGCGAATGGATCTTCGCAAGCTAAAGACATTGATTGACCTGGTGTCGGAGTCGAACATCTCCGAGCTTGAAATCACCGAGGCCGAGGGCAAGGTGCGCATCGTCAAGGCCGACCCGGCGGTAGTGACACAGACTGTTTACGCACCCGCTCCGTTGGCCGCTGCCGCAATCAGCGTTGCGGCGCCCGCGTTGCCGGCGGCGATCGAGGCGGTGACCCTCGCGGATCCGGGGCATGCCGTCAAGTCGCCGATGGTGGGTACTTTCTACCGTTCAGCCAACCCGGGGTCGAAGCCGTTCGCCGAGGTCGGCGATTCGATCAAGGAAGGCGAGCCGATCTGCATCATCGAAGCGATGAAGATCATGAACGAGATCGAAGCCGACAAGTCGGGAACCGTGACTCGCATCCTCTGCGAGAACGGCCAGGCGGTGGAGTTCGGGCAGCCGCTGTTCATGATCGAATAACGTCGGCCGCGTCATGTTCAAGAAAATTCTCATCGCCAATCGAGGCGAGATCGCACTTCGAATTCAGCGCGCCTGCCGCGAGATGGGCATCAAGTCGGTCGTCGTCTACTCCGAGGCCGACCGCGACGCCAAGTACGTGAAGCTGGCCGATGAAGCGGTGTGCATCGGGCCGGCGGCGTCGGCGCAGAGCTACCTCAACATGCCGGCGATCATCTCGACCGCCGAGGTCACAGACGCCGAGGCCATTCACCCCGGCTACGGCTTTCTGTCCGAGAACGCCGACTTTGCCGAACGCGTGGAGCGCAGCGGCTTCACCTTCATCGGGCCGACGCCGGCATCGATCCGCGTCATGGGCGACAAGGTGTCGGCCAAGCAGGCGATGATCAAATCGGGCGTGCCCTGCGTGCCGGGCTCTGAAGGGGTGCTGCCTGACGACCCGAAGGAGATCATCAAGGCCGGCCGCGCCGTCGGCTACCCGGTGATCATCAAGGCTTCGGGCGGCGGCGGCGGCCGCGGCATGCGGGTCGTGCACACCGAGGCAGCGCTGATCCACGCGGTGCAAACCACCCGCGCCGAAGCCGGGGCGGCGTTCGGCAATCCGGCCGTCTACATGGAGAAGTTTCTCGAGAACCCGCGCCACATCGAGATTCAGGTGCTGGCCGATGAACACAAGAACGCAGTCTGGCTCGGTGAGCGCGATTGTTCGATGCAGCGCCGCCACCAGAAAATCCTTGAAGAGGCGCCTGCGCCTGGCATCCCGCGGCGGGTGATCGAACGCATCGGTGAACGTTGCGCAGCGGCCTGCAAGAAGATCGGGTATCGCGGCGCCGGCACGTTCGAATTCCTCTACGAAAACGGCGAGTTCTTCTTCATCGAAATGAACACCCGCGTGCAGGTGGAGCACCCAGTCACGGAGTTGGTGACCGGCATCGACATTGTGCAAATGCAGATCCGCATCGCGGCAAACGAGAAGCTGCCGTTCACGCAGCGCAACATCCAGATGCGCGGGCACGCGATGGAATGCCGGATCAACGCCGAAGACCCGTACAAATTCACGCCGTCGCCAGGCCGCATCACAACCTGGCACGCCCCCGGCGGTCCGGGGGTGCGCGTGGATTCGCATGTGTACACCAACTACTTCGTGCCGCCGAACTATGACTCGATGATCGGCAAGATCATCGTGCATGGCGACACGCGCGACCAGGCGCTGGCACGCATGCGCATCGCGCTGTCGGAAACGGTGATCGAGGGGATCCAGACCAACATACCGCTGCACCGCGAATTGATGGTCGATGCCAAGTTCGTCGAAGGTGGGACGAGCATTCATTACCTCGAAGGCTGGCTCGGCCAGCACAAGCGCTGAAGCCCGGCCAGAGATGGTCGAGCTGTTGCTGCTGGCGCCTGAGGGCTGCGTTGAGCAAGTCTCGGATGCGCTGATCGACGAACTCGACGCGCTGTCGGTTTCGATGGAGGACGCCGACGCGGACAGCGTCGATGAGCGTGCGCTGTTCGGGGAACCGGGCATGCCTGCACCGCGTGCTGGCTGGCGGCGGTCGACGGTCAGGGCGCTGTTCGAGAACGAAGCTGTCGCTGTTGAAGCCGCGACCTTGCTGGTCGCCCAGGAATGGGCCAGGCAGGTGCAGGTTCAATCGATTGCGCCGCTGCAAGACCAGGACTGGGTGCGTCTGACGCAGTCGCAGTTTGCATCCGTGCCGATCACGCCCACGTTCTGGGTCGTGCCGAGCTGGCATGAAGCGCCCGCCGCAGCGACCAAGGTGATAAGGCTCGACCCGGGACTGGCGTTCGGCACCGGGACGCATCCGACGACGCGCATGTGCCTGCACTGGATCGCGTTGCATGCCGCTCGGAACGTGGCTGGGGGGTCGCGGGTTCTGGACTATGGTTGCGGCTCCGGCATTCTGGCCATCGGCGCAGCGCTGTTCGGCGCTGCGGATATCGACGCGGTCGACATCGACCCCTCAGCCATCGAGTCGACGCGTGGCAACGCGCAGCACAATCAGGTGGCACTGAATGCGGGGCTGCCGGACATGGCAGTCGGCACGTATTCTCTGGTCCTCGCCAACATCCTGGCCGCGCCGCTGAAACTGCTTGCACCGATTCTTTGCGCCCGTGTAGCGCACGGCGGTGACTTGGTACTGGCCGGCATCCTTGAGCGTCAGGCCGATGAACTCAGGAGCGCATTTGCACCATGGATAAACCTGTCGGTGACCGATACCGAAGAGGGTTGGATCCTGATGACCGGTCAACGGGACGTGGCCGTTCCCGTGTCATGATTCGTTGATGAGTCTGGCCACCCGATGCACTGCCTGTGGCACGGCGTTTCGCGTCGTTCAGGACCAGCTCAAGGTATCTGAAGGGTGGGTTCGGTGTGGTCGATGCGACGCAGTCTTCAATGCGCTCGAAGGCCTGTTCGACCTGGAGCGCGCCGAGTTGCAGGCTCAAGCGCCTGTTCCTGAGCCACATGCTTCTCACCGGCTAACCGTCGATCAAACAGCCCAGCCTGATGACTCTACGCAGTCTGCGGCAGCGGCCGCGGCCGCGCTCCGCCTCGGGACCGTCGACGGAACCCTTCCTCAGAAGGCAGAAAGCGATGATTCTCAGTGCGCTCTCGCAACGAGCGAAAGTCTATCCTGGTCGCACTCACAGGCCTCCCTTGTGGCTGCTTCGTCGCCGACGCCTGAGTTTCTTCGACAACCCTCACCTGGTTACCACCAAAGTTTTTCCCGCAATCAGTTTCTGGTTTGGACAGTCGGCACGATGCTGTTATTGGTCTTAACCGTTCAAGCCGTCCATCACTTTCGCGATTCGATCTCCGCGCATTTGACGTCCGCAAGGCCGGCGATGGTCGCTTGGTGCAAATCAGTCGGTTGCTCCGTAGGCGTTTTGCGCAGAATCTCAGACGTCGCAGTTGAAAACAGCGCTTTGACGCGAGTCGGCGGTCGGGATGCGTTCACACTTGCCGTCGTGCTACACAATCGTGGCCGCATGGCAGTGGCACTGCCGTCGCTGGAACTGAGTTTGACTGACCCTAACGGTCAACTCCTGGCTCGACGCGTGCTTGACCCTGGAGATTTTCGCGGCCCGCCTGTCATCGCGGCAGGCGCTGAGACAGCGCTGCAAATCACTTTGGCAAGCGACATTTTGAGAACGGTCGGTTATACCGTCGAAATATTTTATCCCTGATAAGGTCTTTGGCCACCTTCAGGACGCTCCACGCCAGAATTCACTCAACCAATCCGCTTCAGAATAAATATGTCAGTACTTATTTGCGGTTCGCTCGCGTTCGACACGATCACAAACTTTCCTGGTCGATTTGCAGAGCAAATTCTTCCGGAACAACTGCATATCCTCAACGTTTCATTCCTGGTTCCGACCTTACGGCGCGAGTATGGTGGTTGCGCTGGAAATATTGCCTATTCACTGAGTCAGCTCGGTGGTCAAGCCGTCGTGATGGCCGCAGTCGGGACCGATGGGCTCGAATATGTGAAGCGCATCCAGTCTTGGGGTGCGAATACCGATTACGTCACGGTCATTCCCGATTCCCATACTGCGCAGGCGATCATCATCACTGACGCCGACAACAATCAAATCACGGCGTTTCATCCCGGTGCGATGCAATCCGCGCACCTGTCGCCAATACCCGCGAGAAGAGATATATCCGTGGCTATTGTAGCTCCGGACGGACGCGAAGCAATGCTTCAACATGCCAGCCAATTGGTTGATGCAGGAATTCCGTTCGTGTTCGACCCGGGCCAGGGGCTTCCGATGTTCGATGGAATGGAACTGCGCCAGTTCGTTGCCCAGGCTACCTGGGTGGCAGTCAACGACTACGAGGCACGCATGTTGGTCGACCGAACCGGAATCTCACTTGAATCCATGTCAAGGTCTCATCTGCGCGGCGTGATTGTCACCTTGGGAGCTGCCGGCTGTGATATGTGGCTGGATGGGATGCAAACGCGGATACCAGCTGTTCAAGCCAGTACATTGATCGACCCTACCGGATGCGGAGATGCGTTCCGCGCTTCGCTTCTATTCGGCATTGAGGGCGGTTGGCCGTTGATCGATTGTGTCAAACTCGGAAATCGCGTCGGCGCCATCAAGATTGCCAGCCGCGGTGGGCAAAACCATGCACTGGAGAAGATCTCAAGGATACTCTGAGGTTCTTTGTAAGAAATTTTCTTGTTGGTTCACTGTCGCATCCCGGACGAACGTAAGGTCGTCTACAGAACAGTTCGGGGTTTGCTAGGCGCCAGTCTTTCACAGTTTTCAGGGGTGTATTGCTTTTCGGAGCGAGCTGAGATCATTGATGGTCGTACAGCGCCACGTAGTCAGCCCCGCAGAATTCATTCACGCCCGGCAAGTGACCGCGACCTGAGATTTCCAAAAGGCCTGCCCGATCAAAATGGTCTAGCCCGGATATTTCACGCTACCTCGTAGAAACGAGGATGGCACTGCCCATTTGATACTCGCTTATCGAGGTGTCGAATCTTGATGAGCGAGCGGGCAACTCCGAAGCCAAACTGTACCAACGACCGCGACGAGTCTCCGACCCGCTTGCTGCAGAAACTGCAGCGACTCCATCAGCCGACCGTGCGCGCCGCCGATCGGCACGCCCTGCACGGGCTGACCGAAACAACGCCGGTGCAGAAGTCGCGGTTCACCGCCCTCCAACTGCCCATACGCACGCCTGCCGCACTCGGCCGGCCTCGTTTGTAGTCGGCCCTGCGAAATCCATCGTCACTCTGTCGCAGCCAGACTTGACGTGACCGGCCAGCGTGGGCAGTCAAGTCGCCGATCTGTTCGCCCAGTGAGAAGAGAGGTGGCGCCGGAAATCTGAACACAGCGATAAGTGGAAACTCTGCGACAACAACTCGGGCCCGAGGCCCGAGAAAGCAGGATGACCATGAGCAAGAGACCACGCAGGAACCACCGCTATTCAGTCGGCCCTGCAAAACCCGTTTCAGCGCAGACCGGCTGACACGTTGGCGGGGACCGACGGGCCGAGGGTGGCGCGGACAGCAATCCTGATCAAGCCGAGAGCGTGGCGTAAGGCGTTGAGTGCGTCGATTGCGCAGTTCAG